>NZ_VFNP01000002.1:2535334-2852250 GCF_006715635.1 Streptomyces sp. SLBN-118
GATCTTGTTCCGGCGGCCCGCCGGGGACTCCGCCGTCAGGCGCAGCTCGCGGCCGTCGGGCAGGTCGACGACCGCGGACGCGCCCGCGATCGGGACCCGGCCGAGTGCCTTCGCCAGGAGGCCGCCGACCGTCTCCACGTCCTCGTCGTCGAGTTCGTCGAGGCCGTAGAGCTCACCGAGGTCCCCGATGTCGAGCCGGGCGGTCACCCGGAAGCGTCCGTCGCCGAGTTCCTCGACCGGCGGAAGTTCACGGTCGTACTCGTCGGTGATCTCGCCGACGATCTCTTCCAGGATGTCCTCGATGGTGACGATCCCCGCCGTGCCGCCGTACTCGTCGATGACGACGGCGACATGGTTGCGCTCCTGCTGCATCTCGCGCAGCAGATCGCCCGCGTTCTTGGTGTCGGGCACGAACGCGGCGGGCCGCATCGCCGTCGACACCAGGTCGGACTCGGAGTCCCGGTTGATGTGTGTCTTGCGGACGAGGTCCTTCAGGTACACGATCCCGACGATGTCGTCCTCGTTCTCCCCGGTCACCGGGATCCGGGAGAAGCCCGAGCGCAGCGCCAGCGTCAGCGCCTGACGGATGGTCTTGTAGCGCTCGATGCAGACCAGATCGGTTCGCGGGACCATCACTTCGCGTACGAGTGTGTCGCCGAGCTCGAAAACGGAGTGCACCATCCGGCGCTCCTCGTCCTCGATCAGTGACTCCTGCTCGGCGAGGTCGACCATGGCCCGCAGTTCCGCCTCGCTCGCGAACGGGCCCTTGCGGAACCCCTTTCCGGGGGTGAAGGCGTTGCCGAGCAGGATCAGCAGCTGCGGGATGGGACCCATGATCCTGGCGAGCGGCAGCAGGACGTACGCCGCGGCCGTCGCGGTGTTCAGCGGGTGCTGGCGTCCGATCGTGCGCGGTGAGACGCCCACCGCGACGTACGAGACGAGGACCATCACGCCGATGGCGACGGTCAGCGCCTCCCAGGTCTTGGAGAACTCCTGCAGGCAGGCGTAGGTGACGAGGACCCCTGCCCCCATCTCGCAGGCCACCCGCACCAGCAGGGCGACGTTCAGATAGCGGGTCGGGTCGGCGGCGACCTGTTCCAGCTTGGCGGAGCCGCGGCGCCCGGAGCGGACGGCCTCGGCGGCGCGGAAGCTGGAGGTGCGGGCGATGCCCGCCTCGGCGCAGGCGGCCAGCCAGGCGACGACGACCAGCAGGATCGCGCCGAAGACCAGTTGGCCGGTCATGAGACGGTCGGCGCCGGGGACGGACCGGAAAGGCCCTTCTCCGCCCGCCAGCCGTCGACGATCGCAGCCTGGAGCCCGAACATTTCGGCCTTCTCGTCCGGCTCCTCGTGGTCGTAACCGAGCAGGTGCAGCACTCCGTGGACGGTCAGGAGCTGGAGCTCCTCGTCCATGGAGTGCTGTGTCTCGGCCTCTTCGCCCTGCTTCTTGGCGACTTCGGGGCAGAGCACGATGTCACCGAGGAGCCCCTGCGGGGGCTCCTCGTCGTCCTTGACCGGCGGGCGCAGCTCGTCCATCGGGAAGGACATGACATCGGTCGGACCGGACAGGTCCATCCACTGGATGTGCAGTTGCTCCATGGCCTCGGCGTCCACGACGATCACCGAGAGCTCGGAGAGCGGGTGGATACGCATCCGCGCGAGCGCGTAGCGGGCGATGTCGAGGATCGCCTGCTCGTCGACCTCGGTTCCGGACTCGTTGTTGACGTCGATCGACATGGCGCGCTTTGGCTACTTCCCGTTTTGGATGTCGTACTTCTCGTACGCGTCGACGATACGGCCGACGAGCTTGTGCCGTACGACATCCTGCGACGTGAGCAGCGAGAAGTGCACGTCGTCGACGCCGTCCAGGATGTCCCGGACCTGGCGCAGACCGCTCTTCGTGCCGCTCGGAAGGTCCACCTGGGTGACATCGCCCGTGATGACGATCTTCGAGTCGAAGCCGAGCCTCGTCAGGAACATCTTCATCTGCTCGGGGTTCGTGTTCTGCGCCTCGTCGAGAATGATGAAGGCGTCGTTCAGGGTCCGTCCCCGCATGTACGCCAGTGGCGCGACCTCGATCGTGCCCGCCGCCATCAGCCGCGGGATCGAGTCGGGGTCGAGCATGTCGTGCAGCGCGTCGTACAGCGGGCGCAGGTAGGGGTCGATCTTCTCGTAGAGCGTGCCGGGCAGAAATCCCAGCCGCTCTCCCGCCTCGACCGCGGGCCTGGTCAGGATGATCCGGGTGACCTGCTTGGACTGCAGGGCCTGGACTGCCTTGGCCATGGCGAGATACGTCTTGCCCGTACCGGCGGGGCCGATGCCGAACACAACCGTGTGCTTGTCGATCGCGTCGACGTAGCGCTTCTGGTTGAGGGTTTTGGGGCGGATGGTGCGGCCGCGGCTGGAGAGGATGTTCTGGGTGAGCACCTCGGCCGGGGTCTCGTCCGGCCCGTTGCCGGTCTCGCTCGCCTGGAGCATGGCGATCGAGCGTTCCACTGCGTCCTCCGTCATCGGCTGACCGGTGCGGAGCACCAGCATCATCTCGTCGAACAGGCGCTGGATCATCGCGACTTCCGCCGCGTCGCCGACCGCGCTCACCTGATTGCCCCGGACATGGATGTCGGCCGCCGGGAAGGCCTTCTCGATCACGTGCAGCAGGGCGTCACCCGAGCCCAGGACCGTCACCATCGGATGCTTGGCGGGGACGGTGAAGTGGGCTCGTGCCTGCCCCGGTGCTGGGCTCTGGGCTGTGGGTGTCTGAGTCATGGGCCGGCTCTGTGGCCTGCACATACCTCCCGTTACAGGGTTCTCGCTGCTCGACAACCTCTGAGATACCAAGCGTACGACCTGGCACTGACAAGGCCGAGGGCTTTTCTGCGGGCGTCCCTGCGTGCTCCGGGCCGGGTCCGCCGGGACCGACTGTCGTCGCCCTGCTACGCGGAGCGGCCGAAGCCGATGGTCGGGACCGCCCTGCGCAGCGGCCAGGGCCTGGCCGGGGCGGGCAGCAGCGCTTCCAGGAAGGCGTACCGCCGCAGGGCCGCGGGGTCCTGGTCGGCGACGACCTGAACGTGCTGCCACCATGCCGCGATCTCGGACCAGCCGGGCGCGGAGAGTGATCCGCCGAACTCCTGCACCGACAGGGCGGCCGTCAGCCCGGCGAAGGCGAGCCGGTCGGCGAGCGGCCAGCCGGCGAGGGTGCCGGTGACGAACCCTGCCACGAACACGTCCCCGGCCCCCGTCGGGTCGAGCGCCTCCACCTCGATGGCCGGAACCTGAGCGCTCTCACCGGTCGCCCCGTCCACCGCGTAGGCGCCCTCCGCACCCAGCGTGACGACGGCGACCGGAACCCGTTCTGTCAGCGCGCGGGCGGCTGCGCGCGGGCAGTCGGTGCGGGTGTAGCGCATCGCCTCCTCCGCGTTGGGCAGGAAGGCCTCGCAGTGCTCCAGATCGGCGAGGTCGTCGGGGTCCCAGCGGCCGGTCTCGTCCCAGCCGACGTCGGCGAAGATGCGGGTGCCCTTGCGGGCGGCCTGCGCGATCCACTCGGCCCGGCCCGGTGTCAGCGACGCGACGGCGGCGCGGGCGGGCGGCGGGCAGTCAGGGGCGGGCTCCGGCGGCGGGGCCTCGTGGCCGTGGGAGACCATCGTGCGTTCGCCCTCGTACGCCATGGAGACGGTGACGGGCGAGTGCCAGCCGGGGACGGTGCGTGAGAGGGCGAGGTCGATGCCCTCACCCTGTTCGAGGGCGTCCCAGCAGTACTCGCCGTAGTGGTCGTCCCCGAAGGCGGCGGCGAGCGAGGTGCGCAGCCCGAGGCGGGCGAGGGCGGTGGCCATGTTGGCGACGCCCCCGGGGCTCGATCCCATGCCGCGGGCCCAGGACTCGGTGCCGCGGACGGGCGCGGAGTCGAGGCCGGTGAAGATGATGTCCAGGAAGACGTTGCCGGTGAGGTAGACGTCGCAGGCCGGGTCGTCGGGGGTCCGCAGGCCCGCGAGCGGGTCGAGGCAGGCGGCCGCGTGGTCCCGTTGCTCTCCGAGTCGAGTGCTCACCGTGCCGCTCCTGGTACGTGGTGCAGATCAGGCCAGTCTGCCCGATGGAGCGGCTGGGGGCGCCCGGGCTACCAGCGCGGGACGGGCGGTGCGGCCCAGCCCGGCTCGGCGACCCGCATCGCCGCCGCGTCGTCGCGTTCGCGCATCGTGCCGTCGTCGTCGAGCCAGCGCCGGTTCAGGCGGGCGAGCTTGTCCCGGTCGAGTTCGACGCCGAGCCCCGGCAGATCGCTGACGGTGATACGGCCGTCCTTGAAGTCGAGGCGCTCGGTGATGACGTCCTCGGTCTGCCAGGGGTAGTGGCTGTCGCAGGCGTGGTCCAGACGGGGGACGACGGCGGCGACATGGGTCATGGCGGCGAGGCTGATACCCAGGTGCGTATTGGAGTGCATGGACAGGCCGACCCCGAACGTGCCGCAGATCGCGGCCAGTTCACGGGTGTTTAGCAGTCCGCCCCAGTAGTGGTGGTCGCAGAGAACGATCTGGACGGCGCCGCGCGCGAAGGCCTCCGGGATCTCCGCGAAGGTGGTAACGCACATGTTGGTCGCGAGCGGCACTCCGGTGGCGGCAGCCACGGCGGCCATCCGGTCGGTGCCGCTCGCCGGGTCCTCCAGATACTCCAGTACGTCCCCGAGCTCCTCCGCGACCCTCAGCGAGGTCTCGACCGACCAGGCGCCGTTGGGGTCCAGCCGTAGCGGCTGTCCCGGGAAGGCCTCCGCGAGCGCCCGTACGGCCGCGATCTCCTGGTCCGGCTCGAAGACGCCGCCCTTGAGCTTGAAGGAGGCGAAGCCGTACCGGCGCGAGAAACGCCTGGCCTGGGCGACCACACCCGCCGGGTCGAGCGCCGCGCCCCAGTCGTCCGGCTCCCCGGCCCCGCCCGGGTGTCCGGCCCAGCGGTAGAAGAGATACGCGCTGTACTCGACGGCGTCGCGCACCTTGCCCCCGAGCAGCGCGTGCACGGGCAGCCCCAGTGCCTTGCCGAGCGCGTCGAGGCAGGCGACCTCGAAGCCGGAGACGACGGACAGCCGCAGTTTGTCGGCCGTCTGCACCCCGCGCAGTCCGCCCGCGTCGACGGCGTCCGCGCCCGTGGCCCGGGGCGAATCGCCGCACACGAGGTCGGCAAGCCGGTCCAGGCCGTTCACATCGCTGACCTGGCGGCCGGGCAGCGCGTCCGCCAAGGGCGCTGCGAGGTCGAGGTACTTGGTGTCTCCGTAGGTTTCGCCGACGCCGGTGACACCGTCGGCCGTGACCACTTCGACGATGAGGCGGGGGGTGTACGGCTGGTGCACGCCCTGGGTGTTGAGCAGCGGCGGGTCGGCGACGAGGATCGGGGTGAGCCGCACCTCGGTGATCGTCAGGTCCCGCGCCACCGCCGTCTCCCTATGTAGATGCCGTACATGGATGAGAACGAGATCGAGACTAGATACAGCGCGGAGGGCAGTCAATGGGACCGTGTGCTGCTCACCGAACGGGTGATACGGCTTTCGCCTCGTTCACTGGTGCCTCTTGGGGAGGGGAACGCGCAACAGGTCCTGGGCGATGGTCAGTTCGCCGTCGAACCCGGCCGCGCGTGCCTGCCGCTCGAACTCGTCCGGGTCGCTGTAGCGCTGCGAGAAGTGCGTGAGAACCAGATGCCGCACTCCCGCGTCGCGGGCGGCCCGCGCCGCCTGCCCGGCGGTCAGGTGGCCGTGGTCCGTGGCCAGTTGTCCGTCCTCGTCGAGGAAGGTCGACTCGATGACGAGCATGTCGCAACCGTCCGCGAGCGCGTGCACGCCGTCGCAGAGGCGGGTGTCCATGACGAAGGCGAACCGCTGTCCCTTGCGGACCTCGCTGACCTCGGCCAGGGTGACGCCGTTCACCTCGCCCTCGCGCAGGAGCCGCCCCACGTCGGGACCCTTGATGCCGTGCGCGGCGAGCTCCTCGGGCAGCATGCGGCGGCCGTCCGGCTCGGTGACGCAGTAGCCGTACGACTCGACGGGGTGCGAGAGCCTGCGGGCTTCGAGGGTGTACGAGCCGGTCTCGGCCAGCACTCCGTCGGCGGCGACGGGGGCCTGGATCAGCTCGACGGTTTCGCGGTAGGCCGTCGCGTACCGCAGCCGGTCGAAGAAACGCTGCCCGCTTGCCGGGTAGTGCGCGGACACCTCGTGCGGGACCCGGTCGAGGTTGATGCGCTGGATCACTCCGGCGAGGCCGAGGGAGTGGTCGCCGTGGAAATGCGTGACGCAGATCCGGTTGATGTCGTGCGCGGCGACCCCGGCCCGCAGCATCTGGCGCTGCGTGCCCTCGCCGGGGTCGAACAGCATGCCCTCGCCGTCCCAGCGCAGGAGGTAGCCGTTGTGGTTGCGATGCCGGGTCGGGACCTGGCTGGCGGTACCGAGCACGACCAATTCACGTACGGACAAGGTGAGTCGGCTTCCTTATCCCGGGGGCCATTCGAGACCGCGGCCGCCCAGCAGATGCGCGTGGGCGTGGAAGACCGTCTGGCCGGCACCGCTTCCCGTGTTGAAGACGAGCCGGTATCCGGCGCCGTCCACCTTCTCCTCGGCGGCGACCTCACCCGCCTCGCGCAGCACATCGGCGGCGAGCTCCGGCTCGGCGGCGGCGAGCGAGGCGGCGTCACGGTAGTGCGCCTTGGGGATGATCAGAATGTGGGTGGGGGCCTGGGGGTTGATGTCGCGGAAGGCGACGATCCGTTCGGTCTCCCGTACGACGGTGGCGGGCACCTCCCCCGCGACGATCTTGCAGAACAGGCAGTCAGCCTGCGGTTCTCCCGCCATGCCGGGGTCCTCCTCGCGTGGGTCCACTACGGCTTGCATCGTATCGGCCACGCGCGCCGCCGCCGGGCGCCGGTCCGTGGGGACCGGCGCCCGGTGCGGCAGGCAGCCAGCGTCCTGGGTCGTGCCGTCACAGTCCCTGGGGCAGGTCCGGCGGGGACTTCGCCGGGTTCTCCGACAGCACCGCGAGCGCCATCCGTACCGCCTCGTCCAGCTGCGGGTCGCGCCCCGCCGCATGGTCCTGAGGGGACATCACCACCTCCACGTCCGGGTCGACGCCGTGGTTCTCCACGCCCCAGCCGTACCCCTCCAGCCAGAACGCGTACTTGGGCTGGGTCACCAGCGTCCCGTCCACCAGGGAGTACCGGCTGTCAATGCCTACAACGCCTCCCCAGGTGCGTGTTCCCACGACCGGGCCGATGCCGAGCGCCTTGATCGCCGCGTTGACGATGTCGCCGTCCGAGCCCGAGAACTCGTTCGCCACCGCGACCACGGGGCCGCGCGGCGCGTCCTGCGGGTAGCTGAACGGCTGCATCCCGCGCGGCAGGTCCCAGCCCACGATCCGGCGCGCCAGCTTCTCGACGACGAGTTGGGAGGTGTGCCCGCCGCGGTTCTCGCGTACGTCCACCACCAGGCCCTCGCAGGCGACCTCGATCCGCAGATCGCGGTGGATCTGGGCCCAACCGGGCGCCTGCATGTCGGGGACGTGCAGATAGCCGAGGCGACCGCCGGACTTCTCATGGACGTAGGCACGACGGTCCGCTACCCAGGCGTGGTAGCGCAGCGGCTCCTCGTCACTGAGCGGTACGACCACAGCGTGGCGCGGATCGCCGCCGCCCGCCGGGGAAACGGTCAGTTCGACGGGCTTGCCCGCGGCGCCCACGAGCAGCGGTCCGGGCCCGGCGACCGGGTCCACCGGCCTGCCGTCCACCGCGAGGATCGCGTCGCCCGCGCGGACGGCGACGCCGGGCGCCGCGAGCGGTGAGTGGGCGTTCGGGTCGGACGTCTCGGACGGCAGGATGCGGTCGATCCGCCAGGCTCCGTCCGCCGCACGGGAGATGTCCGCTCCCAGCAGGCCCTGGCGGGTGCTCGCGCTTCCGTACCCGCCGCGCGGCGTGACATAGGCGTGCGAGGTGCCGAGCTCGCCCTGCACCTCCCAGAGCAGATCGATCAGATCGTCGTGGGTGGCCACCCTGGACAGGATCGGGCGGTAGCGGTCCAGGACGCCGTCCCAGTCGACGCCGCCGAGGTCCGCGCGCCAGAAGTTGTCGCGCATCAGGCGCCCGGCCTCGTCGTACATCTGCCGCCACTCGGCGGCCGGGTCGACGCTGCCGCGCACCCGCGAGAGGTCGACGGTGATGTTGGTGTCGCTGTCCTCGTCCCGCGAGGCCCTGCGGTCGCTCGGGACCACCTTGAGCTTGCCGTCGGTGTACAGCAGCACCCGCTTGCCGTCTCCGCTGACGGAGAAGCTCGTCGCGTCCGGGGTGAGTTCCTCGCTCCGCTGCTGGACGAGGTCGTACCTCTCCAGAGCAGTCTGGGGCCCCGGGTCGTCCGGCGTCGCACGGGTCGCGCCGAGGACGCCGCGCAGCGGGTGGCGCAGCCACAGCAGTCCGTCCTTGGCGGCGCGCAGCGTGGAGTAGCTGGCGGCCTCGACGGGGAAGGGCACTATCCGGTCGGCGAGCCCTTCGAGGTCGATACGGGTCACGGGGACGCCACTGTCCTCGCCCTCCTGCCGTACCTGGTCCTTGTCCTTGTCCGTCTCGAACGCCCGGCCGTGGCGCTGCGGCCCGAACGGCGAGGGCGTGGCGGCCGCCAGCGTGATCAGATGCGGGCGGCAGCCGCGGACGAAGGCGAGGTCGAAGACATGCGTGTCGTAGACCGGGTCGAAGGCGCGCTCGGAGAGGAACGCGAGGTGCTTTCCGTCGAGCGTGAAGGCGGGCTGGTAGTCGCAGAAGCGCAGCGGGGTCGCCTCGGAGACCGACAGATCGGCGGTGTTGGCGAGCTTGAGCTGGCGCAGCGGGTCGGGTCCCGCGTGCGACCAGGCGAGCCAGCCGGAGTCGGGCGAGAAGGCAAGGCCGGTGGCGTCGCCGTGCTCACTGCGGTCGGCCTCGCGGACCTCACCCGACTCACGGTCGACGAGCAGGACGCGGCCGTCGTGCGAGGCGACGGCGGCCCGGCTGCCGTCGGGTGCGACGGCGAGGCTCAGTACACGGCCGAGGCGTCCGGCGCCGAGCCTGCGGGGTGTCGCGCCGGGCGCGGGGCCGGTGGCCGGGGCGAATTCGAGTGCGTCCTCGCCCTCGGCGTCGGTGACCCAGACGACGTGTTCCTCACCCTGGACGCGGAAGGTGCGGGGCAGCCTGGCCCGTACGCCGGGCTCTGCGGCGAGCGCCCGCGCGGGCCCCTCCCGGTGGGTGACCCAGTGCACGCCGCCGCGGACCTCCACGGCGCTGCCGCGGCCCGTGTGGTCGGGGGCCGCGGTGCCGAAGTGGTGGTCGGCCCTGACGGGGCGTGGGCGCAGATCGGTGCGCTGGCCGCCGAGGCGGATGTCGAGCCGGCGGGGTTCGGCGGCGTCCAGGTCGTCGAGGAGCCACAGTTCACCGGCGGATGCGTAGACGACGCGGGTGCCGTCGGTGGAGGCGTGGCGGGCGTAGAAGCCGTCGACCGGCGTGTGCCGCCGCAGCCCGGACCCGTCGGCCGCCGACGAATAGAGCGCGCCGGCGCCTTCGTGGTCGGACAGGAAAGCGATCCGGTCCCCCACCCAGAGGGGGTACTCGATGTTCCCGTCGAGCTCCTCGTGGAGGCGTACGAACTCGCCCTCGCCGTCCGGGTCGATCCACAACTTGCCCGCGGTGCCGCCCCGGTAGCGCTTCCAGGCGGCGGCCTCGCGGCCCATCGTGGCGGAGAGCAGCACGGTGTACGGCCCGTGCGCGACATCGCCGACGGGCCCGTACGGGAGTACGGCCGCGGGCCCGCCGTCGAGCGGCACGGCACGCGCCCAGGTGCGGCGCAGCGTGGCCTGGCCGTGGGTGGTGATCGCGAGGACCCGGCCGTCGGGGGTCCAGCCGCGGACGGACGTCTTGGCGCTGCCCCAGTACGTCAGGCGGTCCGTGGGACCGCCGTCGACAGGCGCGAGATGCACTTCGGGGGCGCCTGCCCGCTGTGAGGACCAGGCTATGTGCGTACCGTCGGGCGAAATCCTCGGATGGTTCACCGGAACGTTGTCGGCGCTGACGCGCCACGCGCGGCCGCCGTCGAGAGGGGCGACCCAGACGTCGTCCTCTGCGGTGAAGGCGATCAACTCGCCGTGGACATGCGGATACCGGAGGTAGGCAGGGTGCGTCACACCGTCACCCTAGGCAAGTGGCCGCCGCCCGGTCACGGCTTTCGGATCACTTGCCCGGCGCGTCGGGTGTCTCGGTCACGGTCACCGTGACGGTGACCGTGGGACGCCCGGGCCCGCCCGGCGGCCGGGTCACCGGCGTACTGCTGGGCGCGGCACTGCAGTTGCCGAGCATGCTCGCCTCGAAGACGACCTTGCCGCCGACCTTTGCGACGAGATCCCCGCGTACACACCTGCCCGAACGCTCGTCCGTCACCTTGCCCTTGACCGTGATCTTCTGCCCGGATTCGGTCTCACCCTGACAGTCGACGGTGGCCACGCTCGGCCCGGACGGCGACGCGGAGGCGGGCGCCTTGCCGCCGTTCATGGTGGCCGTACAACTGAGCCAGCGCACCTTGAAGCCGATCCGCTCCAGCGTGCTGGTCGCCGTCTTGTCGGTGGTGACCGCGACCGCGACGGAACTGAGCCCGCCGGTGGTCGGTTCACAGGCACCGACACCGACAACTGCGGCCGAGGCAGCGCAGACTGCGGCGAGGGTGCGCGGGTCGAGTACGCGTCTCAGAGCCCCCATGAGAGGCAGCCTCCCACTGTGTCACCGGCTGCGGTAGTCCGCTTGCCGCCACTCGTGAAGCGCCCGCCGTGCTAGGACCAGCGGCCCGTGCGGCCGAGCAGGAGCGCCGTCGCCGCCGTGCCCGCCGTCGACGTGCGCAGCACACTCCGGCCCAGCCGGTACGGCTTCGCGCCCGCCTCGGCGAACGCCGCCAACTCCTGTGGGGACACACCCCCTTCGGGCCCCACCACCAGCACGATCGACCCCTCCGCGGGAAGCTCAGCCGTGGCCAGCGGCTCGGCGCCCTCCTCGTGCAGCACCGCCGCGAAGTCCGCTTCGGCCAGAAGTGACGCAACCTGCTTGGTCGTTGCCGCGTCCGCGACCTCCGGGAAGCGGAGCCGGCGCGACTGCTTGCCCGCCTCGCGCGCCGTCGCCCGCCACTTCGCGAGCGACTTGGCGCCCCGTTCGCCCTTCCACTGCGTGATGCAGCGCGCGGCGGCCCACGGCACGACCGCGTCGACCCCGGTCTCCGTCATCGTCTCGACGGCAAGTTCACCGCGGTCGCCCTTGGGCAGGGCCTGGACCACGGTGATACGGGGCGCCGGCTCCGGCTCCGTCGGGAACTCCCGCGGCTCGACGATCAGCCGGTCCTTGCCCTCGGCCCGTACGACAACTCCCGCAGCCCCCCGCCCGCGCCCGTCCGTCAGCACGATGTCCTCGCCGGGCTGCAGCCTGCGTACGGAGACGGCGTGCCGTCCCTCGGGCCCGTCCAGAATGACGCTCGCCCCCGGGCCGACGCCCTCCAGGGAGTCGACGACGAAGACCGGCGCTGTCATCGGGAACCGCCCAACGCCAGAGCGGCGCGCGCGGAGTCCGTTTCGGCCACAAGGACGTCGATGAGGCGGCCGGCCGGCAGTTCACGCGCCAGCCGGTGGCCCTGCCCGGCCCACAGCGCCATGCCCTGCGGGTCGCCCGCCTTGGCCGCGGCCTTGCGCAGACCGCTGGTCAGGTGGTGCACCTGGGGGTACGCGGCGGGTGCGTACGGGCCGTGCTCGCGCATGAAGCGGTTCACGAGGCCGCGGGCGGGCCGCCCGGAGAAGGCGCGGGTGAGTTCGGTGCGTACGAACAAAGGATTCGTCATGGCCTGTTTGTGCAACGCGTTCGCACCGGACTCGGGGCAGACCAGGAACGCCGTCCCGAGCTGCGCTGCGACCGCCCCCGCCGCGAGCACGCCCGCGATCTGGCCGCCGCGCATCAGTCCGCCCGCGGCGATGACCGGAAGCTGCACGCTTTCGCGGACCAGGGCGACGAGCGAGAGCAGCCCGATTCCGGTGCCGTCGGACTCGGGGTCGTCGCGGTGGGTGCCCTGGTGGCCGCCGGCCTCGATGCCCTGCACACACACGGCGTCGGCCCCGGCCCACTGCGCTGCCTGCGCCTCCTCGGGCGTGGTGACGGTGACGACGGTGAAGGTCCCGGCCTTGGCGAAGGAGTCGAGCACACTGCGGGTCGGGCAGCCGAAGGTGAAGGAGACCAGGGGTACGGGGTCGTCGAGGAGGATGGCCAGCTTGGCCTCGTAGCCGTCGTCCCGCCCGGACTCGGGGTCGCCGAGAGGGGTCTCGTACCAGGTGGCCTCGCCGGCGAGCTGATTGCGGTAGACCTCGACGGCACCGGGGTCGGCGGTGTTGGGCTGCGGCATGAAGAGATTGACGCCGAAGGGCTGCGCGGTGAGCCCGCGAACCTGTTTGACCTCCTGGTACATGCCGTCCGCTGTCTTGTACCCGGCAGCGAGGAACCCGAGCCCGCCGGCTTCGGACACGGCGGCGGCAAGCTGGGGGCAGGATGCGCCGCCGGCCATGGGGGCCTGCACGATCGGATACCGGCAAAGATCGGTCAGTGCGGAGGACATGGAGGCATGGTGCCATGCGACCGGCGCGCCACCGAATCCAGCGTTCCGTTCGTTACCCGGGGCTTGCGCACCCTTCGGGCCTGTCCTCAAACGCCGGACGGGCTGACATCCAGCCCGTCCGGCGTTTGAGATGACGTCCGGGTCGCCCCGCTGCGGGTTCGCCCGCAAAACACCCACCGGACAGCCACCACCAACGCCCCCCCCGGCCCACGGCAACCACGAACCGTGTGACTGCAGTCACCGTCCGTTGAACGCGTCCTTCAGGCGGGAGAACAGTCCCTGCTGCCCCGGCTGGAACTGCCCCGTCGGCCTTTCCTCGCCGCGCAGCTTCGCCAGGTCCCGCAGCAGCCGCTCCTGGTCCACGTCCAGTTTCGTCGGGGTCATCACCTCGACATGCACGATCAGGTCGCCGCGGCCGCCGCCCCGCAGGTGCGTGATGCCGCGCCCGTGCAGCGGGATCGACTGGCCGGACTGCGTGCCCGGACGGATGTCGATCTCCTCGATGCCGTCCAGCGTCTCCAGCGGGCACTTCGTGCCCAGCGCCGCCGCCGTCATGGGGATCGTCACCGTGCAGTGGAGATCGTCGCCGCGGCGCTGGAACACCGGGTGCGGCAGTTCGTGGATCTCGACGTACAGGTCGCCCGCGGGGCCGCCGCCAGGGCCGACCTCGCCCTCGCCCGCGAGCTGAATGCGCGTGCCGTTGTCGACACCGGCCGGGATCTTGACGGTCAGGGTGCGGCGGGACCGTACCCGCCCGTCGCCCGCGCACTCGGGGCACGGGGTCGGCACGACCGTTCCGAAGCCCTGGCACTGGGGGCACGGCCGGGAGGTCATGACCTGGCCCAGGAAGGACCGCGTCACCTGCGAGACCTCGCCGCGACCGCGGCACATGTCGCAGGTCTGCGCCGAGGTACCCGGCGCGGCGCCCTCGCCCGAACACGTCGTACAGACGACGGCCGTGTCGACCTGGATGTCCTTCGTCGTGCCGAAGGCGGCCTCGTTGAGCTCGATCTCCAGGCGGATCATCGCGTCCTGGCCGCGCCGCGTGCGCGACCTGGGGCCCCGCTGCGATGCCGTTCCGAAGAACGCGTCCATGATGTCCGAGAAGTTCCCGAAGCCACCGGCGCCGAAGCCGCCCGCGCCCTGGCCGCCCGCCTGCGAGAGCGGGTCGCCGCCGAGGTCGTAGACCTGCTTCTTCTGCGGGTCCGACAGCACCTCGTAGGCGGCGTTGATCTCCTTGAAGCGCTCCTGCGTCTTCGGGTCCGGATTGACATCCGGGTGGAGTTCACGGGCAAGTCGGCGGAAGGCCTTCTTGATCTCGTCCTGGGACGCGTCGCGGCGTACGCCGAGTACGGCGTAGTAGTCCGTGGCCACTTACGACTCCGCCAGGATCTGTCCGACGTAACGTGCCACTGCGCGTACCGCTCCCATCGTTCCGGGGTAGTCCATGCGGGTCGGTCCGACCACGCCGAGTTTGGCAACTGCCTCGTCGCCCGAACCGTAGCCGACCGCGACGACGGACGTGGAGTTGAGTCCCTCATGGGCGTTCTCATGACCGATCTTCACAGTCATGCCCATGCCGCCCGCTTCCTTGGCCTCACCGAGCAGCTTGAGGAGCACCACATGCTCCTCGAGAGCTTCGAGCACCGGCCGGATGGTCAGCGGGAAGTCGTGTCCGAAGCGCGTCAGATTGGCGGTGCCGCCGATCATCAGCCGCTCCTCGGTCTCCTCGACCAGGGTTTCGAGCAGGGTCGAGAGCACGGTGGAAACCGTCCCCCGGTCCTCTGCCTCGAAGGAGTCGGGAAGATCCTGCACCAGCTGCGGCACATCCGCGAAGCGGCGACCCACGACCCGGCTGTTGAGCCGGGCCCGCAGGTCCGCGAGCGAGGATTCCGCGAAGGGCGCGGGGCAGTCGATCATGCGCTGCTCGACCCGGCCGGTGTCCGTGATCAGCACGAGCATCAGGCGAGCGGGCGCGAGGGAGAGGAGTTCCACATGCCGGACGGTGGACCGGGTCAGCGAGGGGTACTGGACCACCGCGACCTGCCGGGTCAGCTGCGCCAGCAGCCGTACCGTACGGCCCACGACGTCGTCGAGGTCGACGGCTCCGTCCAGGAAGTTCTGGATGGCACGGCGCTCGGGCGACGACAGCGGCTTGACGCCGGCCAGCTTGTCGACGAAGAGCCGGTAGCCCTTGTCCGTGGGGATACGCCCCGCGCTCGTATGAGGCTGGGCGATGAACCCTTCGTCCTCCAGCACCGCCATGTCATTGCGGACGGTGGCCGGGGAGACCCCGAGATTGTGACGCTCGGTGAGCGCCTTGGACCCGACGGGCTCCTCGGTGCCGACATAGTCCTGGACGATGGCGCGCAGCACCTCGAGTCTGCGTTCGCTGAGCATCGCGCACACCTCCAGCTGTGATTCCTCGGCGACTGCTTGGCACTCGATGCGTACGAGTGCCAGCATTTCCCCGTGCCAGTGTACGGCCGCGGGATACATCCCTAACAAGGGTGGCCGACCATCGCCACCGAGCGACAGTGCTGGTTGGTTACGGATAGCGTCGCGGTATGGACGTCAGTTGGGAAGACTTCGGCTGGGAGCGGCTGGCTGCCGGGGTGGGGCGCCGGCGGCTTCCCGGCTGGGACGCGACCAGCGGCCTGGTCGCCGGTGAGGACAGTGTCCTCCTCTACGACACGGGCTCCACGCTCCGCGAGGGAGCCGAGCTCCGGGCACAGGCGCAGGCCCTGCTCGGCGGTCGCCGAGTGACGCATATCGCACTGAGCCATCCCCACTTCGACCATGTGCTGGGCACGGCGGCGTTCTCGGGCGCGAAGGTGTACGGAGCGGTCGGTATCGGCGCGTTGATGCAGCGGGAGCGGGACGAGATCCGCGACACCGCGATACGTCACGGGGTCACCGAGGCCGAGGCGACGGAAGCGGCCGACGTGCTGGTGACGCCCCACCATCCGGTGTCCGGGGAGTGGACCCTGGACCTGGGCGGCCGCCAGGTGCTGCTGGCGAACGTCGGCCCCGGCCACTCCGGCCACGATCTGGCGGTCCTGGTGCCCGGCAGCCCGGAGGTCGTCTTCTGCGGCGACCTCGTGGAGGAGTCGGGCGAACCCCAGGCGGGCCCGGACGCGATCCCCTCCCGCTGGCCCGCGGCACTGGACCGGCTGCTGTCGCTCGGCGGCGAGGACGCGGTGTACGTACCGGGGCACGGCGCGGTCGTCGACGCGGCGTTCGTACGCGCCCAACGCGACCTGCTGGCGGCGCGCTTCGGGGTGTCGTAGCGTCTGCCGAATGCGCAGCTACAGCCCGGATCTGACCCCGCCCTGGAAGAAGTCTCAGCCGGCGCCCGAGGTGCCGGCCGAGCCGGATCTGGTCGTCGAGGAGGTCGGCACGGGCTACTGCGGTGCCGTGATCCGCTGTGAGAAGACGGCCGAGGGGCCGACGGTCACGCTGGAGGACCGCTTCGGCAAGCACCGGGTGTTCCCGATGGTCCCCCGGGGCTTCCTGCTCGAGGGCCGCGTCGTCACACTCGTCCGCCCCTCCGCCGCCGCTCCGGTGCGCCCGGCCCGTACCGCCTCGGGCTCGGTGGCCGTCCCGAGGGCGCGTGCGCGAGTGGCGCGGGCGGGGCGCATCTATGTCGAGGGCCGCCACGACGCGGAGCTCGTGGAGCGGGTGTGGGGTGACGACCTGCGGATCGAGGGCGTGGTCGTCGAATACCTGGAAGGCATCGACGACCTCCCGTCGATCGTCCGCGACTTCGGCCCGGGCCCGGACGCGCGCCTGGGAGTACTGGTGGACCATCTGGTCCCGGGCTCGAAGGAGTCCCGCATCGCCGCGGAGGTCACAGGAGAGGACGTGCTGGTGGTGGGCCACCCGTACATCGACGTGTGGGAGGCGGTGAAGCCGTCCTCGGTGGGCATCCGCGCCTGGCCGTCGGTCCCGCGCGGCCAGGACTGGAAGACGGGGGTCTGCCGGGCGCTGGGCTGGCAGGAGAACACCGGGGCGGCTTGGCAGCGGATCCTGTCGGCGGTGCGGTCGTACAAGGACCTGGAGCCGGAGCTGCTGGGCCGGGTGGAGGAGCTGATCGACTTCGTGACGGCGCCGGGCTGACATTCAGCCCCGCCGGCGTTTGAGGACCGCTCCCTCCCCCTAGGGCGTGTTTTAGAAGTCTCGCCTGGCACGCGACGCCTGGCACGCACTCCCCCGTAGCCCTTCGGGCACGGGAGGTGCCCCCACGCGGTGTTGTCGGAGTCGCCCGAGTACGTCCAGTACGAGGGCGATCCTCCGCCTTGCGATTGCACGCACCAGACGCCGCGGGGCCCGCCCTGCGGGCGGACGGCGCTACTTCTAAAACACGCCCTAGTCCACCAAGTCCCGCACCACCGCGTCGGCCAGCAGCCGCCCCCGCAGCGTCAGCACCGCCCGGCCCTCCCCGTACGCCCCCGCCTCCAGCAGGCCCTCCGACAGCGCCCGCCCCGCCGCCGCCAGCCCCGCCGGCCGCAGCAGCGACAGTTCGCATCCTTCACGCAGGCGCAGTTCCAGGAGCACCCGCTCCACCCGGCGGTCCTCCGGCGCGAGCACCTCACGCCCCGCCCCCGGCGAGCGGCCCTCTGCCAGCGCCGCCGCATACGCTCCCGGGTGCTTGACGTTCCACCACCGCACCCCGCCGACGTGGCTGTGGGCTCCGGGGCCCGCGCCCCACCAGTCCGCGCCCCGCCAGTACAGCTCGTTGTGCAGGCACCGGCCCGCCTGCGAGGTCGACCAGTTGGAGACCTCGTACCAGTCGAAGCCCGCCTCGGCGAGGACCGAGTCCGCGATCAGGTAGCGGTCCGCGTGGACGTCGTCGTCGGTCATCGGCACCTCGCCGCGCCTGATGCGCCGTGCCAGCTGGGTGCCCTCCTCAACGATCAGCGCGTACGCCGATATGTGGTCGGGGCCGGCCCCCACCGCCGCCGCGAGGGAAGCGCGCCAGTCGTCGTCGCTCTCCCCGGGGGTGCCGTAGATGAGGTCGAGGTTCACATGGTCGAAGCCCGCCGCCCGTGCTTCCGCGACGCACGCCTCGGGCCGCCCCGGCGTGTGCGTACGGTCCAGCACCTTCAGTACGTGCTGCCGCGCGCTCTGCATCCCGAAGGACACCCGGTTGAAGCCGCCCTCCCGCAACTCGGCCAGGTACGCCGGATCCACCGATTCCGGGTTCGCCTCGGTGGTGATCTCCGCATCGTCCGCGAGGCCGAACTCCTCCCGTACCGCGGCCAGCATCCGTACGAGATCCGAGGCGGCGAGCAGTGTCGGCGTACCGCCCCCGACGAAGACCGTCCTCACCTGCCGCGGGTCGTCGCCGAGCACCTTGCGGGCGAGGCGGATCTCCTCGGTGACCGTCGCGGCATAGTTGTCGCGGGAGGCGAGGACGCCGCCCGAGCCGCGCAGCTCGGTCGCCGTGTAGGTGTTGAAATCGCAGTAGCCGCAGCGGGTCGCGCAGTACGGCACATGCAGATAGAAGGCGAGCGGCCGGCCGGCGGCCTCTTCGAGGGCGGATGCGGGCAGCGCCCCGTCCTCGGGCATGGGCTCACCATCGGGCAGTACGGAAGGCATGCCCCCCATTGTCCGTCACCCGCGAGACTCACATCGCCTGCAGCACGAGCAGCGCGAGATCGTCGCCCGGCGGCGCCTCCGCGAACGCGTGCACGGCCTGCTTGATCCGTTCGGCGATCCCTTGCGCGGTCAGCCCTGCGCACCCCGCGAGCACCGTTGCGAGACCGTCGCCGTCGTCGAACATCCGCGACCCCGAGCGCCGCTCGGTCACCCCGTCAGTGACGCAGAGCAGCGTGTCACCGGGTTCCAGGTCGAAGGTCTGGCTCTGGTACGCCACCTCGTCCACGACCCCGAGCAGCACCTGCGGCTCCGCCGCCGTACGCACCGTGCCGTCGGGCCGCAGCAGCAGCGGCAGCGGATGCCCGGCGCTGGCGACGGTGCACCGCACGCCGCCCAGGGGCGAGCGCACCAGCTCGCCGTAGAGCAGGGACAGGAACCGGGCCTGCGGCCCTTCCCGCAGGCCCTGGCCGCCCGCCGCGGCGACCATCAGCGCGGCCGCCTCCGCCGCCTCCATCGCGTCGTCGAGCAGCAGTCCGTTCAGCCGGTCGAGCACCTCGCCGACCTGGTAGCCCTCGCGCGCGAGCAGCCGCAGCCAGGGCCGGGCGAGGCCCGTGACGACGGCGGCCTCGGGCCCGCTGCCCTGGACGTCGCCGAGCATGAAGCACCAGCGGCCGCCGGAGCTCGCGGGGAAGATGTCGTAGAAGTCGCCTCCCGCGACTCCGTCGTCGCTCGGCTCGTACACCAGGAAGCGGTCGACGCCGGGGATCTCACCGACCTTGCCGGGCAGCAGCCCCCGCTGGAGGACTTTGCTGATGGTTGCCTGCCGGGTGTACTGCCGGGCCGCGCCGATCGCGAGGGCGAGCCGCCGCGCGAAGTCCTCGATCAGCGCGGTCACTTCGTCGGGCACACGTGCCACGCCCTGCCGGGCGACGAGCAGCGTGCCGAGAGCGCGCCCGCCGGTGACAAGACGGTAGGCCAGAGCCGTCCCGTCGCCCGCGCCCGGCTCGCCCTCGCGCGGCCAGGGGATCGGCACGGGGCCGTTGCGCGGGGTGTCGGGCAGCGGCGGCGGCTCCTTGCCGAGGATGTCGCGCAGTTCCTCGATCCGCGACTCGTCGCTGTGCCAGACCCGGGCGAGGCGCGGCGCGGCTCCCGACGGTCCGCCCGTCCCCCACCTGGAGTGTCCGCCCTCGCCGTCGAGCCAGATCGCGCACCAGTCGGCGAGCCGTGGCACCAGCAGCTGCCCCGCGAGCGCCGCGACCATGTCCTCGTCGAGCTGTCCGGCGAGCAGGTCGGAGGCCTCGGCGAGGAAGGAGAGCGCTCCTCGGCTGATCCAGTCCGGGTCCTCGCGGGCGGTGCGCCGCGGCGAGGGGGCGAGGATCTCGGCGGCGCGCAGCCCGCGCTGGAGCGCGGGTTCGGCGCCGGGCATGGGGCAGGACTCCAGGCCGTCGACGGGCAGGCGGGCCCAGACGGTCTTGAGGGCGGCGAGATAGGTCATGCCCCAGCGCTCGGCGAGTGCCGCGACGAGATGGAGGCCGCGTCCGTATTCGGGCGTGCCGGTGCGGTCCTCGTCGTGCGGCTCGTTGCGTACGGTCCTGGCGGGGTGGTGGTCGGACACCTCGATCACCAGCGCGGCGGGCTCGCCCTCGGCGGCCTCTTCGAGCCGGCAGAGGAGTTCGACGGTGGTGCCCGCATGGACTACGGCGTTGGTGACGAGTTCGTTGACGACCAGTACGGCATCGTCCGCGAGCCGGTCCGTACTGTGCCTGCCCGGCGCGCAGCCGCCGCCGCCTGCCGTACCCCGGCAGAAGGCGCAGGTGGCGAGTAACCCGAGGTTGGTCCAGTCGGCCAGTGCGGCTCGTACGAAGCGGCGCGCGGCGGACGGCGCCAGCGGATTTCCGGGCAGGCTTGTGCGGGAAACCGACCGCGCGTCATCCCGTAGTGGGTACAACGGGGTTGAGCGCGGAAGGATGTCTCGCTGCATCGGAATGGGCCCCACGGTGCGGCTCCTGGTCGGTTCCGGCAATACGCCGCTTATGACACCGACAGAGTGACAGACTGAGCCTGCCCATAAGCGCCGAGTCACTGAAGTGGGCGGTTATGAACGATCAGAGACCTTTGTCGCCCGCCCAGCCGTCCTCCGGGCTGCCCGCGTCGCGGGCCCCGCGGCCGGGTGCCGAGCCGCCGCCCGACGGTTCCTGGATCCGGGCCTCGGAGCTCCGCCCTCTGCTGGCCTCCATGACGGCCCTGCGGGACGGGGACTTCAAGATACGCGTGGCGGAGACGCATGAAGGGATGTCCGCCGAGCTGGCGGCGATGTTCAACCAGATCGCGGTGCGCAATCAGCACTTCACGGATGAGCTGACGCGTGTACGCAGGGAAGTCGTACGGCACGGGCGCCTGGACGACCGGCTGGCGGCGAGCCCCGGTCAGGGCGCCTGGACCTCCGGAGTGAACAGTACGAACGCGCTCCTCGACGCGCTGGTGGTGCCCGCGGCGAACGCGACCCGGGTGCTGGACGCGGTGGCCGACGGCGATCTGACCCAGCGGGTCGATCTGCACGACGGCAACCGCCAGTTGCGAGGAGACCTCAGACGCCTCGGCCGAGCCGTCAACAAGATGGTCGACCAGCTCTCGCTCTTCACGGGCGAAGTGACCCGGGTCGCGCGTGAGGTGGGCACCGAGGGCCGCCTCGGCGGCCGGGCCAAGGTCCAGGGCCTGTCGGGGAGTTGGCGGGATGTGACCGAGGCGGTCAACACCATGGCCTCCCGGCTGACCGCGCAGGTGCGGGACATCGCGGCGGTGACCACCGCCGTCGCCCGCGGCGACCTGACCCGTACGGTCACGGTCGAGGCGACCGGCGAGCTGCTGGAGCTGAAGCTCACCGTCAACACGATGGTGGACCAGCTTTCCGCCTTCGCCGACGAGGTCACCCGCGTCGCCCGCGAGGTCGGCACGGAGGGCCAGCTCGGCGGCCGCGCCCAGGTCCGCGGCGTCTCCGGCGTCTGGAAAGACCTCACGGACAATGTCAACTTCATGGCGTCCAACCTGACCTCGCAGGTCCGCAACATCGCCCAGGTCACCACGGCCGTCGCCAACGGCGATCTGTCCCAGAAGATCACCGTCGACGCCCAGGGCGAGATCCTGGAGCTCAAGTCGACGATCAACACCATGGTCGACCAGCTCTCCGCCTTCGCCGACGAAGTCACCCGCGTCGCCCGCGAAGTCGGCACCGAAGGAAACCTCGGCGGCCGCGCCCAGGTCCGCGGCGTCTCCGGCGTCTGGAAAGACCTCACCGAGAACGTCAACTTCATGGCCGACAACCTCACGTCGCAGGTGCGGAACATCGCGCTCGTGTCGACGGCCGTGGCCCAGGGCGACCTCGGCAAGAAGATCACGGTCGAGGCGAAGGGCGAGATCCTGGAGCTCAAGTCGACGATCAACACCATGGTCGACCAGCTCTCCGCCTTCGCCGACGAAGTCACCCGCGTCGCCCGCGAAGTCGGCACCGAAGGAAACCTCGGCGGCCAGGCCCAGGTCCGCGGCGTCTCCGGCGTCTGGAAAGACCTCACGGACAACGTCAACTTCATGGCGTCCAACCTGACCTCGCAGGTCCGCAACATCGCCCAGGTCACCACCGCCGTCGCCAACGGCGACCTCTCCAAGAAGATCACCGTCGACGCCCGCGGCGAGATCCTGGAGCTCAAGGACACCGTCAACACGATGGTGGAGCAGCTGCGCGCCTTCGCCGACGAGGTGACAAGGGTCGCCCGCGAGGTCGGCACGGACGGCAGGCTCGGCGGCCGAGCCCAGGTCCTCGGCGTCACCGGCCTGTGGAAGGACCTCACCGACAACGTCAACTACATGGCCGACAACCTGACTTCCCAGGTGCGGAACATCGCCCAGGTGGCGACGGCCGTCGCCCAGGGCGACCTGTCCAAGAAGATCGACGTCGACGCCCGCGGCGAGATCCTGGAGCTGAAGACCACGATCAACACCATGGTGGACACGCTCTCCTCGTTCTCCTCCGAGGTCACGCGCGTGGCCCGCGAGGTGGGCAGCGAGGGCCAGCTCGGCGGCCAGGCGCGCGTCGAGGGCGTGTACGGCACCTGGAAGCGCCTGACGACCAATGTGAACGAGCTCGCGCTCAACCTCACCACCCAGGTCCGCGCCATCGCCGAAGTGGCCTCCGCGGTCGCCCAGGGCGACATGTCCCGCTCGATCACCGTCGAGACCCGCGGCGAGGTCTCCGAGCTCAAGGACAACATCAACCTGATGGTGTCCAACCTCCGTGAGACCACCCGCGCCAAGGACTGGCTGGAGTCCAACCTCGCCCGCCTCGCGGGTCTGATGCAGGGCCACCGCGATCTGATGGAGGTCGCCGACCTGATCCTGCGCGAGCTGACCCCGCTGGTGAACGCGCAGTACGGCGCTTTCTTCCTGGCCGACCCCGACGGCGACGGCACTCCCTCCCGTACGACATCGACCACCAAGGGACTCGCCTTCATCGCGGGTTACGGCTCGGCCCAGTCCGCCACCATCGACACGACGGGCATGCCGGGCCACGGACTCGTGCGCCAGGCGGCTCTGGAGAAGAAGCGCATCCTCCTGGAGGAGGCCCCGCCGGACTACATCAAGATCAACTCGGGGCTCGGCGAGGCGTCCCCCGCAAGCGTCGTCATCATTCCGATCCTCTTCGAGGACAAGCTGCTCGGCGTCATCGAGCTGGCGTCCTTCTCCCGCTTCTCCGATGTCCATCTGGCCTTCTTCGACCAGTTCGTGAACACCATCGGCGTCGCGATCAACACGATCATCGCCAACTCCCGTACCGAATCGCTCCTCGGTGAGTCCCAGCGCCTGGCCATCCAGCTCCAGGAGCGTTCCGACGAACTCCAGCGGCAGCAGGCCGAGCTGCAGCGCTCCAACGCCGAACTGGAGGAGAAGGCGGCGCTTCTGGCCACCTCCTCGCAGTACAAGTCGGAGTTCCTGGCGAACATGTCGCACGAACTGCGCACCCCGCTGAACTCCCTGCTGATCCTCGCCCGGCTGCTCTCCGACAATCCGGACGGCCATCTCTCCGACCAGGAAGTGCAGTTCGCCACCACGATCCACCGCTCTGGCTCAGACCTGCTCCAGCTGATCAACGACATCCTGGACCTCTCGAAGATCGAGGCGGGCCGGATGGACGTCCGTCCGAAGAAGCTGCCGCTGATCAAACTCCTCGACTACGTCCACGCCACGTTCCGCCCGATCACGCTCGACCGCGGGCTCGCCTTCGAGGTCGCGGTCGGCGAGGACGTACCGCGCGAGATGTACTCCGACGAGCAGCGGCTCCAGCAGATCCTGCGCAATCTGCTGTCCAACGCGATCAAGTTCACCTCCAGCGGCCGCGTCGAGCTGAGCGTGAGCCGGCTCAAGGACCCCGACAACAAGCTGCTCAAGGGCATCGACGACGTGATCGCCTTCGCCGTCAAGGACACCGGAATCGGCATCGCGCCGGAGAAACTGCCGGTGATCTTCGAGGCGTTCCAGCAGGCCGACGGGACCACCAACCGCAAATACGGCGGAACGGGCCTGGGCCTGTCCATCAGCCGGGAGATCGCCGGGCTGCTCGGCGGCCGCATCATCGCGGAGAGCGAGCCGGGCCGCGGCTCCACCTTCACGCTGTACGTCCCCGTCCTCTACCCCGGCCACATCGGCTCCGACAGCGACGGCTCCCACGACGGCCTGGGCATCCATGACGTCCACGATGTGCCGATGACCTCGCCGGAGCGCCATCACGCCGAGCACATGCGCGCCGACCTGGACGACGGCTGGCCGACCACGACCAAGCTGGAGGAGTGGAAGTTGGGCCGCGCGGGCCGGATCCTGAAGGGCCGACGTGTCCTCATCGTCGACGACGACATCCGCAACGTCTTCGCGCTCACCCATGTGCTGGGCAGGGTGGGCATGCCCGTGCTGTACGCGGAGAACGGCCGGGAGGGCATCGAGACGCTGGAGCGGAACACCGACGTCGAACTGATCCTGATGGACATCATGATGCCCGAGATGGACGGCTACGAGACGATCGAGGCGATCAGGCGGAGCCCGCTGTGGACGGATCTGCCGATCGTGGCCCTCACCGCCAAGGCGATGCCGGGCGACCGCGAGAAGTCGATAGCCCAGGGCGCGAACGAGTATGTGCCCAAGCCTGTGGACGTCGACCGACTGCTGACCGTCGTCTGCGCCCTGCTTGACCCGGAAGGCAGCGGGACGAGTGACCCGGACGGCGCGACACAGGGAGCAACACCCGCGATACCGGGACAGTCAGCCGGCGATGGGGATCCGGCCGTCCCACCGACCATGACATGAGGCAGACACGATGAGCACAGCCGCGACCACGGCCGACCGGGCGAGCATCCTCCTGGTGGACGACATGGAGGACAATCTCGTCGCCTTGGAAGCAGTACTGGGGTCCCTCAACGAACCGCTGGTCCGCGCGCGTTCGGGGGAGGAAGCGATGAAGGCACTGCTGCGGCAGAAGTTCGCGGTGGTCCTTCTGGATGTCAGGATGCCGGGCATGGACGGCTTCGAGACCGCGTCCAACATCAAGCGCCTCGACCAGACGAAGGACGTCCCGATCATCTTCCTGACCGGGACTGAGGCGGACAGCGGTTATGCGTTCAGGGGGTACGCGACGGGGGCGGCGGACTTCCTGACCAAGCCCTTCGACCCGTGGGTGCTGCGGGCGAAGGTGAACGTGTTCCTCGATCTGCACCGCAAGAACCGCCAGTTGGAGCGGCTGCTGGCCCGCGAGCAGGAACAGCTGGGCGAGATCGAGGAGCGGCTGACCACGATAGAGACGGAACTGGGCCGCAGCGGCCCGGTGGACGTGACGGAGCTGCGGACTCAGCTGACGCGCATGGAGGAACTCCTGACGGACCTGCGGCGCGGGCGGGGCGTGTAGCCGGAGGCCTGTAGCGGGGCGTGGCCGAACGGGAGGCCCGAAAGGGAAGAGCCCGGGCGGAAGCCCGGACCGGAGGCCCGCGTGGAAGGGCCCGGGCGGAAGGCCCGGGCCACCCTCGCGCCACTACGCCTCGCGCGACCCCGCGTACATGTCCTCGATCAGGTCCTTGTACTCCCGCTCGACAACCGGCCTCTTCAGCTTCAGGCTCGGCGTCAGCTCCCCGTGCTCAATGTCGAGATCCCTCGGCAGCAGCCGGAACTTCTTGATCGTCTGCCAGCGCTGCAGTCCCTCGTTGAGCCGCTTCACATAGCCCTCGATGAGCTGCTCGGCCTCCTTCGTCGCCACGACCTCCGCGTACGACTTGCCGTCGAGGCCGTTCTCCTTGGCCCAGCCGAGAATCGTGGGCTCGTCGAGCGCGATCAGGGCAGTGCAGAAGTTCCGGTCCGCGCCGTGCACCAGGATGTTGGACACGAACGGGCAGACCGCCTTGAACTGTCCCTCGACCTCTGCGGGCGCGATGTACTTGCCGCCCGACGTCTTGATCAGGTCCTTCTTGCGGTCCGTGATCCGCAGGTAGCCGTCCGCGGAGAGCTCACCGATGTCCCCGGTGTGGAACCATCCGTCGGACTCCAGGACCTCCGCCGTCTTCTCCGGCAGCCTGTGGTAGCCCTCCATGATGCCGGGACCGCGCAGCAGGATCTCGCCGTCGTCCGCGATGCGCACCTCGGTGCCGGGCAACGGCTTGCCGACGGTGCCGGTGCGGTACGCCTCGCCCGGGTTGACGAAGGACGCCGCGCTGGACTCCGTCAGGCCGTAGCCCTCCAGGATGTGGATCCCGGCGCCGGCGAAGAAGTAACCGATGTCCGGTGCGAGTGCCGCGGAGCCGGAGACCGCGGCGCGCAGCCGTCCGCCGAAGGCGTCGCGGAGCTTGGAGTACACGAGCACATCGGCGACCTTGTGCTTGACGCTCAGACCGAAGGGCACGCCGGCCGTGCCCGTGCGCCGGAAATTGTCCTGCGCGGCCTTGGCGTACTCGCGGGCTACCCCGGCAGCCCACTGGAAGATCTTGTACTTCGCACCACCGCCGGCGCGCGCCTTGGCCGCGACACCGTTGTAGACCTTCTCGAAGATGCGCGGCACAGCGGCCATGTACGTCGGCTGCACGACCGGCAGATTCTCGATGATCTTGTCGACGCGGCCGTCGACGGCGGTGACATGGCCGACCTCGATCTGCCCGGAGGTCAGCACCTTGCCGAAGACGTGCGCGAGCGGCAGCCACAGGTACTGGACATCCTCGGGGCCGATCAGGCCGGTGGCGGTCATGGCCTTGGCCATGTACGCCCAGTTGTCGTGCGGCAGCCGCACGCCCTTGGGCCGGCCAGTGGTGCCCGAGGTGTAGATGAGCGTCGCCAGTTGGTCGGGAGCGATCGCGCCGATGCGCTCCTTGACGGCATCGGGATGCTTGGCGAGGTACGCCGCGCCGCGCGCCTCCAGGTCGGCGAGCGAAAGCACCCAGCCCTCGGGGTCGCTTCCGTCCGGCTCCACGCCCGTCATGTCGAAGACGACGATGTGCGTCAGCTCCGGCAGATCGGCCCGCTTCTCGCGCGCCTTGGCGAGTTGGGACGCATTCTCGGCGATCAGCACCCGGCTGGCGGAGTCGGCGAGGATGTACGCCGACTCCTCGGCGTTCGTGGACGGATAGACGGTCGTGGTCGCGCCACCCGCGCACATCACGCCGAGGTCGGAGAGGATCCACTCGACCCGGGTGGCGGAGGCGAGCGCGACCCGCTCCTCGGGCTGTACGCCGAGATCGATCAGGCCGGCCGCGATGGAGTAGACCCGCTCGGCGGCCTGCCCCCAGCTCAGCGACTTCCAGTCGTCGGGTCCATGACCGGAGGCCGGGGCCACCGGATACCGGTAGGCCTCGGCGTCGGGCGTGGCCGCCACGCGCTCGGTGAAGAGGGTCGCCACCGAGGGCGGTCGGTTCTCGATCAGGGTTTGTGTGTCGCTCACGACGTCCTCCGGGCCTGCGGCAGCACTGCACGACTGGCTGGTTGTTTAACTGGCGAGTAACCATCGAGCCGTGATCAGAGTAGAGCGCACAAAGCCGGTGCGTAAGAGGCTGCGGGCTGCCGCTTCATAACGAACAGACGGCAGGATCACCCGTCCGAACCGATGATCGGTGTATCTCTCACGTATCGGGTGATCCGCTGCCTGACATGCGAAAAGCGCCCATCCGGACCCCCGGCGGGCGCTTTCGCTTGCCATACGGTCTGTCGGTTCTCGACGTCTCGGTCCCGAACTCCCTGGGCTACTTCGCTTGGGTTACTCCCCGGGCCGCTTCCGCAGGGAGACTCCCATGAAGGCTTCTGCCGGGCGATTCCGCAGAGCTTCCGCCTGGCTTCCGCCTGGCTTCCGCCTGGCGACTTCCGCAGGGCTACTTCTTCGCCTTGCCGCCCTCGTCGCTGGACAGCACCGCGATGAAGGCCTCCTGCGGGACCTCAACGCTGCCGACCATCTTCATCCGCTTCTTGCCTTCCTTCTGCTTCTCCAGCAGCTTCCGCTTACGGGAGATGTCACCGCCGTAGCACTTGGCGAGGACGTCCTTGCGGATGGCGCGAATCGTCTCGCGGGCGATGACGCGAGAGCCGATGGCGGCCTGGATGGGCACCTCGAAGGCCTGCCGCGGGATCAGCTCCCTGAGCTTGGCGACCAGCCGCACGCCGTACGCGTACGCCGCGTCCTTGTGCGTGATGGCGGAAAAGGCGTCGACCTTGTCGCCGTGCAGCAGGATGTCGACCTTGACCAGGCTGGAGGCCTGCTCGCCGGTGGGCTCGTAGTCGAGGGAGGCGTAACCGCGGGTCTTGGACTTCAGCTGGTCGAAGAAGTCGAAGACGATCTCGGCGAGGGGGAGGGTGTAGCGGATCTCGACCCGGTCCTCGGAGAGGTAGTCCATGCCGAGCAGCGTGCCGCGGCGGGTCTGGCAGAGCTCCATGATCGAGCCGATGAACTCGCTGGGGGCGAGGATCGTGGCCCGTACGACCGGCTCGTGCACCTCGGCGATCTTGCCCTCGGGGAATTCGCTCGGGTTGGTGACGGTGTGCTCGGCGCCGTCCTCCATGACCACGCGGTAGACAACGTTGGGGGCGGTGGCGATCAGGTCGAGCCCGAACTCGCGCTCAAGACGCTCCCGGATGACGTCCAGGTGCAGCAGCCCGAGGAAGCCTACGCGGAAACCGAACCCGAGCGCGGCGGAGGTCTCCGGCTCGTAGACGAGCGCGGCGTCGTTGAGCTGCAACTTGTCGAGGGCGTCGCGCAGCTCGGGGTAGTCCGAGCCGTCCAGCGGATACAGGCCGGAGAACACCATCGGCTTGGGATCCTTGTAGCCGCCCAGAGCCTCGGTGGCGCCCTTGTTGAGGGAGGTGATCGTGTCACCGACCTTGGACTGACGCACATCCTTCACGCCGGTGATGATGTAGCCCACCTCGCCGACGCCGATGCCGTCGGCCGGGGTCATCTCGGGGGAAGAGACACCGATCTCGAGGAGTTCGTGCGTGGCGCCGGTGGACATCATTTTGATGCGCTCGCGCTTGTTGAGCTGCCCGTCGACGACTCGTACGTACGTCACGACACCGCGGTACGAGTCGTAGACCGAGTCGAAGATCATCGCGCGGGCGGGGGCGTCGGCGACACCGACCGGGGCCGGAACGTCGCGCACCACGCGGTCCAGCAGGGCCTCCACGCCGACACCGGTCTTGGCCGAGACCTTGAGAACGTCCTCCGGCTGGCAGCCGATGAGATTGGCGAGTTCCTCGGAGAACTTCTCCGGCTGGGCGGCCGGCAAGTCGATCTTGTTGAGGACCGGAACGATCGTGAGGTCGTTCTCCATCGCCAGATAGAGATTCGCGAGGGTCTGCGCCTCGATGCCCTGCGCGGCGTCGACCAGCAGGACCGTGCCCTCGCAGGCGGCGAGGGACCGCGACACCTCGTAGGTGAAGTCGACGTGCCCGGGGGTGTCGATCATGTTCAGGATGTGGGTCCTGCTCTGATCCGGCCCCTCGGTCGGCGCCCAGGGCAGCCGGACGGCCTGGGACTTGATCGTGATGCCGCGCTCGCGCTCGATGTCCATGCGGTCGAGGTACTGAGCACGCATCTGCCGCTGCTCGACCACTCCGGTCAGCTGAAGCATCCGGTCGGCAAGGGTCGACTTGCCGTGGTCGATGTGCGCGATGATGCAGAAGTTGCGGATCAGCGCCGGGTCGGTACGGCTCGGCTCGGGCACGTTGGTAGGAGTCGCGGGCACGCAGGGTCCTGATTCTTGAGACGCGGGGCGTCTCGTCTCGGGCGATGTCGGATCGATACGTAGCTTCTATCGTCCCATGGCCGAGGGGCTGCGCCCGGTTTGGGCCGTCGGATGGACGGCTGGTAACCTGGGCAGCTGTGTCTCGTGCCCTCTCAGTGCGGGACACAACCTCAGAGATCGAAGTTTCACCGAACCTGAAAAGGCTCTTTCGTGGCGAACATCAAGTCCCAGATCAAGCGGAACAAGACGAACGAGAAGGCGCGCCTGCGCAACAAGGCCGTCAAGTCGTCGCTCAAGACCGCGATCCGCAAGGCCCGTGAGGCTGTCGCAGCGGGTGACGTCGAGAAGGCCACTGTGGCCGTCCGTGAGGCGTCGCAGAAGCTGGACAAGGCTGTCTCCAAGGGTGTCATCCACAAGAACGCCGCCGCCAACAAGAAGTCGGCGCTGGCCGCCAAGGTTGGCTCCCTGCAGGGCTGAACCTCTTGATTGTCGCCGGTAGGGACTCAGCGGGCCCTCTCTTCCGCTCCTGACCCGGCACCCTCCGCGCCGCACGCGGCCTGCGTTCGCCACGCGGGTGCGGCGCACCAAAGTCTGATCCGTGGCCCCGGTCACCGTCCTTCCCCAGGACGGGACCGGGGCTTTCGGCGTTTGGTGGGGCGGGGACGGGGGCGCGCCTGCTCGGGGTCGCCGCGAGACTGGGCCCTGCGCGGGCGCCAGGCGCAGGGGCACCGACCGCGTTCGCGCCGCGAAGCCAGTGCTCAGGTCGGGGGCCGCGTGGCACCGCGAAGCGGGGAGAGCCGCCGCAGGGCTCAGCGCCGCGACCTCGCCGCCCACGCCACCGCCACCACCGCCTTCTCCAGCGCGTACTCCGCGTCGTCCCCCCCGCCCTTGACCCCCGCGTCCGCCTCCGCCACCGCCCGCAGCGCCACCGCCACCCCGTCCGGCGTCCAGCCCCGCATCTGCTGCCGTACCCGGTCGATCTTCCACGGCGGCATGCCCAGTTCGCGCGCGAGATCCGCGGGCCGCCCGCCACGGGCCGAGGAGAGCTTGCCGATCGCCCGCACTCCCTGCGCCAGCGCGCTGGTGATCAAAACCGGCGCGACCCCCGTCGACAGCGACCAGCGCAGCGCCTCCAGCGCCTCCGCCGCCCGCCCCTCCACCGCACGGTCGGCGACCGTGAAGCTGGAGGCCTCGGCCCGGCCGGTGTAGTAGCGCCCGACGACCGCCTCGTCGATGGTCCCCTCCACGTCGGCCGTCAGCTGGGACACGGCACTGGCCAACTCCCGCAGATCGCTGCCTATCGAGTCGACCAGCGCCTGACACGCCTCGGGCGTCGCCGACCGGCCGAGCGCGCGGAATTCGGAGCGCACGAACGTGAGCCGCTCCCCGGGCTTCGTCGTCTTGGGGCAGGCGACCTCGCGCGCCCCCGCCTTACGGGCAGCGTCCAGCAGCCCCTTCCCCTTCGCCCCGCCGGGGTGCAGCAGAACGAGCGTGATCTCTTCCGCAGGCGCGTCGAGATACGCCTTGACATCCTTGATCGTGTCCGCGGACAGATCCTGCGCGTTCCGCACAATGACAACCTTGCGCTCGGCGAAGAGCGAAGGGCTTGTCAGCTCGTCAAGGGTGCCCGGCTGCAGCTGATCGGCGGTGAGGTCCCGCACGTCCGTATCGGCGTCGGCGGCCCGGGCGGCCGCCACCACCTGCTGTACGGCACGGTCGAGGAGGAGGTCCTCCTGGCCCACGGCGAGCGTCACGGGGGCGAGGGGATCGTCGGTCGAATTCTTCCTGGTGGCCATCGCGGTCCAGCATCCCACGCACCACTGACACCGCCCCCGGCCCCGCGACCACTACGCCCGCGGGGCCACTACGGCCGCTCGAGCCAGCCGTCCCACTCCCCCACGAACTCGTCCAGCTTCAGCGGGTCGAGCCGCCGCTCCGGGTCCTCGACCACCACCAGCCACTGCGCGTCCTCGGCATCGTCCTCACCGGCCAGCGCGTCCCTTACGAGCAAGGGCTCATCGGCGATGCCGAAGCGCTCCCGCAGGGCCTCGGCCGTCTCCTCCGCGGAGTCGCGGTCGGGCAGCACCAGTACATGTCTCACAGCACTCACGGGGTCATTGTTCAGGTCGCCCCTTGGGGAGCCGACGGCAGGCGGTCGAGAACCAGCCCGAAGTGCTCTCGGTAGGCCGCCAGCACCGCCGCGTCGTCGGGCAGCGGCTGCTCATGGCGCTCGCCCCGCACGGTGGTGACCAACTTGCGGCCGCTGAGCGTGATCCGCCCCTCCGGGTTGAGCCGCGAGCACACCACCGACCGCGGGAAGTGCGAGTCGGGTGAGGTGCGGTGCCACCAGGCCCCCGCCCGGAAGTCGTCCAGGACGCGCGGCCGCCGGTCCAGACGGAACTGCGGCTTCCCGTCGCGGTGGACATCGAGATCACCGCTCTCCGAAACCTCGACGATCCGGAACGTACCGGCCGGGTCCTCCTGATCACCCCGTTCGTCGAAAGCCAGCGGGTAGTGGCAGTGGTCGCCGAAGCCGACATCTGCCAGCCAGGGACCCGTCGAGTCCGCCGTCTCGACCAGCAGGGCGAGATGGTCGTACGGGATACCGAGGCGGCCGCCGTCGCCGAAGACCCGCCCCTGGAGAAGGCTGACACCGAAGCCGAGGTCGCGCAGCAACGCGGCGAAGGCACCGTTGAGTTCGTAGCAGAAGCCCCCGCGCCGGGCCTCCACGATCTTGGCAACGAGCGTCTTCTCCTCCAGCACGATGTCCTCGCCGAGGTGGATGGAGAGGTTCTCGAAGGGGACTGTCTGCAAGTGCCGCAGCTGCAGCTCGCGCAGTGCGTCGGCATCGGCGCGACGCGGGCGGCTCGCGCCAATACGGCGGAGGTAGGCATCCATGAGGAAAGTGTGGCGCGCGGGGTGTCGGCAGGCCATGTCCCGGCCCGTCCGCTGCGGCGGGTCGGGGCCTCGCGGCACCGCCCGCAGGTCCCGGCCGGCTCCCGTCACCGCGATCGCCCCGTCCGTGTCCGTTCGCAGCACCACCGCACCCCCGGCCCGCAGCGCGCCGACGGTCCGAGGAGAGGGATGGCCGTATGTGTTGTCCGCGCCCACAGAGATCAGCGCCAGCCGAGCACGTACACCGCGCAACAGACCGGGGTGCTGATGGGGTGAGCCATGGTGGGCGACCTTGAGGACATCGATGGGAGGGAGTGCCGGGAAGGCTCGTATCAGCCCCCTCTGGGCCGGTGGTTCGAGGTCACCGAGGAGCAGCAGGGTGGGGCCGTCCTCGATTCGTACCAGCAGCGTCACGCTCGCATCATTGGGGCCCTCCGGTAGATAGCCCGGCCCCGGAAGACCGAGCCCGGCCGCCCCGGACACGCGGGCGGCCGGCGGCCACAGCACCTGCCAGGCAAGCCGCCCCACTCTCCGCCGCTCCCCCGGCCCCGCACGGATCACGTGCACCCCGGCCGCGGCCGTCGTCCTCCGTACGAACACGCTCTGCTCCCAGGGCTCGTCGTATGTGGTCGTCTGGACCGCACCGACAGCTCTGCCCCGCAACACCCCTGGCAGCCCGCGGACATGATCGGCATGGAAGTGCGTCAAAAGGATCAAGGGAACCCGGGTGACGCCCAGGTCACGCAGGCAGCGGTCGGCAAGCTCCGGATCGGGCCCCGCGTCAATGACCACGGCCGAACCCTCGCCCGCCGCAAGCACGGTGGCGTCCCCCTGGCCGACATCGCACATCGCGAACGTCCACCCCGGGGGAGGCCAGCCGGACATGGCTCTGGTGAGCGGGGCCGGACGCAGCACGGCGAGCAGAAGCAGCAGCGTGCATCCTGCCGCCGACCAGGGATGCCGGGGCAGTCGGCGCGCGCCGAGCACCACCAGGCCCGTGACGACGGCCAGCAGCAGCCCGCCCATCCAGCCGTCCGGCCACGCCACCTCAGCCCCGGGCAGCGCTGCCCCGGTGCGCGCGACTGAGGCGATCCACCCCGCGGGCCACCCCGCACAGCGCGCCACCAGCTCGGCAACCGGCATCGCCACCTGTGCCGCGGCGAGAGCGGCAAACCCGAGCACCGTGGCCGGGGCGACCGCGAGTTCCGCGACCAGATTGCAGGGGATCGCCACCAGGCTGACCCTGGCCGCGAAGACCGCCACCACAGGAGCGCACACCGCCTGTGCGGCAGCCGCGGCCCCCAGCGCCTCGGCGAGCCGGGGCGACACCCCTCTGTGTTGAAGCGCCGCGCTCCAGCGGGGTCCGATGGTGAGCAGCGAGCCCGTGGCCAGAACGGAGAGCAGAAAGCCATAACTCCTCGCGAGCCATGGGTCGTACAGGACGAGCAGCAGGACGGCTGACGCCAGTGCGGGCAGCAGCGACCGGCGGCGTCCACTGCCGATGGCGAGCAGCGCGACGGTCCCGCAGGCCGCTGCCCGCAGCACGCTCGGCTCCGGGCGGCACAGGACAACGAACGCGAGCGTGAGGCCACCGCCAAGGAGCGCGGCTCCTCGCAGCGTGATGCCCAACCGGGGCGCGAGACCACGCCGTTCGGCCAGCAGGGCGGTGCCCGGCGGTCCGATCAGCAGTATGAGCACGACGGTCAGATTGCTGCCCGATACGGCGAGCAGATGCGTGAGGTCAGTCGCCTCGAAGGCATCCTGGAGGTCGGGATTGACCCGGGAGGTGTCTCCCACGACCAGCCCGGGGAGCAGAGCGCGGGCGTCCGGGTCGAGCCTGTCCGTCGCCGCGCGCAGCCCTGCCCTGAGTCCGCCGGCCGTCCGCTGAAGGGCGGTCGGCGGGCCGGTGATCCGCGGCTGACCGGCCCCGTCCGGGCGCAGGACCGCCGCGAACCGGTCGTCGGCATTCAAGGGCGGGGCGAGCCGTCCCGCCAGCTGGAGCCGGGTGGAAGGCAGGAGCCGCAGCCAGCGGGCGACGGACTCGCCCGCCTCCCCGGACGCGCCTGCCCGCACGATCAGCAGCACGGGCGTCCGGGTCGCGGTCACTGTGCCGCCCGGCCCCGTCACTCGTCTCACCTCCGCGTCCAGCACCACGGATCGTCCGGCCATCTGATCGCCGCGGACGCGGGGCCGGGTCAGCCGAGGATCGGATGTGACGGTCAACTCGGCCGTGACGTGGGCATATTGGTCCGCCCATTCCGGCAGTGGACCCCGCCGCAGATCTGCGCCGTGCAGACCGGCCGAGGCCGCACCCGCGGCACCGCACAGCAGCATGGCCGCCAGCGCGGTGGCGCTGAGCCTGGGCCGGAGCCGGCGGGCGGAGCTCGCATCCTCGCCGTCCGCCGCCGGATCCGCGCCCGCTCGGGCACGCATCGCCCGCGCCACCGCCGGAGCCAGCAACAGCCCCGCCACGAGAATGCCGACCGTCACGGCCAGCCCGGTCCACCAGCCCGGCACGCCGATGGCGAGAGCGGCGGCGGCCCAGGCAGCCAGGGCGGGGGGCACCAGCCGCAGATCCGCCGGTCCTTCCTGGCGCGGGTCGGACGCTCCAAGCCGATGGCCCGACGCGGCATGTACCTCCGGGCGCGTCATGGCCGTACGAGGGTCTGGAGGTCCGCGAACCGGCGGGCGCCGATCCCGTCGACCTCGCGGAGTTCGTCGACGGACCGGAAACCCCCGTGCTGGGCGCGGTAGTCGATGATGTGCTGGGCCAGCACGGGACCGACCCCGGGCAGGGTGTCGAGCTGCTCCACGGTCGCCGAGTTGAGGCTCACCGGCCCCGCCGCCCGAGACCCTGCCGCGCCTGCTCCGCCCGGGCCCGATCCGGTGGCGGGCAACCCCGGCGGTACGGCGACCCCCACCACCACCTGCTCTCCGTCCATGAGCACCCGAGCCCGGTTGAGCCCGGTCAGGTCCGTACCCGCTCTGACGCCACCGGCCGCCCTCAGCGCGTCTGCCACTCTGGATCCCGCCGGCAGCCGGTGGATGCCCGGCCGCCGCACCTTGCCGCTGACGTCGACGACGATCCGCCCGCCGCCCGGCCCCGTTTCGGGCGGTGGCCCCCCGCCGGGTGGTGGCGGCCCGGCGGACGGCGGGGGCTGCGGCATGGCGGCGCCGTGCTGGACGAGCTCCGGGGCGCGTACGGCCTGGGGCCGCCCCACCCAGAAGTGCTGGACCGCGAAGACCGCGGAGAGCACGAGAACAACGGCCAGAGCGGCGAGCGCCCGGGGCTCCAGCCCGCATCTGAGCTGCACCCACAGCGGCAACCGCTCCCGCAGTGCCAGCCGCATGCGCTGCCGGGCGCTCGTACCGATGTCCACATCCGCGCCGACGTCCATGTCCGCGGCTGCCACGGGCCCTTCGGCACGCGAGCGCCCGACAGCCGCGCCGAGGCCCGCGCCGGGCGGGTCGGCACGTCCCGTGACGCCGGCCGATCCGTCGAACAGGGCGTCCGCGCGGCGGCGGGCTGTGCTCGACGCGGCAGCAACTCGCCCGCCGCCCAGACGAGCGGCGCGGCGAGCAGACCGGCGATCGGTGCGGTGCACACGGCGGCCGGGGCCGCTGCCCGCGCCAGATGCGAATCCGGGGTCACGGCCGTCGCGGGCGCGGCCGTCGGACGCCGGGGCCCTGCCCGGGCCACTGCTTGCGGAACGTGTTCTCAGAGCCATGTCACAGGACGGTAGGCACATCCACACGAACCTGCTGAGCAGGCCCAAATTCCGTGGACAACCGCCCTGTTGTGGATAACTCAGTCACCCACAAGGGCGTCGGCAGCACCTCATCGAGGCGAGACAACAGCCCCCAGCAGCCCTGGTCCCGTATGCGCCCCGATCACCGCGCCCACCTCGCTCACATGCAGGTCCACAAGGCCCGGGACCCGCTCCCGCAGGCGCTCCGCCAGGGCCGCCGCCCGCTCCGGCGCGGCGAGATGGTGCACGGCGATGTCGACGCTGCTCGTGCCCGCCCGGTCGACGACGATCTCCTCCAGCCGGGCGATCGCCTTCGAGGCCGTACGCACCTTCTCCAGCAGCTCGATCCGGCCGCCGTCCAGCTGGAGCAGCGGCTTCACGGCGAGCGCCGAGCCCAGCAGTGCCTGAGCGGCCCCGATCCGGCCGCCACGGCGCAGATAGTCCAGGGTGTCGACGTAGAAGTAGGCCGACGTTCCAGCGGCGCGCTTCTCCGCGGCGGCCACCGCCTCGTCCAGCGTGCCGCCCCCCTCCACGGTCTCTGCGGCGGCGAGTGCGCAGAACCCCAGGGCCATGGCGACCATCCCGGTGTCCACCACCCGCACCGGCACCGGCGCGTCCTTGGCCGCCAGCACGGCCGAGTCGTATGTCCCGGAGATCTCACCCGACAGATGCAGCGAGACGATCCCCGTCGCCCCGGCCTCCGCTCGCACGCGGTACGCCTCGGCGAACACCTCGGGGCTCGGCCTGGACGTGGTCACCGGGCGTCGCTTCTGCAATGCGAGCGCCAGCGAGCGGGCCGAGATCTCGGTGCCCTCCTCCAGCGCCTGGTCGCCAAGTACGACGGTCAGCGGCACCGCGATGATGCCGTGGCGCTCCATCGTCGGCGGCGGCAGGTAGGCCGTTGAATCGGTGACGATCGCGACATGGCGGGACATGAGCGGGAGGTTACCCGCAGGGGCGGCCGTACGGCAGCCCGGGCCCTCGTCGTTGATCGCGTCGCTTGTCTGGTGGTTCAGTTCGAGGTCTCCGGACGGGCTGTCTTCTGCCACGGGTAGGAGGGCTGCTGCCGGGGATCGGGCGCCGTGATCGCCTGCGGCGGCTCAGCCACGGTCTGTCCCGGCCCGGCCCCGGCCTCCGGCCACGAAGCCGCCGCAGCCTCCGGCCCCGCCGCCTCCGACCAGTGCCGCAGCGCTCCCGCCTCCACATCGATCTGTGTGCTCAGCGCGTCCAGATCGTCGTCGGCGAACTTCCGTGCCCGGTCCCGCGCCGCCCACCGCAGCGACTCGGCCGAGCGCGTGATCCGCTCCGTACGTTCGCGCAGCCCGGGCAGCAGCGACGCCACCGTCGCACGGTCCGGCTCTCGCTCCAGTCGCTTCAGCTCGTCGTCGAGCTCATGTCCGTGGGCACTCAGCCGCTGGAACAGGCTCATCGACTCGGACAGCGAGGCGTCCTCGGCCACCCCGGCGTGCAGCGCGTCCTGCGTCGCCCTCATCGACGTACGCAGTGAAAGCCGCAGCTGTGCCAGCTCGCCGACGACCCCGCCCTGGCCGTAGCTCTTCGCGCGCAGCGTCGTCTCCTCGACGGTGCGGCGCGCCTGCGTGACGGTGCGCTCCACGCCTCGCTTGGCCGCGCCGATGGCCTTCACGCTGACATACACCCCCAACGTCACCAAGGCGACGAAAAGCAGCGCCAATATCAGAATCGCGGCTTCCATGAGCGCCCCTCCGGCATCGGCTGTTGTCCCTCCACGGTAAACGGAACGGGCAGGCCGCGGGTTCCACCGGAACCCCCAACCTGCCCGTAGGGGAAACCCCTGCCGTAAACCGGCCCTGCGCTACGCGGGGACGATGTTGACCAGCTTCGGCGCCCGCACGATCACCTTGCGGATCTCCGCGCCGCCCAGCGCCGCGACGACCGCCGCATCACCCAGCGCCAGCGACTCCAGTTCCGCGTCCGAAACCGACGGGGAGACCTCCAGCCGCGCCCTGACCTTGCCCTTGATCTGCACCACGCAGGTCACGGACTCGTCCACGACATAGGCCGGGTCGGCGACCGGGAAGTCCTGGTGCACGACCGAGTCGCCGTGGCCCAGCCGGTGCCACAGCTCCTCGGCGATGTGCGGGGCCAGCGGAGCGATCAGCAGCACCAGCCGCTCCGCCACGCTGCGCGACAGCGGGCCGCCCACCTTGGTCAGGTGGTTGTTCAGCTCGGTGATCTTGGCGATGGCGGTGTTGAAGCGCAGCGCGGCCAGGTCCTGTCCGGCGCCGTCGATCGCCTTGTGGAGCGCGCGCAGGGTCGGCTCGTCGGCCTCGGTGTCGACGACCGTGATCTCACCGGTCGCCTCGTCGACGATGTTGCGCCACAGCCGCTGCAGCAGCCGGTACTGACCGACAACGGCCCGGGTGTCCCACGGCCGCGAGACATCCAGGGGACCCATCGCCATCTCGTACAGACGCAGCGTGTCCGCGCCGTACTCGGCGCAGATCTCGTCCGGAGTGACTGCGTTCTTCAGGGACTTGCCCATCTTGCCCAGCTCGCGCTTGACGGGCTCGCCATGGAAGAAGAACTGCCCGTCCCGCTCCTCGACCTCGGCAGCCGTCACCGGGAAGCCGCGGCTGTCCCGGAAGACGTACGCCTGGATCATGCCCTGGTTGTACAGCTTGTGGAACGGCTCGACCGAGGAGACGTGCCCCAGGTCGAACAGCACCTTCGACCAGAACCGGGCGTACAGCAGGTGCAGTACGGCGTGCTCGGCGCCGCCCACGTACAGGTCGACGCCGCCGTGCGGCAGGCCCTCGCGCGGCCCCATCCAGTACTGCTCGATCTCGGGGTCGACCGGCTTGTGGCTGTTGTGCGGGTCCAGGTAGCGCAGCTCGTACCAGCAGGAACCGGCCCAGTTGGGCATGGTGTTGGTCTCGCGGCGGTAGCGCCTGACGCCGTCGCCCAGGTCCAGCTCGACGTCGACCCAGTCCTCGTTGCGCGACAGGGGAGTCTCGGGCTGGGTGTCGGCGTCGTCCGGGTCGAACGTACGAGGCGAGTAGTCGTCGACCTCGGGCAGTTCCAGCGGCAGCATCGATTCGGGCAGAGCGTGCGCGACGCCGTCCTCGTCGTACACGATCGGGAAGGGCTCGCCCCAGTACCGCTGCCGGCTGAACAGCCAGTCGCGCAGCCGGAAGTTGACGGTCCCCTCGCCGATGCCACGACCGGTCAGCCACTCGGTGATCTTCGCCTTGGCCTCGGCGACCGCCAGGCCGTCCAGCGAGATCTCGTCGTTGGAGGAGTTGATCGCGGGGCCCTGGCCGGTGAAGGCCTCGCCCTCCCAGCCCTCGGGGGGCTGGACGGTACGGATGATGGGCAGATCGAAGGCCTCGGCGAACTCCCAGTCGCGCTCGTCCTGACCGGGGACGGCCATGATCGCGCCCGTGCCGTAGCCCATCAGCACATAGTCGGCGACGAAGACCGGGATCTTCTCGCCGGTGACCGGGTTCAGGGCATGGGCTCCGGTGAAGACACCGGTCTTGTCCTTGTGCTCGGTCTGCCGCTCGACATCACTCTTCGTCTGGGCCTGCTTGCGGTAGGCGGCGACCGCCTCCGCGGGAGTGGCCGCGCCGCCCGTCCACTGCTTCTTGACGCCCTCGGGCCACTCGGCCGGAATGATGGAGTCGATCAGGCCGTGCTCGGGCGCCAGCACCATGTAGGTGGCGCCGAACAGCGTGTCGGGCCGGGTGGTGAAGACGGTGATCGGCGCGTCGTCGTGGCCGTCGACGGAGAAGTGGACGCGTGCGCCCTCGCTGCGGCCGATCCAGTTGCGCTGCTGCAGCTTGATCGCCTCGGGCCAGTCCAGGCCGTCCAGATCGTCCAGCAGCCGGTCGGCGTAGGCGGTGATGCGCATGTTCCACTGGCGCAGCTTCGCCTTGAAGACGGGGAAGTTGCCGCGCTCGGAACGTCCGTCGGCGGTGACTTCCTCGTTCGCCAGTACTGTGCCCAGGCCCGGGCACCAGTTGACGGGCGCGTCGGAGGCATACGCCAGCCGGTAGCCGCTCAGTACGTCGGCGCGCTCGACGGCGCTCAGTTCGCTCCACGCGCGCGTGGAGCCCGGCACGGCACGCTCACCGCTGTCGAACTGCGCGACCAGTTCGTCGATCGGACGGGCCTTCTGCGCGTCCTCGTCGTACCAGGAGTTGAAGATCTGCAAGAAGATCCACTGGGTCCACTTGTAGTACTCGGGGTCGATCGTCGCGATCGACCGGCGCTGGTCGTGGCCCAGGCCCAGCCGGCGCAGCTGCCGCTTCATGTTCTCCATGGCGGCCTCGGTGGAGACCCGCGGGTGCGTGCCGGTGGCGACCGCGTGCTGCTCGGCGGGCAGGCCGAAGGCATCGAAGCCCAGCGTGTGCAGGACGTTGTGCCCGGTCATGCGCTGGTGGCGGGCGAACACGTCGGTGGCGATGTAGCCCAGGGGGTGTCCGACGTGCAGACCGGCGCCCGAGGGGTACGGGAACATGTCCATGACGAACTTCTTGGGCCTTGCCGCCAGAACCGGGTCACCGGCCAGGTCACCGCTCGGGTTCGGCGCTTCGTACGTGCCCTCGGCTTCCCAGAAGTCCTGCCAGCGTGCCTCGATGTCGGCCGCCATGGCAGCCGTATAGCGGTGCGCTGCGGCCACCTCTGCAGCTGAATTCATCTCGCTCATGATCCTTGAAGCTCCATCGATTCGTCTCTGCCAGCGGAATCCAAAACGAAAAAGCCCCTCGCACAGGAGGGGACGCCGCGCCGATTCCGACCGGATCTTTCATCCGTCGGGACTGATCAGCGCGGCTCGCTAAGCAGAAGGCGTACGGCACGCATGGCGTCAGGGTACCGCAGCGAGCGAACCGGTCGCATGGCGCCGGTCGCGAGGGGTGACCGGACGACTCCGATACCCGACCCGGGAGATCCGGGCGGCACGAACAGCGCGTCTGCACACTTCCCCCACCGAACCCACGCGCACACCCCGCACATGACACCCACTGTTTCCCCGCCGAACCCCGGAATGATCTCGTCCGCGCTCGCGCGCCCCCGGCGCACCCCGGCCTCGAGCCCGCGCGCACATCCGATTGGCATAGGCCAATGCCAGCAATCCGCTCAAGTTACTCCGCGTATCGGGCCTATCCGGGGCAACCCCAGAGTCAGTTGACTGTGGTTCCGCTCTCTAAACGCGCAAACCTCAGACCACTTGGTATGGGTCGACCTAGCATGCGTGAACGGGACCGCATTTCCCGCACCATTCGGAGTCGCCCCATGAACCCTCATCGCAAAAGCCGTTCGTCGCCAGCGCCGGGCCCCGGGCTCAGTCGCCAGGTCCAAGGCGGCCTGACCGCTGCGGCGTTGGTACTCATACCCCTGCTCGCCGTTGGAGGGAGCGACGACTTTCGCGCCGCGCTCGACTTCACGACCGGGGTCCTGTCCCTGGTGTCCCTGACCGCCTCCGTGGCGTGGGGCCTGATCGCCACCGACCGGCTGCTGCTCTCCACGCGCCACCGCCTCCTCGCGCAGGGCATCCACCGCGGCACCGCGGTGGCCTCACTCGGCTTCCTGTTGCTGCACGCGACCGTGAAGGTGTCGCTGGGGCATGTCGAACTCATCGGCGCCCTGGTCCCGTTCGGACTCGGCGTCACCGGGACGTCCAGCCTGATCGGCTTCGGCTCGCTGGCCGGATTCCTGATGGTGATCGCCGCCACGACCGGCGCGCTGCGCAGCGCCCTCGCGGCCAACGTCAAGGTGGCGGGCCGCTGGCGGCCACTCCACATGCTGGCCTACCCGGCCTGGTGCTTCGCCCTTGTGCACGGGCTGTACACCGGCCGGCCGGCCGCGACGTGGGTGGTCACCATGTACTGCCTGACGCTCACCGCCGTCGCCGCGGCCGTCGCCGTACGGATGCTTCCGCGACCGACGAAACGGCGTCTCGCCGCCAAGATCCTTTCGATAGTCGGCTCTGCCGACGACAGGCAGGGCGCAGAGGAGAGGGCACTGCGCGATCTGAACGCCTCTCCGCTCCCCGGCGCGAGCGGAGTGACCGCACCGGCCGGACTCAACGGCATGAACGGCATTCCCTCACAGCGCCCGTACGAGGCAGAGTTCCAGCGCGAGGTCCCGCTCGACCCCTTCGGCTCACGAGCGCAGCCCCGGCGGCTCGCCGCCCCCTCGCCCCAGCTCTACGAAGCGCCTCCGCCCCCGATCGCGGAAGCGCCCGCCGAGAGGACCGCAGGTGGCGGCATGGGCCCCGGTACGGGGATCTCCGCCGCGTACCGCGCGGTGTCCCTCGCAGCCGACCAGGCGGCCCCTCTGGCCGAGCGCATCCCGATGACCGAGGAGATCCCCGTCATCACGGAGTCGGGCCCCAGGCCGGGCATGTGGCCGGCCCCCTCGCCGCCGCCTCCCGCGCAGGCCTTCGCCGAGCCGTCCGAGCCCCCCGCTCCTTCGGCTTACGAGCCCCCTCCCGTGTACGAAGCACCTACCTCCCCCTCGTACGGCACAGCCCCGTACGACACAGCCTTGTACGACACACCGTCCCCTTACGAACCCTCCGCGTACCAAGAACCCCCCTCCCCGTACCAATCCGGCACTGCCGGTGGCTACGAAGACACAGCGCCAATGCCCGGACCCCTCTTTCCGCCTCCGGCGGGAGAGCCCTGGAACGCGCCCGCAGGAGACTGACCGTGAACACCCCCCTCCCCGATGTCCCCGAGGTCCGAGTCGTCGGCCTTCCCCAGCTGACGCAGGGGTTCGACCTCGTCGAACGACTCGACCTCCCCATGCATCTCAAGGTGCACGGCCCTCTTGAACCGATGACCGGCGAGCGGCTCGCGCAGCTCGCCGAGGAGATATCCCTGCGTGGCCGCGGCGGCGCGGGCTTCCCTTTCGGGCAGAAACTCAGAGCTGTCGCGAAGTCCGCCATCCGGCGTGGGGTTCGGCCCGTGGTCGTGATCAACGGCAGTGAGGGCGAGCCCGCCTGCCGCAAGGACACGGTGCTGCTCAACCGCGCCCCCCATCTGATCCTCGACGGCGCCCTGCTGGCCGCCGAGGCGCTCGGTGCGCGCACTCTGGTCGTCGCGGTCACCCGCAACTCCACGGAGATCTCCATGCGCGCCGCGCTCGCGGAGCGCGGCCTGTCCGACCGGCGCGGACAGCAGCTGCGAGCGCGGGTGGTGCGTACCCCGGAGCGCATGGTCTCCGGCGAGGCCTCCTCCGTGATCCGTGCCGTCAACGGCGGCCCCGCGCTGCCACCGGGCCGCCGTGAGCGCGCCTCCGACACGGGCGTCGGCGGCGCGCCGACCCTGCTGTCCAACGCGGAGACGTTCGCCCAGCTCGCCATCGGCGCCCGCATCGGCTCACGCCGCTACAGCCACACCGGCCTGGACACCGAGCCGGGCACGGTCATGCTGACGATCTCCGGGGCGGTCGCACGTCCGATGGTCGTCGAGGTCCCCACGGGTGTGCCGCTGCGCTACGTGCTGCAGCTGGCGGGCGCCCCGCCGCTCCCCCAGGGCGTGCTGACGGGCGGCTACCACGGCAACTGGATCGACTCGGTCGCCGTCCATGAGTCGCTCGTCTCGAGAGAGTCCCTGGCCTCCGTGGGCGGCTCGCTGGGCGCGGGAGCGATCCTCCCGATCGGCCCCGAGACCTGCCCGCTGGGTGAGGCCCTGAGAGTGGCCAATTGGCTCGCCGCCGAGACGGCCGGCCAGTGCGGCCCCTGCAAGCTGGGCCTTCCCGCCGCGGCCGGCGGCCTGTCCGACGTCATCAACGGCGGCGGGCCGGCCGCCCTGGAGGCGCTGCGCGAGGTGACCCAGGCCGTGAAGGGCCGGGGCGCGTGCAAGCACCCCGACGGCTCGGCACGCTTCTTCGCCTCGACCCTGTCCGCCTTCACCGACGATCTCGCCGCGCATGTCCTCCACGGCGGCTGCGGACGCGAGACGACCGGCGTTCTGCCGCTCCCGCTGCCCGGCTACGAGGAGGCGGAAGAGTCGATTCCGAGCAGCGAGAAGGTCTTCATCGACTGGACGCTCTGCCAGGGCCACGGGCTGTGCGCGGACATCATTCCGGAACTGATCCGGCTGAACCCCGACGGCTACCCCTCGGTGGCCGACGCGGTCGTTCCCGTACACCTCCAGGGGCGCGCCCAGCGGGCTGTACGCCGGTGTCCCGCACTGGCGATGCGTATCGAGCAGATGCCCGCCGAGCGGGCCGCCGCGCCCTCCGGCCCGCGGGAACTGCCCGGCGGCAACCGTAAGGCCCTTGGCAGCGGCCGCGGTTGACGGACAGGGGACATGAGGAAGCGGGCCACCCGATCCGGGTGGCCCGCTTCCTTGTGTGAACTGTGTGATCTGTACTGCTTCTGTGGAGCTAAGGAGAATTGAACTCCTGACCTCCTGCATGCCATGCAGGCGCTCTACCAACTGAGCTATAGCCCCTTGAGGATGTCGCCCTGCAGGAGGGCTTCCCCCGCGGCGACGTCGACAACATTACACGGTCCCCCCGGTGCTTCACCAAATCGTTTCCGGGCCTCACGGGCACTCCGAGGGGACACCGCCGACGGCGCGAGCCGTCCTGTCACGCCGTGGCGAAGGAGTAGAACCGTTTCAGAGTGCAGTGCTCGTCGAGCAGTCGCCCGTAGATCGGCTCCCCTTCGAGTTCTCTGTACGTCTCGATGGGGTCGCCTTTTATGATCAGCGCCCGTGCACACTCCTCGCACCAGTACTGGAACTCGGGATTGATCGGGTCCATGTCCCGGACGATGGGCGTACCACTGCCGCACCAGTCGCATTTACGCCTGTGTGCACCCATCATTCAGCTCCAGCTGTGGCCGCAGGCCGTGCACACGTAGGACACTCCGCCATTGTCGCCGAGGACTTGGGCGACATGCGTCGATCCGCAGGACGGGCAGCTGAGACGAGCTCGTACTTCCGCCCCGGCAAGCAGGTCATCCTCGGCCTCCTCGCTCCCGCTGGCGGACATCGTGCTCTCCCTCCCGTTCTGGCCGGTGTCCCCTCCGGCCGTCCGATTCTGCCATGGCCACGCAAGAGGGTCAGCGGCGTTTGCGTACGAGACCGGCCACCGAACCCAAGATCGACGCCGCGGCGAGCGCGAGCGCACACACCCACAGCGCGTCAGCCGACCCCTGCGCCCCAGGTACTGTCTGCCGATTCAGGAAGAGTGTGCCGAATGCGGCGACTCCGATCAGTTGTCCCAGCTGCGCGATCGTCACGAGCAGACCACTGGCGTCCGCGGCGTCCTCCTGCCGTACGGTCGCGAGCGCGCCGGTGAGTGTGGGGCTGTAGGCGAGCGCGAGACCGGCTCCGACGCCCATGAACGCGGGGTACAGCCACAGCCCGCCGTCACCGCCGTCGCGCAGCGTAAGGCCGACCGCGAGACAGGCGACAGCGGTCAGCGCGAACCCGCCGGGGACAAGCGCCTTGTGCAGGCCCGCGTGCCAGCGCCGCCAGGTCAGCCCCACCACTCCGAAGATCACCGCGGTCGGCGCGAACATCACCCCCGCGCGCAGCGCACTGTGGCCGAGACCACCCTGGACATGCAGGGTGAGGGTGAAGAGGAAGCCCGCGTTCACCGCCATCACCAAGGTGATCCGCAACGCCGCGCGGCCCATGCCGGTGATGCGCAGCACTCGCGGGGCGATCAGCGGTGCGCCGCCACGCGCGGCCAGCCGTGACTCGTACGCGAGGAAGGCGCCGAAGAACATCACGGAGGCCCCGAGGGAGAGCCAGGACCAGGCAGGCCAGTCCTGCTCCTGCCCGAGCACCAGCGGCACCGTGAACAGCGACACGGCGCCCGCGAGGAGCACCAGACCGGGCAGGTCGAGACCGCGGGCGCGCTCGGGCTCCTCACGCCGGTCCCTGGGCAGTATCCGCGCGCCCAGGACGAGCAGTGCGAGGCCGATCGGGACGTTCACCAGGAAGACCGGCCGCCAGCTGGCGCCGAAGAGGTCGGCGCTGACCAGCACACCGCCCACGACCTGCCCGGCGGCGGCTCCGGTGGCCAGGACCGCCGAGTACGCACCGAGGGCTCGCACCCGTCCCTCGCCAGTGAAGTTCCGCTGGATCAGGCTGAGCACCTGGGGAATCATCAGGGCCGCGCCCGCTCCCTGGACCAGCCTGAAGGCGATCAACTGGCCGGTGTCCGCGGCGAGTCCGCAAGCGAGCGAGGCGGCCGTGAAGAGCAACAGCCCGCCCAAATAAGCCCGTCGGTGGCCGAGCAGATCCCCGAGCCGCGCGCCGGTGATGAGCAGGACGGCGTACGAGATGGTGTAACCGGCGATGACCAGCTGCAACCCGGCGCCGGAGGCGTCGAGTTCGGTGCGGATGGTGGGGGCCGCCACATTGACGATGAACGTGTCGAGGAGCGCCATGAACTGCGCCGCGAGCACGATCGCGAGCAGCAGGCGTGGCCGGTTGTCAGTGCCTGGGTCTTTACTGACGAGTGGAGTTTCCGCAGAGGTTGTCGTCATGGCTGCGAGCCTGACGGCATTCCAGTACGGGTAACGAGAGCCCACCGATGCTGGTACTGACAGCACCTGGCAAGGACGGGCGCGGGCCTCGACCATGGGGGATGTGACCACGATGACGGCGACGACCAGGACCGCAGGCGCGACGCACCACCGCCGCAGACCCGAGCTGGCCGCGTTCTTGCGCAGCCGCCGGGCTCGGGTGACGCCCGCCGACGCGGGCATGCCGCCCGGGCTGCGGCGGCGCACCCCTGGGCTGCGCCGCGAGGAGGTCGCCCAGCTCTCCGGCGTCGGCGTCACCTGGTACACCTGGCTGGAACAGGGCCGTCCGATCAATGCGTCCGCCCAGGTCCTGGACGCAGTGGCGCGCACGCTCCGGCTCGACCAGCCGGAGCGGGAGCATCTGTACCACCTGGCGGAGGTGCCGTACGCACCGGACAGGCAGGAGGGCGCGGAGCGCGTCGGCCCGGAGATCCAGGGCATCATCGACGCACTCGACCCGCGCCCGGCCGTGGTGTACAACGCGCGCTACGACGTCCTCGCGACCAACCCCGGCTATCGCGATCTGTTCGCCGGCCATCACACGAAGGGGTTCGAGCTGCGGAATGTGCTGTGGACGCTCTTCATCCTGCCCGAGCCGGACTGCCCGCTGGTCTTCCGGGACTCGGAGCTGCCGTTGATGGTGGCGCAGCTGCGCGGCGGGTACGGACGTCATGTGGGCGAGCCCGCCTGGGAGTCGTTCATCCACCGCCTCTTGGCCTCCAGCGACTACTTCACCGAGCTGTGGGAGAGCGGGAATGTCCTGCCGCCGGGGCCACGGGTGAAGACGTTCCGCCACACGGCCGTGGGCGAGGTGCGCATGACGTCCGTATCGCTGTCGATCAACGGAATGCCGGAGTGCCGGATCGTCGCCTACACCCCGGACGACGAGGCGAGCCGGGAGCGGATCGAGGCGCTGCGCGACCTGCGCGGCCGATGAGGACCGGATGACGACGAGCCGGACACCGACCCTGATGAAACGCGAAATCCCGCCCTCTGCTGAGGACGGGATCCGGATTGTGGAGCTAAGGAGAATTGAACTCCTGACCTCCTGCATGCCATGCAGGCGCTCTACCAACTGAGCTATAGCCCCGCGTGTTCTTCGCGCTCCGCGCTGCGAACAAGAAGAACTTTAGCCTGCGACCTGCCGGAAAGTGAAATCCGGGGTCGAGGGGCTGAACGCCGGGCCCGGAGCTGGTCAGTCGTCGTCGCCGAGGACCGGTTCCGGCAGCGTGCCGGCGTTGTGCTCCAGCAGCCGCCAGCCGCGCGCGCCCTGGCCGAGCACCGACCAGCAGCAGTTGGAGAGGCCGCCGAGGCTCTCCCAGTGGTGGGACTCCAGGCCGAGCAGCCGGCCGATGGTGGTACGGATCGTGCCGCCGTGGCTGACCACGACGAGCGTGCCGTCCTCGGGGAGCTTCTCGACGTGGTGCAACACCACGGGAGCGGCCCGGTCGGCGACCTCCGTCTCCAGCTCACCGCCGCCCCGGCGCACGGGCTCACCGCGCTTCCAGGCGGCGTACTGCTCGCCGTGCCGCTCGAGGATCTCCTCGTGGGTCAGGCCCTGCCAGGCGCCCGCGTAGGTCTCACGCAGGGCCGAGTCGTAGGAGATGTCGAGGCCGGTGATTCCGGCCAGTTCACCGGCCGTGGCTGCGGCCCGCTTGAGGTCGGAGGCGACGATCGCGTGGGGCCTGAGGGAGGCGAGCAGTCGGGCGGCCCGGCGCGCCTGGGCGACGCCGGCTTCGGCCAGGGCGATGTCCGTGGAGCCCTGGAAGCGGCGCTCCAGGTTCCACGAGGTCTGGCCGTGCCGCCAGAGGACGACACGGCGCCCCGTGCCGCGCTTGTCTGCGGTGTCTGTGCCGTTCAGCTCAGCTCACCGTCCGGGTCACCGGAGAGCCGGGCGTGCTCCTCGGCCTTGCCGCGCGTCTTCAGGGCGTCCTCGGGGAGGGGCAGCTCGGGGCAGTCCTTCCACAGCCGCTCCAGGGCGTAGAAGACACGCTCCTCGCTGTGCTGGACGTGCACCACGATGTCGACGTAGTCGAGCAGGATCCAGCGGGCGTCCCGGTCGCCCTCGCGGCGCACCGGCTTGGCTCCGAGTTCCTTGTTGAGCCGCTCCTCGATCTCGTCGACGATCGACTTGACCTGGCGGTCGTTGGGCGCGGAGGCGAGCAGGAAGGCGTCGGTGATCGACAGCACGTCACTGACGTCGTAGGCGATGATGTCGTGCGCGAGCCGGTCGGCAGCCGCCTGGGCGGCGGTGTTCACGAGCTCGATGGAGCGATCAGTGGCGGTCACAGGCAGGCTTTCGTCGGCGGTCAGGTACCCCTCAAGGGTCTCACGGACCACCGACACCCCTTGCCGGGATTATCGAGCCTTGATCATCAGCCGCCTGATGAGCTTCCGGACTTGAAGTCCTGGCCGAGCACGACGGAGACATCGGCATTGGGAGCGGGAGTGCCCTTCTTGACCGTGCTCGTCGCAAGACCCAGGGTCTTGGCGACCTCGATCGCCTTGGCCTTCTGCGCGTCGTCACCATAGGTGATCTTCGAGGAGAACTGCGCGTCCGCCTTGCCGGCGTCGAGGACCGCATAACCGGCGTTGACCAGGTCGATCCGGGCCTTCTCGGTGGCCCCGGCGTTCCCGGTGGCGTTCTTGATGCCCACCCGGACGGCAGCGTCCTTGTCCGGCGCGGTGACCGAGCCGCCCAGGATGTCCTTGACCACACTACTGGCGGCCTGCTGGGTGAGCGTGCCGTCCTGCTGGACCGGCAGCAGCGCCGTCTTGTAGTCGCCGCCCTTGGCGTGCTCGGCGAGCTTGGCCAGCGACGCGCCCAGGTCGCTCTCGCGCAGCGAGGGGTCGAGGATCTGCGCCAGCGTCTCCACGGTGACGGTCGCTGACTTCGGGTCGTCCGGGAACTTCTTGAGGACGCCCTGCATGACCTGGCCGAAACGCTGGAGCTGTTTCGCCTCGGCCTCGCCGGGCCCCAGGTAGGTGGCGTAGGCGACGGCGGCACGACCGTTGAGCGTCTGGTTCTCGCCCTTCTTCACCAGCGGCGCCTCGCCCTTCTTGGCGCCAGGCACCGCGGTGTCGGTCGTCAGGTCGATGGTGCCGACCAGCTCGACGAGATTTTCCAGGTACGGGGTGTCGAGCCGCCAGGTGCCGGTGATCTTGGCGCCCAGGAGGGCTCCGATCGCCTCGCGGGTGCCCGTCGAGCCGTCGTCCTCGACGGACTTGCCAAGGGTGGTGGCGGTGCCGTCGTCGTTCGCGACGGAGAGGGAGTTGGGGAGCAGAACCGTGGTGCCCTGCTTGGTGGTGGCGTTGTCGACGAGAAGGGCCGTGGAGGTGCCCTTCTTCTTGGTGTTGTGCAGATGCACCACGATCACGTCCCGCTTCTGCGGTCCGGTGGCGGTGCTGTTGTTCTTCTCGGCGTCCGCGAGACCGGGCAGCTTTCCCGCGTACCAGAGGTAGCCGACACCGCCGGCGAGAGCCAGCGCCAGAACGACGAACAGCGCGACGACACGGTTGCGGCCGCGGCGCTTGGCCTCCTCGCGCCGCTCGGAGCGGCTCTCGCTGAACTTCAGCCAGTCGATGACGTCTTCGGAGTCCTCGTCCGGCTCCTCGATGAAGGAGAACTGCTCGGTGCGGTAGTCACGATCGGGCGCGGGCCTGCGCGGACCGGGCACGGAAGTCTGATCCCCTGCCTGCCCGGGTGCCTGAGCGGGCGGGGCCGGGGGCCGGGGCGGGATGTTCCACTGCCCGGTGGTGTCGACGGCCGGCTGCTGGCCGGTGTCATAGCCGTAGCTGTCGTAGCCGTACCCCTGTGGCTGGCCCTGACCCTGCTGGGGGTGCGGACGGCCGTACTGGTCGTACTGCTGGGACTGGCCGGCGCGCGGCTGCGGCGCCTGCTGTTGCTGTTGCTGTTGCTGTTGCTGAGCGTACGGGTCGTAGCCGTATCCCTGGCCGGGAGCCTGCTGTTGCTGAGGGTGCTGCTGTTGCTGCTGCGCGTAGGGGTCGTACGGCTGGGGCTGCTGATAGACCGGCTGCCCGTACTCGTCGTAGCCGATGATCTGCGGCTGGTAGTACGGGTCGTACGGGTGGCTCTGCTGGTCGTTCACAGGTGCCCCTCTCCGTGGCTCACTCGCCGCGGTACAACTGGCGCTTGTCGATGTAGCGCACCACACCGTCCGGAACCAGGTACCAGACCGGATCGCCCTGCGCGACCCTCGCCCGGCAGTCGGTCGAAGAGATCGCCAGCGCCGGAACCTCCACCAGGGAGACGCCGCCCTCGGGCAGCCCGTCGTCCGTCAGATCATGACCCGGCCGGGTCACACCGATGAAGTGGGCGAGCGAAAACAGCTCTTCGGCGTCCCGCCAGCCGAGGATCTGGGACAGCGCGTCGGCTCCGGTGATGAAGAAAAGATCGGCGTTCTTGTTGAGGGAGCGCAAGTCCCGCAGCGTATCGATCGTGTACGTCGGCCCGCCGCGGTCGATGTCGATGCGGCTGACCGAGAACTGCGGGTTGGACGCGGTCGCGATGACCGTCATCAGATACCGGTCCTCGGCCGGCGACACGGCCTTGTGGGTCTTCTGCCACGGCTGCCCGGTCGGCACGAACACCACCTCGTCCAGGTGGAACAGGGCGGCCACCTCACTGGCGGCCACCAGGTGTCCGTGGTGGATCGGGTCGAACGTTCCGCCCATCACACCGAGTCGGCGCTTGCCGGAACCGGAACCGGTCGGCACTTCCTGCTCTCCCATGCGTGCAGAGCCTACTGGCACCACGGAACGGCCCCTACTCGCCGACCGCGGGCTCAGCGGTCGCGGTTGAAGCGCGTCGTGATCCACAGCAGCAGGAGCAGCGCGAAGAGCGCGCCACCACCGGTGAGGTACGGGCTGAGGCTTTCGTGGTTGCCACCGTGCTCGGCGCCTTCGGCGAGGGTGACCAGGCTGGCGGCGGTGCTGGTGAGGCTCATCTTCAGCAGGACCTATCGATCGGGAGTCGGAGCTCGGGAATCGGACGCCTCCGACGGAGCGGAGAGACTTCGCGCACATCGTATGCGGGGCGCCCGGGCACGCTCACGCCGACTCAGTCGTTGTCCTGCTCGGCGGTGCCGTCTCCGCGGTCTCCGCGCATCCGGAACCAGGCGAGAAGGGCTTCCCCGGCGAGCATGTTGCGGGTTGCCCACAGTTATCCACAGCCCCGCGACGCCGTGGCCCAAGCACCTACGCTGGGGGCCGTCAGGGGGACGAGCCAAACTCGCACCAACAGGCGCAACAGGGGGCTTGAATGACCGAAAGCAGTCACGAGAACGTGCCGAGCAGGCAGCGCAAGCGCTTCGCCGGCATCTCCTCACGAGCATACGAACATCCCGCGGACCGCTCGGCGCTCGTCGCGCTGCGCAAACTCAGCGGCTTCGACACCGTCTTCAAGGCGTTGAGCGGACTGCTGCCCGAGCGCAGCCTGCGGCTGCTCTTCCTCTCCGACTCGGTGCGGGTGAGCGACGCTCAGTTCGCCCATCTCAACACCATGCTGAGGGACGCTTGCTACATCCTGGACCTGGAGAAGGTCCCCGCGATGTACGTCACCCAGGACCCGCGGCCCAATGCCATGTGCATCGGCCTCGACGAGCCGATCATCGTCGTCACCACAGGGCTGGTGGAGCTCCTCGACGAGGAGGAGATGCGGGCGGTCGTCGGGCACGAGGTGGGCCACGCCCTCTCCGGCCACGCCGTCTACCGCACCATCCTGCTGTTCCTCACCACCCTCGCGCTGAAGATCGCGTGGATCCCCCTCGGCAATCTGGCGATCATGGCGATCGTCACGGCGCTGCGCGAGTGGTTCCGCAAGTCGGAACTCTCGGCGGACCGCGCCGGACTGCTGGTCGGCCAGGACCTGCAGGCGTCGATGCGCGGCCTGATGAAGATCGCCGGTGGCAACCATCTGCATGAGATGAACGTCGACGCCTTTCTGGAGCAGGCCGAGGAGTACGAGGCGGGCGGCGACCTCCGCGACTCGGTACTGAAGATCCTCAATGTGCTGCCCCGCTCGCACCCGTTCACCACGGTGCGCGCGGCCGAGCTCAAGAAGTGGGCCGCGAGCCGCGACTACCAGCGGATCGTGGACGGCCACTACCCGCGGCGTACGGAGGACAAGGACACATCGGTCTCCGACTCCTTCCGCGAGTCCGCATCGCACTACGCGGATACGGTCCGCACCAGCAAGGATCCGCTGATGAAGCTGGTCGGCGACATAGCCGGAGGCGCGGGCGACCTGGGCGGCAAGCTGCGGGACAAGTTCACCGGCGCGGCGGCGGGCAGCGGCTCGGGTTCCGGCGGCACGGAGAGCGGCGGCAACGGCAGAGGTCCGGCGGGTGAGGCCGGGGGCGGAGGCGGTCAGGGCGGCAGCTGAGCGCACAGCCGGGCGGGCGGCTGCCCGTCACGGGGAGGGCTGGGCGCCGGGTGAGAGGGAGCCGCAGAGCGCCGCGGTCGCCTGGCCCGTCGCATACGGGTCCGTACCCGCCGGGCCGTCCGCGGTCGCCCGCTCGCCGGCGAGCAGCGGTCGCAGAGTCCGGGAAGCGTCCACCGAGCAGGCCTGCGGGCCGGCCTGGACATAGCTGACCAGCAGCTCGGCGCGGTGCTTGTGCAGGTCGTCCCGGTCGAAGCGGAAGTGCAGCTCGCGGCGGACGGTGAACAGTGAGGCCCGGCCGGCCCCGGGTCCGCTGACGCCAACCGGGCGCAGCGCATAGGCGAAGGTGTGGTCCGACGTCACCTCAAGGGCGTCGGGCCCCGCCTCGGCGAAGCGCAGCGTGCCCTGTACTCGCACCTGCGGGTCGGCCAGCGCCACCTTCGCGGGGTCGAAGCGGACCAGCCAGCCGGTCGCGGCATGGCGACCGTCGGCGGCAGGTGTGGCCATGCTCCGGTCGAACTGCTCCAGCTGGTCCGGGTCGAGCAGCATCCGTACCGGCCGCACCGCGCCGCCCATGAGGACGTCGGGTGCCAGCGAGGACTGCACGATGTAGTCCTTCGCCGTGGTCAGGGCCGTCATGACCTGATCCTCGGAGAAGTTCTTGGTGCGCCGGGCGCCCGGGAGATTGATGCCCGAGGCTCCGAGGCGGAAGTTCGCGGCGGGGCTGTGGGCGTAGAGGTCGGCGGGGGTGCCGCCCGGGACGGGGCCCTGTGGTGCGAGCGGGATCATGGTGACGCGCAGCGGTTCGGCCTGCTTGGTGGCCGGTGTCTGGTAGGGGTGGCGTATGCCGAGGTAGATCGCGGTTCCGAAGGCCAGCGCTACGAGCAGGACGAGCACCAGGAACTGCTTGGAGCCGGTCCTGCGGCTCCAGGCTGGAAGGCTGCGCACAGCGCGCGCGTGCTCGCCCATCCGTTCCTGCGCGGAGAACTCCTGAAGCCGCGCAGCCCGCACAAACGATTCGTCGAAGACGACGGATCGGTACTCGTCCTCACCGCCGGGGAGTCCCTCGGGTGTCCCCTCAGGCGGGTCTCCGCGCCCAGCCATACTTTCAGGGTAGGTCCGGCGGGGCCTCGGTAAACGCGCTGGTACACGACAATGTCTGACGAGTTCTCACGCAGTCTTTCAAGCGGGCGCACAGCCCCTGATCAGGGCCTTGCCGGACGGCGGCCCCAAGGCCGGCCCCGGGGTGGCCGGGGTTCGGTCACGGAGTGCGCGGATCCGCCGGAACCGGCGGCCCGGGGTGGTCCGCGGAAGCGGAGGGCCCGCCCACCCGGTCGGCGGCGGGGCCACCGGTGGGGGTTGCGTCGACACCGGTCCTGGCGGGCGGCGGCACCTGGTCCTGGCGGCTGCCCGAGGCCCCGCGGTAGACGGCCGTGAAAGCGAGGGCGACCATCCCGATACCCATCAGCAGGGCCAGGATCCAGGCCACGGGACGGTGCCAGCGGGCGCTGCCGCGGTAGGGACGCAGGGCGCCGCCGTGGCGGCCGTACGGCCCGTTGTACTCGTCGTCGAAGTACGTGCCGTCGCCATCGTCGTCGTACGCCCGCTCGCGGTACGGACCGAGGCCGTAGACGTCGTCGTAGAGCTCGTCGTCGGGCACTCCGCCACGGGATCCGGGCCGCGATGCCTCGGCTTCGGCGCGGGCCTCGGCGGCAGCCAGAAGCCGCTCGACGGCGGTCGGCTCGTGGATCTCGGCAGCTCGCACGAAATCCTCGTCGAACACCACGGAGGCGAAGTCCTCGTCCGCGCCCCCGCGGTCGTCGTCGGGCTCCCAGCCGTCCGGGAACGGCCTGCCCCCCACGTCGTCCGGCACGCCTTCAGAGTAAACCTGGCCGATCGCTTTGGCAGGCAGAGTCCGAAGTCTGCCCGCCCGGGTGACCTTCGCGACCGTCACCGGGTGTGACCGTCTCCTGTCACGATGTACTTCGTCGAGGTCAGCTCCGGAAGGCCCATCGGGCCTCGTGCGTGCAGCTTCTGCGTGGAGATCCCGATCTCGGCGCCGAATCCGAACTGGCCACCGTCGGTGAAACGCGTGGACGCGTTCACGGCGACCGTCGTGGAGTCGACCAATTGGGTGAACCGGCGGGCCGCCGCCTGCGAGGTGGTGACGATCGCCTCGGTGTGCCCGGAGGACCAGAGCCGGATGTGGGCGACGGCCGAGTCCAGCGAGTCGACGACGGCCGCGGCGATGTCGTAGGACAGGTACTCCGTCTCCCAGTCCTCGGCCGTGGCCGCCACGACGGTGGCCTTGGTGGCGTCGCCGTACTCCAGCACCCGCTCGTCGCCGTGCACGGTCACCCCGGCCTCGGCCAGGGCGTCCAGGGCGCGCGGCAGGAACTCGGCCGCGACGTCCTGGTGGACCAGGAGGGTCTCGGCGCTGTTGCAGACGCTCGGGCGCTGCGCCTTGGAGTTGATCAGAATGTCCACGGCCATGTCGATGTCGGTCTGCGCGTCCACGTACACATGGCAGTTGCCGGTGCCGGTCTCGATGACGGGGACGGTGGACTCCTCGACGACCGTACGGATCAGGGATGCGCCGCCGCGCGGGATGAGCACGTCCACCAGGCCGCGGGCGCGCATCAACTCCCGTACGGAATCGCGGCTTTCACCGGGGACGAGCTGCACCGCGTCGGCGGGCAGACCCGAGCCGCCGACCGCGTCGCGCAGGACCTTGACCAGGGCGCTGTTGGAGGCGTACGCGGACGAGGAGCCGCGCAGCAGGACCGCGTTGCCGGACTTCAGGCAGAGCGCGGCGGCGTCCACCGTGACGTTGGGGCGGGCCTCGTAGATGATCCCCACGACGCCGAGGGGGACGCGCACCTGGCGCAGGTCGATGCCGTTGGGCAGGGTCGAGCCGCGGACCACCTCGCCGACCGGGTCGGGCAGCGCGGCCACGTCCCGCACGTCGGCGGCGATCGCCCGCACCCGCTCGGGGGTCAGGGTGAGCCGGTCGATGATCGACTCGCTGGTGCCGGCCTCCCGGGCCCGTGCGATGTCCTCGGCGTTGGCCGCGACGATCTCGGCCGTACGGACCTCCAGCGCGTCCGCGATCGCCAGCAGCGCGTCGTCCTTGGCCGAGCGCGGCAGCGGGGCGAGGTCGGCAGCGGCACCACGGGCCCGGTAGGCGGCCTGGGCGACGGGCGAGAGGTTGTCGTAGGGCGAGAGCGGCGAAGACATCGTCATGCCCGCAGGGTACTGCGCTTTGCGGGGCCTCCCGGCGGGCGTCGTCGGCTGTCCCGCACTGCGAGACAGATGCCTCAGAAGGGGTGCACGCCCACCGGGGCGGCCGGCGGCGGACCGTACCCCTCCGCGATGCGCTGGTGGTACGTCTGGCGGTCGATGACCTCCAGGCCCACGATCTCCCACGGGGGCAGCCGGGCGCTGGAGCGGTGCTCGCCCCACAGCCGCAGCGCCACCGCCGCGGCGTCGTGCAGGTCCCGCGCCTCCTCCCAGTAGCGGATCTCCGCGTGGTCGTTGGCGTACCGGCTGGTCAGCAGGAAGGGATGGTCGTGCGCGAGCTGCTCCAGACCGCGGCGCACCTCCTTGAGCGGGGCTTCGGCGCCGGAGACGCTGAGTGTGATGTGCCACAGCTTGGACTGCACACGGTCCTCGCCGTGGGTGTCCGTCTCCTTGGCGCTCTCCCGGCTCTGGGCGCCGTCGTCGAAGTCGGCGCCCGCTCCGACGCTGGTCAGAGCCCGTTCCTCGCCCACGGCCCTACGGGCGTGGGGGAAGCTCCCCGGCCCTCGGGGCACATCCCCTGGGCGCGCTCGTCTCACCGGCGGCCTCCTGTTGCATGTGTCGTGATGCTGTACCCCGCCATTCCTCCGCAACAAAGTTGACCAGTCCCAGGCGGCATGTGGGGCGCTTTTGGTGAAGGTCTCCGACAGATGACGGGACTTTCAGCCGAATCAGGGGTGCAGAACGACCAGATCGTCTCTGTGTACGACTTCGCGCTCGTACTCCGGTCCGAGTTCCTCGGCGAGTTCCCGGGTCGAGCGGCCGAGCAGCTGGGGGATCTCCTTGGCGTCGAAGTTGACGAGCCCGCGGGCCACGGCTCGGCCCGCGGTGTCGCGCAGCTCGACCGGGTCTCCCGCGCTGAACTCGCCCTCGACGGCGGCGATCCCGGCGGGCAGGAGCGACTTCCTGCCCTGCACCACGGCCCGTACCGCACCGTCGTCGAGGGTCAGTGAGCCCTGCGGCGTCGAGGCGTGGGCGAGCCAGAGCAGCCGGTCGGCCGAGCGGCGTCCCGTGCTGTGGAAGTACGTGCCGGTGGCGCGGCCCGCGAGGGCGTCGGCCGCACGGACGGCCGAGGTGAGGACGACGGGCACGCCCGCCGCCGCGGCGATCCTGGCGGCCTCGACCTTGGTGACCATCCCGCCGGTCCCGACACCCGCCTTGCCCGCGCTGCCGATCTGTACGTGCGCGATGTCGGCCGGGCCGCGCACCTCCTCGATCCGTGAGGTGCCGGGCCTGGCCGGATCCCCGTCGTACAGCCCGTCGACATCGGAGAGGAGGACCAGCAGATCGGCCCGTACCAAGTGGGCGACGAGGGCGGCGAGCCGGTCGTTGTCGCCGAAGCGGATCTCGTCCGTGGCGACGGTGTCGTTCTCGTTGACGACCGGGACGGCGCCCATGTCGAGCAGCTGGTCCAGGGTCCGGTAGGCGTTGCGGTAGTGGGCGCGGCGGCTGGTGTCGTCGGTGGTGAGGAGCACCTGGCCGACGCGTACGCCGTAGCGGGCGAAGGAGGCGGTGTAGCGGGCGACCAGCAGGCCCTGGCCGACGCTGGCGGCCGCCTGCTGGCGGGCCAGGTCCTTGGGGCGGCGAGCCAGGCCCAGCGGTGCGAGGCCCGCGGCGATGGCGCCTGAGGAGACCAGCACTATCTCCTTCTCGCCGCCGCTGCGCACCTTGGCGAGCACGTCGACGAGGGCGTCGACGCGGTCGGCGTCGAGCCCGCCCGATGCCGTGGTCAGCGAGGACGAGCCGACCTTGACGACGATCCTGCGGGCTTGCGTTACCTGCTGTCTTGCCACTGTCACACTGCCGAATCTATGCCAGGGCGCGGGGCGGGTGCGCGGCCATTTCACCGGCTGGACAGCGTGCACCCACCCCCGCCGCGGAGTTCAGCGCGCGACGGCGGTCGACTCCTGGGACTCCGCGTCCGGGGCCTCCGGCTCGGGGTCGAGCTCGCCGATGACCTCGCCTCCGATGCGCTGGGCCACACCGGCGTTGCGTGCCTCGGCCTTGGCCGTCAGGCGCCGTACGGCCTCATTGAACAGCTCGATCGAGCTGGGCTCCTCCGGTCCGAGCAGATAGCGCTTCAGTTCGCGCCTGGCGTCCGCCAGTTTGTCGCCGGAACGGTCCGCCACCGCGTCGAGCAACTCGCTCAGCTCCTCGGCGCTGTTGGAGAGGATGACCGCGGCCCGTACGGCGGTGTTCTGCCGCTTGAACTCCTCGTCGCCCAGTTCGGCCGAGTCGGTCACGGCGTAGGGCTTGCCGCTCGCGATGAAGTCCGAGACCACGCTGGAGATGTCGGAGACCATGCCGTCGGCCTCGTTGAAGCAGTCGTACAGCTTGGGCTCGGAGCCTGTGACGACCCGGTGCTCCCACCAGCCGCACGAGCGCCAGTAGGCGTCGTTCCACTCGGTCCGAAGCCTTTTGATCTCGGCCAGGCGCTCGGGGTCGGCGAGCGAGACCCGCGACTCCTCCGACTCGTCGCCGCCCGCGCGGCCGGGCTTGCCGAGCTCGGCCAACCGGGCCTGGATACGGGTCAGTTCGGCCTTCGCCGCGGTCTGGTCCGACTGGGCGGCGGCGGCTTCGCCGGCCCAGCGGGGGTCGACGGCACGCTCGGCGGCCGCGGCGCGAACCATCGCGGTGATCCGCTCGTGGACGGCCAGGGCCTTCTTGTTGCGGATGCCGGTGAAGGGGTGCGGCTTGTAGATGACGCGGACCGGCTTCTCGGCCTCCAGCAGCCGCCGGACGATGTTCTCGCCTGCCAGCAGCAGGGAGGTGTTGCCCGGGTTGTCGTCCCAGCCCTCCCAGGTGGGGGCGTACAGCACCGTGGGGATGGGGTTCTTCGGGGTGCCGGCCCAGGAGGTGATCGGTGCCAGCTGCGGGCGGCCCACCTCGATGATGTCCTCGTCGCGCACGCCGATGTCGGCCAGCGCGTAGCGGTCACGCCCCGCGCGGCCTGCGGTCCACACCTCGTCGTACACCTTGCTGAAAGGGTTGACGCTGGCCAGCTTGTCGCTGTCGCCGTGGCCGATGAAGACGTGCTTCATGGTCGGCACGCGCAGGATGTGGATGTTCTTGCCGACGTTGGCCGGGTACAGCGCGACACGGACCGAGGACAGGTCGAGATTCATCAGATGCATGCCGCCGGGCACGCAGATGACCGGTACGGCGGTCGTCGCGAGCTTCTTCACCAGGCCGCGCTCACGCATGATGATCAGCGGCCGGCCGTCGATCTGCTCCATCGTCTCGAGCCACATGTTGACCTGGTACGCGGACTCGTCCGAGCCGGAGAAGTACAGGACGACGGTCGGCTGGTACTCGCGCAGCCAGGTCTCGACGCCCTTGAGCACGGCGGCCGCGCCCGGCACCCGGCGATTGCGCCGCAGGTAGGGGACGAGGACGGCCGTGTAGAGCAGTCCGAGGGCAAGGGTTACGGCGACGCCCACATACCCGATGCCGTACGAGCCGGTTCCCGCGGCGATCACCACGCCGGCCATCGCCGGGATGTCGAGGTGGAGCATCTTCTCGCCGGAGCGGCGCAGCAGCGCGTTCGGCGGGGCGTCGGGGATACGGACGGCGTTCAGGTCCACGTTGCGCGTGACGACCGGCATGGTGCGGCGCAGACGGATCAGGGTCGTGAGCGCGCCCTGCGGCGCCTGGAGGCCGTAGAAGATCAGGAACCCGGCGACGGCCGCGTAGAAGAAGGTGGTCTCCGCCAGTCCCTCACGGGCGAGCAGCAGAACCAGCAGCAGCTCACGCAGCAGGAAGCGGATCGGCAGACCGGCGCGGACCTTGTTGAGCCGGTTGACCAGGTAGCTGCCCTTCTGGTGCAGATACCAGTCGGCAAGGTACGTCACAGCGGCGGCAGCCGCGAAGAACCAGAGGTTCGGGATCAGTGCGGCGATCATCACGCACGGATAGCCGAGTCCCATCAGAGCCGCTGCGGCCAGCTCTGACCGGCTGCCGACGCGAGCCAGTCGAATAGCGGTCGAAATCACGAAGAACCTGCTCCAAGGGGTGCCGGTTGTTTCACGTTTGGCGGGTTATGTGAAGGTGGGGCTTCACGAACTCGGGCCTCTGTTCTCGCCTCAAGGGTTTTCGCCTCAGGGCGACCACAAAGGCCCGATAATTACTTTAACGAACGAGTATTACACATCCTCCTGGCGGTCCAGGACCGCTTCGAGTGCCTTCTCGAAGTCCGAGGCCTCGCTCGCTTCACGGGTCGGATCCTGCTGCCGGACGTCAATGACGTGACCGGTGAGTTCGGACAGCAGCACATCCAGCGAGGTCCTTGCCACGGCCTCGGAAGAGAGCAGCGAGCCCTCCGGTTCCGCGCCGAAAGCCTTGGTGCGCATCGGAGTCGCGGTGCGCTCGGGATTCACGCAGTTGACGCGAATTCCGTCGCCCGCCCATTCGTCGGAAAGGGCCTGGGTGAGATTCACCATGGCCGCCTTGGTCGACGAATAGAGGCTGTACTCGGCGCGACCGCGGGTGTAGCTGGAGGAGGTGTAGAGGAGCAACTGCCCCTTTGTCTCCGCCAGATACTTGTATGAGGCACGCGCGATCTGCACCGGGGCCAGGTAGTTGACGTTCAGCGCTTCCTGAATGGTGCTGTTGTCGGTCTCGGCCAGCTTGCCGATACGCAGCACACCGGCCGTGTTGATGACGTAGTCCACCCTGCCCGTCTCGGCATACGCCCGCGAAAGGGCGTCGTCGACATGCTCGGGATTCTCCACATGCGTACCGGTGGTGGAGCGGCCCAGCGCGTAGACCTGGGCGCCGTACCGCTCCGCCAGAGCGCAGATGTCCGCGCCGATGCCGTACGAGCCGCCGAAGACCACCAGCGTCTTGCCGGTCAGCAGCTCCTGGTAGGCGGCGGCGTCGGCCTGGCGGGGGGCGGCGCTGGATGCCAGCTGGAAGAGCTTGTCGGCGATGAAGACGTCGACCGGCTGCGTGACCTTCATGTTGTACTCGTCGCCCGCGACCACATAGATCGGCACGTCGGGCAGGTACTTGAGCACCACGCTGCAGTCGTCGGTCGCCTGGAAGTTCGGGTCGCCTGCCGCGATCCCGTAGGCCCGCCGGATGGTGGAGAGCTTGAAGGCCTGCGGGGTCTGGCCCCGGCGCAGCCGCGAGCGGTCAGGGACGTCGGTGATGAACTCGCCGTCCTCGCCGTGGGTTCGGGTCACGATGATCGTGTCCGCGGACGGGATCGCGACATCGACGGCCTGATAGCGGTCGAGGGCGTCGACACAGTCCTTGATCACGCGCTGTGACAAAAGCGGACGGACAGCGTCATGGAAGAGGACGTTGGGGTCCTCACCCTCGGCGAGCCCCTCGCTCAGCGCCTCGATGGCGCGCTCGGTGGTCTCGTTTCGGGTCGCGCCGCCCTCAATCACCTTGGTCACCTTGGTGAGTCCGGCCTTGGCGATGATCCGCTCCACATCGGGCACAAAACCCGGCGCCATCAGTACGATGACGTTGTCGACGGACTCCGCTTGCTCGAAGATCGACAGTGTGTGCTCGATGACGGCCTTGCCGGCAATCTTCAGCAGCTGCTTCGGGATCGCCAGTCCCACTCTCTGACCGGTACCACCGGCGAGCACAACGGCTGTAGTGCGGGGCTTGGCTACGTGCGGCACAGACACAGACGACCGACCTACCTTGCGACGAATGGGGGACGGGCTGATGGTCGCACTCTCCGTGACGGTCTCGCAAGGCGGTGGCCAAGCGCCCCACACCTGCGTGAAACCGGGCGTTCACCCCCTGGACAGCGGCTACTGCTAGCTCCCGGCGCCGGGCCCGGGTGACCGAAACCACACGTGTCAACAGTGCGCACGGCTACTTGATCGCCTTGTCGACAACGTTCAGTACGAGCTCGTTGGCCGCGCTGTAGAAGACCTTCACCGCGACCCGTTCCTGCGGCTTGCCGCCCAGTCTGCGGACCACGGCGCGCAGGGTCCCCAGGGAACGCCTCCTGCGCAGGTCGACGGCGGGATACGGCAGGAGGGAACCCTTCTCCACCACGTCGTCCAGGACCCGCGCGAGCCTGACCGGCTCCTCGTCGGGCGCATAGCGCAGCCACAGGTCCCAGACGTCGTGCGCGTCTGCCCGGCGGTCCGCCGGAGCCGCGCACGGGACGCTGGCCCGGAAGCCGTCCGCTCCCTCGCGGCTTGCCGGGAACGTCAGCTCGGCGGGAGCCTTGCCGCGGCGGCGCAACAGCAGGGCCCGGTCGCCGCCGGGAGTGCCCGGGGCGAACAGCCGCCCGGAGACGGTGATCCTCTGCCGAGTGAGCCGGATCTCACCGACCTCGGCGTGGACCGGCCTGACCCAGGACCGAAGGGAGAGCACTCCCTGCTTCACATAAGGGACAAGGGTGCGGACCGGACCGCCCGCGGGCGTACGGGCCGCGGCCCGCATCGAACCGCGCTGGTCGACTGCCCGCGTCGCCAGCGCGATCAGCTCGCCGTCCGGCAGCTCCACCCGGCAGGTCCACACACCCTCCGGGAACCGGGCACCGGCGGGTACCGTCGCCCGCCCCTCCGCGTCGAAGGCGAAGCGCCTCGCCTCCACCGCGGCGTCCGGATGCGTACACACCAGGTGCAGCCCGGCATCCCGGCCGAGGGACCGGCCACCACCGGGGATCAGACTGACCGTCAGCCCGCCGTCATCGGCGGCCAGGCAGTCCGCGAGGGCCGCGAACGGCTCCCCCTCCCCCGCCGCCGGTGCAAGGTGGCCCGCGTCGCTGCCCCGCGATGCCGTGGCCGCTCCCAGCTCCGCAAAGAGCTCCTCGTACTGCTTGGCGACCGGACCCGGTGCGAAGCGACGCGCGTTGCGCAGCGCGGCCGCGCCCATCCGGCGGCGCAGTTCCTCGTCGTCGATGAGCTTCAGCAGGGCTTCGGCGATGGCCTCGACGTCGCCGACCGGGACGAGCAGGCCGTCCACACCGTCCGCGATGATCTCCCTCGGGCCGTAGTCGCAGTCCGTGCTGACGACCGGCAGACCGCAGCGCATGGCCTCCACGAGGGTCATGCCGAACGACTCGTGCCGCGAAGTGGAAACGGCGATCGCGCCCTTGACCCATTCCGGCTCGATGGGCGAGCGGGGACCCATGAGAAGGACGCTGTTGTAGAGGCCCAGCTCGTCGATCTTCCGGCGGAGCCGGTCCTTCTGGTTGCCCCAGCCGCAGATGCGCAGCGTCCACTCGGGCCGGGCGGCGACGACCTTGCCGAAGGCCTCGACGAGCACGTGGTACTGCTTCTCGGAGGCCAGACGCCCCGCCGCCACCACGGTCGTCCCCGAGGTGTCGGACGGCACAACCATCGGCTCGGGCACGCTGTTGGGGATGGCGAGCACGCGGGTGGCGGGCAGCGGCATCTGCGCGCGGTAGGAGGCGGCGTCACCTTCGGACACGGTCACAAAGGCGTCGAGCCGGGCGAGGTGGTCGTACATCTCGGCGCGCAGCTCGGGCTTGTGATGGTTGTGCGTCATGTGCTCCTGCCCGATGAGCACGGCGCCCTCGGGGCCGAACTGCGCGACGTACGCCACGAGTCCGGGCCTGGTCCCGATGACCACATCCGCGTCGGAGCCCGCGTAGTGGGCCTGCACCCGCTCGTCGGTGAGCCGGCTGTACTCCTTGTAGCGCGCCTCGTTCCGGGGCAGCAGCTCGGCGGGCTCCAGGTACAGGGGGTGCCGCTGCTCGTTGGCCGGGGAGGCGGGGCGGGTGTCGACGAGGGGTACGACGGTGATGCGCGGGTCGATGGCGAGGATCGGGTCGTCGCGGTGCCGGAAGACGGAGACGATTTCCACCTCATGCCGGTCGGCGAGTTCCTCGGCGAGGTTCAGCGTGGTCCGAATGGTCCCGCCGATGCCGTAAATCGTGTGGATGAGGAAGGAAATCTTCATCGCCGCTCCGTTCCGTGTGCCGGGGCGATACGCCCCACCCCCGGGTACAAGACGGTCATTGGGGGTGAGAGGTTGTGTCGCTTCACGCATAAGAGCGAATCGGACGGGTTTGTTGTCCAAGCCCGTCCGGCGACCGGCACGACGGTCCCTAGAAGGGATCGAACTCGTCGAACTCCCTCTGCGCGTCGTCCCGTTCCGCCTCGCGGTCCCGGCGGCGCTGGGCCGCGGGGCGCGGGGCCTCCAGGCGGTGGTCCTCGCCGCGGCGGCCGAGCATCTCCGCGCCCGCCATCATCGAGGGCTCCCAGTCGAAGACGACCGCGTTGTCCTCGGGGCCGATGGCCACACCGTCGCCCGCGCGGGCACCGGCCTTCATCAGCTGGTCCTCGACACCGAGGCGGTTGAGGCGGTCGGCCAGGTAGCCCACGGCCTCGTCGTTGTTGAAGTCCGTCTGGCGGACCCAGCGCTCCGGCTTCTCGCCGCGCACCCGGAACAGGCCGTCCTCCTCCTGCACGACCGTGAACCCGGCGTCGTCGACCGCCTTCGGGCGGATGACGATGCGGGTCGCCTCCTCCACCGGCTTGGCCGCGCGCGCCTCGGCGACGATCTCGGCCAGGGCGAACGACAGCTCCTTCAGGCCGGTACGCGCCACCGCGGACGCCTCGAAGACGCGGTAGCCGCGCGCCTGGAGGTCCGGACGGATCATGTCGGCGAGGTCCTGGCCGTCCGGGATGTCGATCTTGTTGAGGACGACGATGCGCGGACGGTCGTCGAGACCGCCGTACTGCCTCAGCTCCTCCTCGATCACATCGAGGTCCGAGACCGGGTCGCGGTCGGACTCGAGCGTCGCGGTGTCCAGGACGTGCACGAGCACCGAGCAGCGCTCGACATGGCGCAGGAACTCCAGGCCGAGCCCGCGGCCCTGGCTGGCGCCGGGGATCAGGCCGGGGACGTCGGCGATGGTGTAGACGGTCGATCCCGCGGTGACCACGCCCAGGTTCGGTACGAGCGTGGTGAACGGGTAGTCCGCGATCTTCGGCTTGGCCGCGCTGAGCACCGAGATCAGCGAGGACTTGCCCGCGCTCGGGTAGCCGACGAGCGCGACGTCGGCGACGGTCTTGAGCTCCATGACCACGTCACGGGCCTCGCCGGGCTCGCCGAGCAGCGCGAAGCCGGGCGCCTTGCGGCGCGCGGAGGCGAGTGCCGCGTTGCCGAGGCCGCCCCGGCCTCCCTGGCCCGCGATGAAGGTGGTGCCCTGACCGACGAGGTCGGCGAGCACGTTGCCCTGCCGGTCCAGGACGACGGTGCCGTCGGGGACGGGCAGGACCAGGTCCTGGCCGTCCTTGCCGGAGCGGTTGTCGCCGGCGCCGGGCTGGCCGTTGGTGGCCTTGCGGTGCGGGCTGTGGTGATAGTCGAGCAGCGTCGTCACCGACTGGTCGACGACCAGGATGACGTCGCCGCCACGGCCGCCGTTGCCACCGTCGGGGCCGCCGAGCGGCTTGAATTTCTCCCGGTGAACGGAGGCGCAGCCGTGGCCTCCGTTACCCGCGGCGACATGCAGCTCGACGCGGTCCACGAAGGTGGTCATGGGTGTGCCTCCAGTTAGGTACGGAATGTCTCTTGTGTAACAAGCGAAAGGCGGACCCGCTTCCCGGTCGACGGGAAGCGAGGTCCGCCCTCGCAAAGAAAACCGCTCTACGAGCGCCTGTGTCAGGCGACCGGAACGATGTTCACTACCTTGCGGCCACGGCGAGTACCGAACTCCACCGCGCCGGCGTCCAGCGCGAACAGCGTGTCGTCCTTGCCACGGCCGACGCCGTTGCCCGGGTGGAAGTGGGTGCCGCGCTGGCGGACCAGGATCTCACCGGCGTTGACGACCTGACCGCCGAAGCGCTTCACGCCGAGCCGCTGAGCATTGGAGTCGCGACCGTTCCGAGTGGACGATGCGCCCTTCTTGTGTGCCATCTCTCCTCAGTCCCTTACTTCGCAGCCGTGGGGATGCCGGTGACCTTGATCGCCGTGTACTGCTGGCGGTGACCCTGGCGACGGCGGTAGCCGGTCTTGTTCTTGTAGCGAAGGATGTCGATCTTCGCGCCCTTGTGGTGGTCCACGACCTCGGCCGTGACCTTGATTCCGGCCAGCACCCACGGGTCGCTGGTCACGGCGTCGCCGTCGACAACGAGCAGGGTCGAGAGCTCGACCGTGTCGCCAACCTTGGCAGTGGAAATCTTGTCAACCTCAACGATGTCGCCGACAGCAACCTTGTGCTGGCGACCACCGCTGCGCACGATGGCGTACACGCGGATCTCTCTCTCGCTCGGAACGGGCCCCCTGATGCCAGCCGCTCGCACGGGCCGAAGCCCGCAACGATCCGGAAGGATGAGCGGCCTCTCCTGACCGGCGGAGCCGTCGGGAGGGAGTTGCTCAGGGGTGGGCGTGCATGGAAACACACCGAGGGTCAAGGTTACGGGGCCCGCCCCAGGGGGTCAAACCGGGTCCCCGGCCCCCGTCTCTGGTGGATGCTCACGGCGGCCTGTTCAATATCAACTCGTGTCCCTGCGCTCCCTGATCACCATGCCTCGCATGCTCCGCCACGGCTCCGCCGTGGGCGCGGATCTGCCACCGGACGAGGCCGTCACCCTCGGCGCCGTCGCCGACCCCGCCCTGCGTGCCGCGCTCGCCGCCGCCGCGGACGGCGACGCCGCGCCCGCCCGCGAACTGCTCGCCGAGACCCGGTTGGGAGCCCAGTGGGAGCGGCGCAGTGCGTGCGTCTCGGAGCTCGCCGAGTGCGCCCTGCACAGCCCGGGCTGGCTGGAGGACTGGCTGGCGAAGTCGCCCGGCGACCCCGACGCGGTGCTGGTGAAGGCGGATCTGTGCATCCAGCAGGCCTGGGAGATACGGACCGGCTCCCGTGCCCGGCACGTGTCCGAGGACCAGTTCCGGGCCTTCTTCGCGCTCCTTGAGGACGCCGCTCCGGTCATCGCCGCGGCGGCCGAGCTGAACCCCACCGACCCGGTGCCGTGGGAGGTCGCGCTCACCCACTCCCGCGGCATCCAGGCGCCCCGCGATGTGTTCGACGCGTACTGGGCCAAGGCCGTCGCCCGCGCGCCGCACCACTACGGCTGCCATGCCACGGCCCTGCAGTATCTGTGCGACAAGTGGTACGGCTCGCACGAGGAGATGTTCGACTTCGCCGAGCGGGCCGCCGCGGGGGCGCTGCCCGGCTCGAAGCTGCACGCGCTGCCACTGCTGGCCGCGGTCGAGTACGAGGTGGTGTCCGGCGGCTCCACCGAGGACGGCCCGATCGACCGCGCGCGGGTCGAGGCCGCCGTGACCCGGGCCCAGGCGCTGTCGGGCTGGTACGAGCACGGCGACCCCGAAGCCGCCGGGTTCCGCAACCACCTGGCTCTGATGCTGATCTTCGCGGAACGCTGGAACGAGGCCCTGGATGTCTTCCGGGCGATCGGTGTGCACGCCCGCGAACTGCCATGGGCGTACGTCGGCGCCAGCCGCAAGGAGTTCCTGGAGTTCCGGCTCGGCGTCCGGATGCAGGTCGCCTCCCAGACCCCCTTCTTCGGCCGCCCGCCGGGGCCCGCCCGGCCGGCTCCCGTACCGGACGTCCCTGCGCCGCGCTCCCTCGCGATAGCCGCGGCCCGTCCCCACGAGGTCGCCGAGGCGGCCCTGATGTGCGGTGTCTCGCTCCGTATCGCCCCCGCCCCCTCGGCAACGGGGATGAGCTACGTCGAACTCGTCCCCGACGCCACTCCCGGCAGACGCGCAAGCCTGTCGGCCGGCGAGGGGATGCTGACGGCGGCCGCGGACAACTTCACCACCGGTGAGAAGTGGCCCGCCCTGGTGGTGCGCCGCACCGCCGACCGCTGCGGCTTCACGCTGTTCCACAAGGGCAGGGCCCGCGCCTCCCATCTGTGGGACCCGGCGGCCCCGGTCATCGACCATGCGGAGGCCACCGCCACCGCGCAGGCCCTCGCCGCCGTCTTCCCCGGGGTGGACCCGCGTCCGCTGGTCACCCTGCTGCGCGGCACCAACAGCCCGGCTCAGCGGCAGTCGGACCTGGTGGCCGCGCTCGGGCTGCCCCCGCTCCCGGACGGCTTCGGCGAGCGCGACGAGATCCTCCAGGGCTCGCCCGGAGCCCAACTCCTCGCCAGGCGCGGGGTGTTCAAAGGCATCCGCGACACCATGTCGACGGACCTGGGCACCCCGGCCCTGCCCGTCCCCCGCCGTCGGCGCTGGTGGGTGCTGCGACTCGTGGGCCTGGCGATCCTCTTCCCCGCTGCGGTGTACGCATGGTGGTCCCCGGACGTGAGCTGGTACCGCACGATCGTCCCGACGGCTGCCACGCTGTACCTGGCGCTCCAGCTCAGGAAGGCCCGGGCCCAGCGGCCATGAACGGGCCGCGGGCCGTATGCTCGCCGGGCGAAGCCGCGCACCGGAAGGCAGAACAGTGAACTACAGGGTCCAGCCCACCGCCCAGGTCGACGAGACCGCCGTCATCGGCGCCGGGAGCAGTGTCTGGGAGCTCGCCCAGATCCGCGAGGGCGCCAAGCTCGGCGAGGGCTGTGTCGTCGGCCGCGGCGCCTACGTCGGCACCGGCGTACAGATCGGCGACAACGTCAAGCTGCAGAACTACGCCCTGGTTTACGAGCCCGCCGAACTCGGCGACGGTGTGTTCGTCGGCCCGGCCGTAGTGCTCACCAACGACCACAACCCGCGCTCCGTCGACCCCGACGGCAAGCAGAAGCGCGGCGGTGACTGGGAGGCCGTCGGCGTCAAGGTCGCCGAGGGCGCATCGCTGGGCGCGCGCTCGGTGTGTGTCGCGCCGGTGCGGATCGGCCGCTGGTCCATGGTCGCCGCGGGCGCGGTCGTCACCAAGGACGTACCGGACTTCGCGCTGGTCGTGGGCGTGCCCGCCCGCCGGATCGGCTGGGTCGGCCGGGCCGGTGTCCGCCTCGTGGAGCGCGAGGGCGAGCAGGGCGTGTGGGAGTGCCCGCAGAGCGGCTCGCTGTACGTGGAGAAGGACGGTGTCCTTGCCGAGCAGGAGCAGGCGGTCTGACCGGACGGCTTCCCCAAGCTGACGAAACCCCCCGGACCCGGTCCGGGGGGTTTCCCATGTCTGCCCGCCTCAGGCCCGGGTCCAGGCCTCCAGCGCCAGGCCCGACTCCGCCTTCTGGCGCGTGACCCGCAGCGTCCCGTCCGTACCGAACGCCGCCATCACGACCCGGCCCCTCGCGTCGATCGCCAGCGCCGGAGCCCCCACGCAGGGCTCACCCGTCAGAGTCCAGCTGACCCCCGAGGTCTCGTCCTCGGTGGGATACGCGGCCAGCGCCGGGCGGCCGGTGTCGGCGTCGCGGTGCGCGAGGATCGTGCAGTCGTGACCGTCGACCGGGGTGCGCAGCAGCGCGACCGGTCCGGTGCCCCCACCGTTGCCGAGCGGGGCCGCGTCGGCGGTCGGGCGCCAGGCGCGAACCGTGTTGTCCCCCGCGTCGTGCCAGAAGTGCGTGAGCCGGTTGCCGCCGGTGCGTTCCGAGCTCAGCGAGTCGGCTCCGGCCTTGGCGGGGATGTCGTCGGCGCGCTGGAACTTGACGCCCGGCGTCTCCTGCTCCCAGCGCATGATGTGGTCCTCGGTCGGGATGAGCAGTTCCATCAGACCGTCCGGTGTCAGCGAGGCGGACACGGTGCCCAGCCCGCCGCTGCCCTTGAGGTCGGCCCACTTGTTCCACTTGCCCGAAGGCACCTGGGCGCGCCCGCAGACGCCGCCGCCCGCGTTGCGTACGAACACATGCAGCGAGCCCTCGGCATCGATGACCGCCGACGGGAGGCCGATCTGCTCGGCGAGACCGGGGTCGTTCGGGTAGGGGGTACCGAGCGGATACCAGTCACGCACGGCAAGGCCGGACTGGTACTGCACGGCGTACACCACATCGATGGCGGTCCGGCCGTCCGGGAGGGGCCTGCGGCGCAGGCCCACCAGGTGGACATAACCGTCGGCGCCCTGCGCAATGGAGAGATACGGCAGCACCCCCCGGGCGGGGATGACGTCGGGCCCGGTCCACTCGGGGCCCCCGGGCCGGGTCTCGGTCCAGCGCAGCACGCCGTCCGAGCCAGGTGCGTACGCCGTGAGCCTGCCGTCCTTGCCGCGCACCAGCCAGCCGGTGGTGGGGGCCAGCGAGGTGTCCACGGTAGGTATCGGAGTGGCCTTTCGGCTCGGCGCCGCGTCCGAGCGACGCGCAGATTTCCGTCCGGACCAGACCGCCATGGCTCACCATCGTCTTTCGCGTGACCGCCCGCAAAACGTGCGCGACGATAGTACGACAGGTTTGCGGCACGAACTCCCGCCGCTCCCGGGCCCTCTCCCCTGCCTCGTAGACGGCCCGTTCACGAAATCGTTATCCAGAACACGCGCCCCGCGCGAAGGCCCAGCCGCCGGTCCGCTCACCTCGGCCATTGCCTACCATTGCGGAGAACACCCCTGGGAGCGCGCGCTTGGCCGGGCCGGTCCGGCCGCCTCGGCGGTGGCGCGATCGCGCGGGGTGTCGGCCCGCAGTATGAGACCGTGACACGCCCCGCCAGTGACCTGACCCAGAAGAAGAGTGTTCAGTGAAAGTCATCAGCATCGTCGGTGCCCGTCCGCAATTGGTGAAGCTCGCCCCCATTGCGGCCGCGTTCGCCGAGACCGACCACGAGCACGTCATCGTGCACACCGGGCAGCACTACGACGCCGACCTCTCCGACGTCTTCTTCGACGGTCTCGGCATCCCCGACCCGGACGTCCACCTCGGTGTCGGCTCCGGCAGCCACGGCGTCCAGACCGGTTCTGTGCTCACCGCGCTCGACCCGGTGCTCGAGCGGGAGCAGCCCGACTGGGTCCTCGTCTACGGCGACACCAACTCGACCATCGCCGGTGCGCTCTCGGCGGTGAAGATGCACCTGCCGGTCGCGCACCTGGAGGCCGGTCTGCGCTCCTTCAACCGGCGCATGCCCGAGGAGCACAACCGCGTACTGACCGACCACTGCGCCGACGTCCTGCTGGCCCCGACCGAGGAGGCCATGCGCCACCTCGCAGACGAGGGCCTGGGGGACCGCGCCGTGCTGGCCGGTGACGTGATGGTCGACATCTGCCTGCGCATCCGCGACGCGGTGCTCGCCGGCGAACACGCCGCGCCCGCGCTGCCCGAGGGCATCGACCCCTCCAAGCCGTTCCTGCTGGCGACCCTGCACCGGCCCGACAACACCGACGACCCCGAGCGCCTCGCCGCGATCATCGGCGCCATGGCCAAGCTGCCCGTCCCGGTGGCGCTGCTCGCGCACCCGCGCCTGGTCGCGCGGGCCGAGCAGCACGGCATCGAACTGGCGCAGGGTTCGGTGCACGTCGGCCGACCGCTGCCTTACGCGGGTCTGGTCGCCGCGGTGCTGGCCTCGACCGGTGTCGTCACCGACTCCGGCGGCCTGCAGAAGGAAGCCTTCCTCCTGGAGCGGATCACGACGACGATCCGTCCAGAAACCGAGTGGGTCGAAACCGTCGACACCGGTTGGAACGTCTTGGTACCTGACCCGCACGAGCTCTCCGCCGACGAGTGGGCCGCCACGGTCACCCGCGCCGTTCCGACGGCCGACCCGGGCACTCCCTACGGCGACGGACGAGCCGCGCAGAACGTTGTCCGGATCATGGAAGAGTGGAAGGGGGGCAGCCGGCTCGTGTGACGGACAAGCGCCTCATTGCAGGCTCTAATCCGTACTTGTCACCGTGCTAGCGTCACCGTTTATGTCAGCGTCTCCCAGGTCCGGGCTGCCCTCAGAAGGCCCGCGCCCGCACGTCATTTATCTCGCCATCGGCTTCCCGCCGGCTGCAAAAAGCAGCGCCTACCGCATGCGCGAGACGGCGAACCAGTTCTGCTACGCAGGCTGGGACGTCACCGTCGTCAATATCGCCCAGGAGTCCTGGGAGCGGGACTCGGGTGTCGACCTGACCCTTCTGGAGCAGGTCGACCCGCGGGTGAAGATCGTCGAGCTGCCGCTGTCCCGTGAGGACCTGGAAACGGACATCCGGCTCTACAGCGAGGACCGCGCGCTCAACCCCAACAGCTGGGTGTCGCGGCTGCGCAAGCGGCAGCAGAAGACGTTCCCCGAGCCGAACTTCGGCGAGTGGCGCGGCGATCTGGAGCAGGCGGTGCTCGACATCCACCGGGAGCACCCGGCGGATCTGCTCGTTGCCAGCTGTGTTCCGTACGTGAATCTCGCCGCGGCCTGGAAGCTCTGGGAAGAGGCCAAGGTCCCGTACGCCGTGGACTTCCGCGACGGCTGGTCCATCGATGTGATCACCGGCATCGAGGCGTTCACCAAGGACTCCGAGATGGGCCGCTGGGAACAGAAGGTCCTCGACAACGCGGTCTCGCTGTGGGTGGTCAACGACCCGATCGCCGACCACTACCGCGCCCGTTACCCGGAGTTCGCCTCCCGTGTCGAGGTCGTGCGCAACGGCTACGACGCGGACAGCTCGCCCGGCCGCGCCCACAACCCCGACCCCGAGTCGGGTCTGGTCTTCGGCTACCTGGGCACGGTCAACTTCACGCCCGCGCACCTGGAGACGGTGCTCAACGCCTGGCGCGCGGCCCGTGAGAAGGAGCCGCTGCTCGCCAACGCGCGCTTCGAGGTACGCGGCCACATCGGCAACGGAGCGGGCCGCGAGGCCAACAAGCACTCCGAGATGCTAAAGCAGGCCGAAGCGGACGGCGTGTTCTTCGGCGGTCCCGCCGCCAAGGCCGAGGTCTCCTCCATCTACGCCCGCTGGGACGCCATGGTGCTCATCCTGATCGGCGGTCGCTTCGTGACCTCCGGCAAGGTGTACGAGTACATGGCCACGGGCCTGCCGATCGTCTCGGCGCACGTCGTCGAGCACGACGCCTCGAACGTTCTCAACGGTCATCCCCTGTGGACCGGTGCCGTCGGGATCGACGAGGAGGGACTGACGGAGTCCTTCGTGAGGGCGGCCCACATGGCCGTCGAGACGAGCGACGAGGTTCACGCGGAAGCGATGGCGCACGCCGACCAGTTCACCCGCGAGGCCCTGATGTCGGTCGCCGTGAAGAACCTCGTCGACCGGCTCGCCGCCGAGCACGGTGTACAGGCCGCGCCCGCGGAGGGCGTCGTCCCCCAGACTGCCGAAGCCACGGATGTGGACGACCTCTCATCGAAGTCGATCGTCGCCGGAGGATCCACCCAGTGACCGATGTGTTGCTCGTCGCCGCCGCCCAGCCGCAACTCGGCGTGCTGGCCGGCGCGGTGCAGAAGTTCCGCGCCCAGGGCGCGCGCGTCTACCTGGCCTGTGCCTTCGACACGAAGACCTGCCAGGAGGAGATCGACCGGCTCGAACTGGACGGGTACCAGCCACTGCCGTACGGCATAGGGCATCTGCGCACCGCGACCCGCCGCAAGCTGCGCAAGCTTCCGGCGAGCCGTCGCCTGTGGATCCAGATCCGCCGCAATCCGTGGCTTCGCCGCCACGGCCTGGGAGCGCACCAGCTCGTCGCACTCGACGCCAACGCCGTGTACACGGTCTGGCGGCTGTCCCAGTACACCGACGCGGACGCCAGTTTCGGCATCGCGCCGGCGCTGCGGGCCCTGTCGGACCCGCAGCGGTCCTCGGCCCCGGTCAAGCGCCGGACGCTCCCGCCGCGCTCGGTGATCGTCGGCGACGTACGCCGCCAAGCCAAGGCGCTGCCCGAGACCGTGATCCGTACGGCCACGGCGCGTCCCCTGATGCGCAGCAGCGTCGGTGCCCGGCTGTGGCGCACCGCGCTCGGCGCACCCGGTGTTCCGGCCAACGTCCGGGCGCGTCTGTCCCGCCAGGTGGCCGAGGGCATGCGCTGGGCAGGCCGGCCGGGCGGCGCGACGCTCGCGCTGACCACTGCCGCACAGAGCATCTCGAACCGCACGATCAAGGCGGGGCTGCTGGACGAGGCGGCCAAGACCGAGCTGAAGCGGGGTGTCCCGCCGCGCGCTCTGGACAGCACGCTCAAGGAACTGCTGACCGCCTCGGACGAAGAGTTCAAGGCGGGCGATCCCGCGACCGCGGCGTCCACGCTGGACCGTGCCCTCGTCCTCGGTTTCCACCGTGTCATCCACATCGACCAGCTCAGCTCGCCGCTGGCCGGCGACCCGGCCGCCTTCTCGGCGCCGGTGCACGCCTCGGCGGTCATGAAGAAGATCCAGCAGCCGCAGGGCAGGAAGACCCCGGCCGCGACGCCTCCGAAGGACCGGCCGCTGCGGCTGCTGGTCACCACGAGCGCCAACGACAACTTCCTCAAGCTGATCCTGTCCCACTACGAGGCCCACCAGGGCGTCGAGGTCCGCTACCTGGACCTGGCGTCCACCACGGCCATGAAGCGCATCGCATGGGCCGGCCGGCGGATGATAGAGAACCGTCTCGGGGGCGACGCGCTCTACGCGGAGCAGGTCGAGCAGCTGATGCGGCCCCATCTGGACTGGGCCGACACGGTGTTCCTCGACTGGTGTGTGGCGCCGGCCGTGATGCTCACGACGATCGACCCGGGCGACACCCGGATCGTGGTCCGGCTGCACAGCTACGAGGCCTTCACCCGGTGGCCGCACCTGGTGGACTTCTCCCGCGTGGACGACCTCATCTACGTCGCCGACCATGTGCAGGACCTGACGACCGCTCTGGTGCCGCAGCTCCGCGGTCCCGAGGCGCCTCGTACGCACATGATCGACAACGCCATGGACCTGAGCGCCTTCAACCGCGCGAAGCCCGCCGACGCCCGCTTCAACCTCGGGCTCATCGGTGTCTCCCAGGTGGCGAAGGACCCGCTGTGGGCCATCGACGTCCTGGAGCGCGTACGCAAGCAGGACGAGCGCTACCGGCTGCTGCTGGTCGGCGGGGACATGGATCCCAAGACCAGCCGTGCCACCAGCGACTACCTGAAGGAGTTCGAGAGGCAGCTCGAGCCGCTGGTGGAGTCCGGTGCCGTGGTACGTCTCGGGCCGACGGACGACGTACCGTCCGCGCTGACCGGGATCGGCACGATCCTGAGCTCGTCGGTGCGTGAGGGCTGCCACGTCGGTCTGATGGAGGGCGCGGCGAGTGCCGCCGTCCCCGTCGTCCGCGACTGGCCGTTCTACGCCGGACGCGAGCACAGCGCCCGCACCCTCTACCCCGAGGGCTGGGTCGTCGGCTCCCCCGAGGAGGCCGCGAAGCGGATCCTGGAGACCACGGCGACCGAGGAGAGCTGGCGCAACGCGGGCAAGCTGGCCTCCGAGCACGCGCTGTCCGCGTGGGACTGGCCGGTGGTGAGCCGCCGCTTCGACGAGCTGCTGCTCGGCGAGTAGGGCTGTTGAGGCAGTACGTCGAAGGGCCCCCGGGATGTCCCGGGGGCCCTTCGACGTACGTGCGGGGTGCGAGCGGGTCAGCCGCGAGCCTCCGGGTGGCGCAGGCACCAGCCCTCCCACGCCGAAGTCACCATCGCGCGCACATCGTGGCGGGCCTCCCAGCCGAGTTCCCCGCGGATGCGGTCGGCGGCGGCCACGACACGGGCCGGATCGCCCGGCCTGCGGTCCGTGACCTCGGCCTTGCTGTCCGCGTGCCCGGTGACGTCAAGGATGATGTCGACCATCTCCGCGACCGAAACCCCTTCGCCGCGGCCGATGTTGAGGACCAGCGAGGCCGAGGGGTCCGCGGCGAGCCGCCGCGCCGCCGCGACATGCGCGGAGGCGATGTCCTCGACGTGGATGTAGTCACGGATGCAGGTGCCGTCGGGCGTCGCGTAGTCGTCGCCGAAGATGCGCGGCGGCTCGCCCGCGGTGAGGCGCTCGAAGACCATCGGCACGAGGTTGAAGATGCCCTCGTCGCCCAGCTCCGCAGAGGCCGCGCCGGCGACGTTGAAGTAGCGCAGGGAGGCGGTCGCCATGCCGTGCGCCCTGCCGACGGCGGTGACCAGCCATTCACCGGCGAGCTTGGTCTCGCCGTACGGGCTCATCGGCAGACACGGCGTCGCCTCGGTCACCAGGTCGACGTCGGGCATGCCGTAGACGGCCGCCGACGAGGAGAAGAGGAACCGGCCGACGCCTGCCGCTGCCGATGCTTCGAGAAGGGTCCGCAGACCCTCGACGTTCTCGCGGTAGTAGAACAGGGGCTTCTCGACCGATTCGGCGACCTGCTTCTTGCCCGCGATGTGTACGACTCCGGTGATCGCGTGCTCGGCCAGGACACGGCCGAGCAGCTCACGGTCGAGGACGGAGCCGACCTCCAGCCGCACACCCGCGGGCAGCCGGCCGGCGCTGCCGGTGCTCAGATCGTCGAGGACGACGACGCTCTCGCCACCGTCGGTCATCGCCTTCACCACATGGGAGCCGATGAATCCGGCGCCGCCCGTGATCAGCCACGTCATGTCAATTCCCCTTGCGGAACGGCCCCGTCCCGGTGACTCGGGACGGGGCCTGTGTGTTGCTCCAGTACTGCGTACTACATCAGCCGCCGATGACGACCCGGCGTACGCCTTCCCAGCGCGCCGGGTCGGTGGTGCGCCGCCCGTCGACCAGGACGCGGACGTCCGGCAGGTCGGACGCGGCCAGCTCACGGTACTCGGCGTGGTCGGCCTGCAGGATCGCGGCGGTGACGGTCTGGCCCTCGTGCGGGGTCAGACCGTGCGCGGTGAGCTCGTCGGCCGTGTACATCGGGTCCGACACGAAGGGCACCGCACCGCGCGCCTTGAGCGCCTCGACGGTCGGGAAGACGCCGGAGAAGGCCGTCTCCTTCACACCGCCGCGGTAGGCGGCGCCGAGCACCAGCACACCCACACCGTCCAGGTCGCCGTAGGCGGCGGCCAGCAGGTCGACGGCGTACTCCGGCATGGCGGCGTTCGCCTCGCGCGCCGAGCGCACGACGGTGGCCTCCGGGTCGTTCCACAGATACATCCGCGGGTAGATCGGGATGCAGTGGCCGCCGACGGCGATGCCGGGCTGGTGGATGTGGCTGTAGGGCTGCGAGTTGCAGGCCTCGATGACCTTCTTGACGTCGATGTCGTTCTTGTCGGCGAAACGGGCGAACTGGTTCGCCAGGCCGATGTTGACGTCGCGGTAGGTGGTCTCGGCGAGCTTCGCCAGCTCGGAGGCCTCGGCGGTGCCGAGGTCCCAGACGCCGTTCGGCTGCGCCAGGTCCGCACGCTCGTCGAAGTCGAGCACCTGCTCGTAGAACTCCACACCGTGCTTCGTGGAGGCCTCGTCGATACCGCCGACGAGCTTCGGGTAGCGGCGCAGGTCGGCGAAGACCCGGCCGGTGAGCACCCGCTCCGGCGAGAAGACCAGGTGGAAGTCCTTGCCCGCGGTGAGACCCGATCCCTGCTCCAGCATCGGGGCCCAGCGGGTGCGGGTGGTGCCGACCGGCAGGGTGGTCTCGTACGAGACGAGGGTGCCGGGCCTCAGACCAGCGGCGATCGCCTTGGTTGCGGAGTCCATCCAGCCGAAGTCCGGCACGCCCTCGGCGTCCACGAACAGCGGGACGACGACCACGACGGCGTCGGACTCGGCGACGGCCGAGGCGGTGTCGGTGGTCGCGGACAGCAGCCCGGCGCCGACGGTCTCCTTGAGAAGACGGTCGAGGTCGTGTTCGCCCGGGAAGGGCTCGGTGCCGGCGTTGACCAGCTCGACGACCTTCTCGTTGACGTCGGCGCCGATGACCTTGTGGCCCTTGGCGGCGAACTGGACGGCGAGCGGCAGGCCGATCTTGCCCAGCGCGACTACACAGATATTCATCGGGTCAGTTTCCTCTTCACACGGGACAGCAGGGCGCGCAGGCGCGGGACACGGGACAGCAGGGAGCGCAGGCGCGTGGCCCAGCCGATTCTGGGCTCCCACAGGGGGGCAGTGGTGATGACCAGCCGTCCCTTGGGGTTCGCGTTGGCGGAGACGCGGTAAGGGATGGTCTCCCGCCACCGCCGTGCGAGCGGCAGCGGCAGCCCGCAGGTCTTCACCGGGATCTCGTACATCGAGCCTGCCACGTCCAGGTGGACGCGGACGCCGAGCTTGGCCCGCTGCGGCTCGACCGGGATCCGGGCCCGGAGCAGGGTGCCGCTTCCGTCGGGCATGGGCTCGCGGCTGAACTCGCCCACAGGCGCGGGCAGTTTGTGCCCGTCCAGCAGTTTGCGGCCGCCCGCCTTGTCCGAGCTCTTGGGCATGGCGCCGTTCACCAGACGGATGACGGCAGAGTCGGTGTCCCCCACCACACCGGCCCGTACGGCAACAGCGAGCGTCAGCTGATCTCCGGTCTGCTCCCATTCGGCAGAGACCAGGCCGGTGGCATCGGCCAGCACCGCGGGAAGGGACGCGGCGTCCGCCTCGAAGAGGCGGTCGGGCAGGTCCAGCCCAGCGGTGCGGAACCCCGGGTAGCGGACGAAAGCGCGGCCGTCCTCGACCAGGACCGGCGCCCCGGCCTCGTCGGTGATGGCCTGCACAAGCTCCTCGACCGCGCCCCGCTGGGCCAGCCCGATCCGCACCCGCCGCTTGACGTCCATGGAGTCACGCAGCGCGTCCGTGAAGTACTCGTCCGCGAGACGGGCGATACCGGCGCACACCTCGACGCGGGTCTGGGCGTCCAGCGACGGGAAGTCCTCCTGGACGAGCTTCGCGAGCTCCCAGGTGAAGTGCCGCTTGAGGAGGTGGTCCCGCTGAGGGCCCGCCTCGACGAGCCCGGCCGCGTGCTTCATGATCTCGGCCGTGCAGCGCAGCCGCGACAGATGATCGGCACGGTAGGTGATGTTGCTGGAGTCCCCGCGCCTCACGGCGTAGTAGCACGTGTAGTCCGCCATCACCGAGATCTTCCGGGCCCGGACACACGCCTCGATCGTGAAGGGCATGTCACTGCCGACCGGGAGGTCCTCGGGAAAGCGCAGCTTGTACTTGTCCACCAGCTCACGGCGGAACAGCTTGGTGTTGGCCAGCGTGAACGGCAGCTCCGAGTCGTACAGACTGATGTCCGGGTCGCTCTTCCTGAAGAGCGCCTGGTGGACATAGCGGCCGTTCGTGCCGACCATTTTGCCGATCACGACGTCGGAGTCGTGCTTGTCGGCGTACGCCACCATCCGCGCCAGCGCCTCTTTGCCGAGGTGGTCGTCGGCGCCGATGAAGTAGACGTAACGTCCGGTGGCCACGTCCAGCGCCCTGTTGCTGGGCGCGGCCGGACCACCGGAGTTCGCCTGGTGGATCACCGTGACGGTGTCCGGGTACTTCTTCGCGAACCGGTCGAGCTCCGCTCCGCTCTCGTCCGTGGAACCGTCGTCGACGGCCACGATCTCGAGCCTGTCCCGGCCAATGCTCTGCCCGACAAGGGAGTTAAGGCATTCCGTCAGATACGGCATCGTGTTGTACACGGCGACGACGACGGTGACATCAGGACTGGTCAAGGCTCCTCGCCCTACTGGGCCGCGGGGTACGCGGAGAGATCGACGGTGATGCCCGTGGCGGCGGACTCCAGAACGGCTGCTGCGACCTCGACCGTACGAAGACCCTGGCGCAGCGTGCAAATGTCGTGCGACTTCCCGAGGACGGCGTCACGGAAGAGTTCGTGCTCGACCAGCAGCGGCTCGCGCTTCGGGATGGCGTAACGGATCATGTCGCCCTCGGCGACACCGCGGAAGGCCTGCAGCGCCTCCCACTCGGTGGCCTGGGCGGCGTTGGAGTAGAAGGTCAGGTCGGCGGTGAGGGTGTCCGCGATGAAGCAGCCCTTCTCGCCGGTGACCGAGGTGAAGCGCTCCTTGAGCGGGCTCAGCCAGTTGACCAGGTGGTTGACCATGGTGCCGTCGGAGAGCTGACCGACCGCGGAGACCATGTCCTCGTGCGGACGGCCCGACTTGGAGACCGTACGCGCGGAGATCGAGGTGTACGTCTGACCGGTCACCCAGCCCGTGAGGTCGATGTCGTGGGTGGCGAGGTCCTTGACCACGCCGACATCGGCGATGCGGTGCGGGAAGGGGCCCTGGCGGCGGGTGACGACCTGGTAGACGTCGCCGAGCTCGCCGGCCTCCAGGCGCTGGCGCAGGGAGCGCAGCGCCGGGTTGCAGCGCTCGATGTGGCCGACGCCGGCGACCAGGCCGCGCGACTCGAAGGCATCGACGAGGCGGCGGGCGCCCTCGACGGTGTCCGCGACGGGTTTCTCGACGAGCGCGCCGACTCCGGCCTCGGCGAGTTTGAGGCCGACCTCCTCGTGCAGGGCGGTCGGGCACGCCACCACTGCGTAGTCGATGCCGAGCGCGATGAGCTCCTCGACGGTCGACAGCACCGGGGCGCCCTGGCCCCAGCCGTTCTTGTCACCCATCGGGTCGACGACGGCGACGAGTTCGACGCCCTCCAGGCCGGCGAGTACGCGGGCGTGGTGGCGGCCCATCGAGCCGATGCCGATCAGGCCGGCCCTCAGTCCCTGGGCGGTGGTCACAGGTTCTCTCCAAGCTCGTTCACGGCGGTGACGATCCGCTCGAGGTCCTCCGCGGACAGCGAAGGGTGCACCGGCAGGGAGACGACCTCGGCCGCCGCACGCTCGGTCTCGGGCAGGTCCCAGTTACGGCCGGCCTTCTGGTCCGGCTCCCAGTACGGCTTCAGCCGGTGGATCGGGGTCGGGTAGTAGACGGCGTTGCCGACGCCCGCCTCGGTGAGCTTCGCCATGGCGGCGTCGCGGTCTCCGGCGACCCGGATCGTGTACTGGTGGTAGATGTGACGCGCGCCCTCGGCGACGGTGGGCGTCTGCACGTTCGGCGCGGTGATGTGCTCGGTGAGGTACGCGGCGTTGGCGATGCGCCGCTCGGTCCAGCCGCCCAGCTTCGACAGCTGTACGCGGCCGACGGCGGCCGCGACATCGGTCATCCGCATGTTGGCGCCGACGATCTCGTTGGCGTACCGCTGCTCCATGCCCTGGTTGCGCAGGAGGCGCAGGGTTCGGGCGGTCTCGGCGTCGGCAGTGGAGATCATGCCGCCCTCGAGGGAGTGCATGTTCTTGGTCGGGTAGAAGCTGAAGGTGCCACCCGAGCCGAACGCGCCGACGGGGGTGCCGTTCAGCGCGGCGGCGTGTGCCTGGCAGGCGTCTTCGACGACGGCCAGTTTGTGCTTGGCGGCGATGGGCATGAGCTTGTCCATCGCGGCGGGGTGGCCGTACAGGTGGACCGGCATGATCGCGGCGGTGCGCGGGGTGATCGCGGCCTCGACGGCGGCGGGGTCCAGGCCGAAGCTGCCCGGCTCGATGTCTGCGAAGACGACATCGGCGCCGACAAGGCGGACGGCGTTCGCCGAGGCGGCGAACGAGAACGAAGGCACGATTACTTCGTCACCCGGGCCGATGCCCAAGGCCAGCAGAAGGAGGTGCAGTGCGGAGGTACCCGAGTTGACGGCCACGCAGTGGCGCCCCTCGACGAGCTCCGAGAAGCCCTCCTCGAACGCGGCGACTTCGGGGCCCTGTACGACCCTGCCGCTGCGCAGTACGCGTACTGCGGCCTCGATCTCTTCCTCACCGATGACCGGGCGTGCAGCGGGGATGGGCTGCTGGTTGCTGCTCGTCATGGACGTCCTCCTTGAACACCGCAAGAGCTCTATGTGGCAGAGGTCAGGGGCGGAGCGGACGTCTCACGAGGCCGCGCATACCCCTCCGGCGCAAAGCCAACGCCCTACCGAGGATCTGGGACCGGTCTTGTCCCGAACCGGGCCGGTCACCCACCGTAGTGTCCGGAACGGGGCCCTCACCCGGCAGCGACCGCCGTCACATTATCAGGGATTTCCTAGTCAATTTCGGGGCTGTTAACGCAGCCCTGCATCGATTCGGCGACAAAAACCGTGTCCCACCCCGCAGTCTGCGAGATGGGACACGGTGCGTTCACTGAAGGCTCATCAACTGTTCAGCTCTCAGTGGTCGCCGTCACTGTGGGCAGCGACTGCTGCTCGGCCGCCGCGGTGGACTTCTTCGCACCGGCCTTCTTCGCAGTCGTCTTCTTCGCCGCGGTCTTCTTGGCCGCCGTCTTCTTGGTGGCGGCCTTCTTCGCGGTCGCCTTCTTGGCGGTCTTGCGTGCGGCCTTCTTGGCAGGAGCGCCGTCGGCCCCGGCCTCCGGCTCCGCCTGGGGCTCGGCCGTCGCGGGAACCACGACGATCGCGGCCTCCTCGGCGCCCGACGGCGAACCGGCGGGAGCGGTGACCTTGCGGGTCACCCGGCGGCGCGCACGCGGCGGTGCCGAGACGGGAGCCTCATCGGAGACGGCGGCCTCCGGCTCGGCAACCGGCGCCTCGGCCTTGGGAGCCTCAGCCTTGGCCTCGATGACCACCTCCGCGTCGACCGGAGTCGTCTCGGCCGCCTTCGGGGCACCGGCCGGAGCCGTCGCCTTACGGGTGGCCCGGCGGCGAGTGCGGCCCGCCGGAGCGGCCTCGGGAGCGGGCGCCTCATCGGAGACGGCGGCCTCCGGCTCGGCAACCGGCGCCTCGGCCTTGGGAGCCTCAGCCTTGGCCTCGATGACGACCTCGGCCTCGGCCGCGGGGGCCGCGGCCTTCGGCGCACCGGCCGGAGCGGTGACCTTGCGGGTCGCCCGGCGGCGGCCACGGCCGCGCGTGGCGGCGGCCTCGGCCTCGGCGGCGCTGCTGTACAGCTCCTCGTCCGGCACGAACTCAGGCTCCGCCAGCGCCACCGGGGCAGCCACCTCGGCGGCAACCTCCGCCTCGGTCTCTGCCTCGGCTGCCTCGGTCTCTGCCGCGACCTCGGCTGCTGCCTCCTGCTCCTGGACCTGCTCCGCGCCGCCGCGGCCGCGCTTCTTGGAGCGCTTGCCGCCACCGCCACCGGGGGCGGTCGGCTGCTCCATGTGCACGATCACGCCACGGCCGTTGCAGTGGACGCAGGTCTCGGAGAAGGACTCCAGCAGACCCTGGCCCACCCGCTTACGGGTCATCTGGATCAGGCCCAGCGAGGTGACCTCGGCCACCTGGTGCTTCGTACGGTCACGGCCCAGGCATTCGAGCAGACGGCGCATGACCAGGTCGCGGTTGGACTCCAGGACCATGTCGATGAAGTCGACGACGACGATGCCGCCCAGGTCGCGCAGCCGCAGCTGGCGCACGATCTCCTCGGCCGCCTCCAGGTTGTTCCTGGTGACGGTCTCCTCGAGATTGCCGCCCTGACCGGTGAACTTGCCGGTGTTGACGTCGATCACGACCATGGCTTCGGTCTTGTCGATCACCAGCGAACCGCCGCTCGGCAGCCAGACCTTGCGGTCCAGCGCCTTCATCAGCTGCTCGTCGATCCGGTAGGTCGCGAAGACGTCGACCTCGGACGTCCACTTGGACAGCCGGTCGGTCAGGTCCGGGGCTACATGGTTGACGTACCCGTGAATGGTCTGCCAGGCCTCGTCGCCGCTGACGATGACCTTTGTGAAGTCCTCGTTGAAGATGTCGCGGACAACCCGGACGGTCATGTCCGGCTCACCGTAGAGAAGGGTCGGGGCGTTGGAGCTGCCGCCCTTGGCCTTCTTCTGGATGTCTTCCCACTGCCCCTGCAGACGCTCGACGTCGCGGCGCAGCTCGTCCTCGCTCGCGCCCTCGGCGGCGGTACGGACAATGACGCCCGCGTCCTCGGGGACGATCTTCTTGAGGATGGTCTTCAGACGGGCGCGCTCGGTGTCGGGCAGCTTGCGGCTGATACCGGTCATCGAGCCCTCGGGCACATAGACCAGGTAGCGGCCGGGCAGCGAGACCTGGCTGGTCAGGCGGGCGCCCTTGTGGCCGATCGGGTCCTTGGTCACCTGGACGAGGACCGACTGGCCGGACTTGAGAGCGGCCTCGATCCGGCGCGGACCGTTGGCCATGCCCAGCGCCTCGAAGTTGACCTCACCCGCGTACAGAACGGCGTTGCGTCCCTTGCCGATGTCGACGAACGCGGCCTCCATGGACGGCAGTACGTTCTGCACCTTGCCCAGGTAGACATTGCCGACGTAGGAGGTCGCCTGCTCCTTGTTGACGTAGTGCTCGACGAGCACGTTGTCCTCGAGGACGCCGATCTGGGTGCGCTCACCGCTCTGGCGGACGACCATCACACGCTCGACGGCCTCGCGGCGGGCGAGGAACTCGGCCTCGGTGATGATCGGCACACGACGGCGGCCCTGCTCGCGGCCCTCGCGGCGCCGCTGCTTCTTCGCCTCCAGACGCGTCGAGCCCTTGATCGACTGAACCTCGTCGGACGGCTCGTCGCTCTTGGCGCGGGCGGGGCGCGGCTCGCGGACCTTGACGACCGTACGCTCCGGGTCGCCGGAAACGGTCTCCTCGCCCTCGGCGGGCTCACCGCTGCGACGGCGACGGCGACGGCGGCGACGGCTGCTGGAGGTTCCGGCGGCCGAGGGAGTCTCGTTCTCGCCCTGTTCCTCCTCGGCCTCTTCGTCGTACTGGGCCTCTTCGGCGGCGGGCTCCTCGGAAGGCTCCTCCGAGGTCTCGTCGGTGTCGGCGGGCTCACCGCGGCGACGGCGACGGCCGCCACGGCGGCGACGACGCGAGGGGCGCTCGTCGAACTCGTCCGACTCCTCGCCCTCGGTCTCCGCCTCGGTCTCCGCCTCGGTCTCCGGCTCGGCCTGCTGCGCGGGGGCTTCGGCCGGCTCGGCGGCCTCACCACGGCGGCGACGGCGGCGACGGCCCGCGGGCTCGGGGGCGGCGGTCTCGGCCACCGGCTCCGCGACGTCCTCGTCCTCTTCCGGCTCCGTGTCCACGGCAGCGGCGGCGGCCGCGGCGGCCGTCTCCGGCGTCTGGAACATGGGCTCTGTGAAGACGGGGGCCTGGAACACGGCCACGGCGGGCCGGCCGGCCCGGCGACCGCGTGCGGGCGCCTCGGACTTCTCGCTCTCGGCCTTCTCGGGCTCTGCCTTGGCCGGCTCCGCCTTCGCGGGCTGGGCGAACTCGGGCGTGACGGCGCGACGGCGCGTACGCCCCCGGGTGGCCGCCTTCTCGGCGGCCGCGACCTCGGCCTCGGCGGAGGTGATCTGGGCGACGGTGCCGGTGGGCAGGCTCTCGCCCGCCTCGACGACATCCTCGTCCGCCTCGGCCTCGACGGCCTGCGTGGCGGGTGCGGTGACCTTGCGAGTGGCCCGACGACGGCTGCGCGGCGCGGCGGTCTCGGCCTCCGGCTCAGCGGCAACCTCAGGCGCCTCGGCGCTCTCCGCCGCCTCCACAGGCTGCGGCGCACCGGCGGGCGCTGATGCCCGACGGCGGGCACGGCCACGCGGCGCGGGAGCCTCGGCCTCGGTCTCGTCCTCGGCGGGCTCGGTGGCAGCGGGCTCGACAACCGGCTCGGGAGCGGTCACCTGGCGGGTGGCACGGCGGCGGGTGCGCGGCGCGGCGGCCTCGGCCTCCGGCTCGGCGGCTGTCTCGGGGGCCTCTGCGGGCTCCGGGGCGCCGGCGGGCGCGGTGACCTTACGGGTCGCACGACGACGGGTGCGCGGCGCGGCGGCCTCGGCCTCCGGCTCGCCGGCGGTCTCCTGGGCCTCGGGGGCCTCTGCAGGCTGCGGCGCCCCGGCGGGCGCGGTCGCCTTGCGGGTGGCACGACGACGCGTACGCGGCGCGGCGGCCTCGGTCTCGCTCTCCGCGACATCGGCCACGACAGGGGTCTCGGCGACGTCCGCCGTGACCTCAGCGGCCGTGGAATCCGCGGCCACCGTCGGCGGCCCTGCGGGACGCGATGCTGCACGGCGCCTGCGGCGCGGCGGCAGCGTATCGCTGGGTGAATTGTTCTCGGTCTCTCCGGCGGTGCCGGATTCGTTCGGCTCGTGCATGCGGGCGGTTCTCCCGTCACGCTCCCGGGCGCCACGCCTGATTCCGGTCCGGTCACGGCCCGCGTGATGTTCGCGGTGCCGCCGTCCGGGGCGCGGGCGCCGCACGGGAGCTGATGTATGGCTCGCCGGTTCCGTACGCGATGTACGTACGGCCTGGCGAAAGTCTCCTGTCAGTGCGCGGCCCGACCCAGGTGGCTCCCGAGTACCAGGGCTGCGCTACAACGACTGCCCTTACGCGGCGGGACCCGGCGCCGTCGCGGCGGCGATTCCGGCGGCCGTGGGTGTAGCGGCCGGAAATGCCTCGCGGTCGGGCGCGAGCGGGTCGGTCACCGTGCCGGACTCCTCGTCGAAGAGCCCCTGCGCCAGCCTGGTCACCGCTGCGGGGACCGGCGGCGCCAGGTCGGCCACAGCTCGGAGACCGGACAGGACGTCGTCGGGTCGCACGGCAGGTGTTACGTGCCGAACAACCAGCCGCAGTATCGCACAGCGCCCGTCCCCCGGCCTATTGATGTCGGCGGCGGCAGCCGCGCCGGTGGAGCCGACGCCGGCGTCGGACGGTGAATGGAGCGCCTGCAGGTCTGCCACGGCGCCTCGTGCGTCGAAGGTCCGCATGCCGTTCTTCGTCTTGCGCTCGACCTCTACGGTCTCGGCAGCGAGGAAGGCGGACACGGCCCGTGAAGCGTCGTCGGCTTCCACCCCGTCGAGCCGAAGCTCCCACACGGAAGCGGTGAGCCGGTCGGCGAGCCCGGACGTACGGGCTTCGACGGCGTCGGTGATGTCGAGCCCCCCGGGCAGCGACTCGTCAAGCAGCTCACGCAGCTTGTCGGGATCGCGGTGCTCGGTGAGGGCGATCTCCAGATACTCGGCCTCACTGCCCGTGCCGGTGGGTGCGGCATTGGCGTAGGAGACCTTGGGGTGCGGGGTAAAGCCCGCCGAGTACGCCATGGGCACCTCGGCACGGCGCAGCGCCCGCTCGAAGGCACGCTGGAAGTCTCGATGGCTGGTGAACCGGAGGCGGCCGCGCTTGGTGTAGCGCAGTCGGATGCGCTGCACCGCCGGTGCGGGCGGCGGGCCTTCGGGCTGTCGCTTGCCCAGTGGTTCTTCTCCTCGGTGCGGGGCGGGCGCGGGGGGCGCGCCGCCCTCGGACGTGCGGGGGTGTTCCCTGGGGGCCTGACCGGCTCACCCCTGCTTGTGCAGGGAGATCTCGGGTTCGGCCGCCGCGCCGGGAACGGTCCGTGTTTGTTGCGTATCACCCAGCCTACGCGCCTGCCGCGCCACCGGTTCCCCGGGCACGGTCGCAGGTGGCCCGCCGACCAGCGCCCTCCAGGCCTCTCGCCTGGCCTGTCGTACCGTCTCGCGGGCCGATCGCAGCGCTCCCCGGGCGGCCCGTCCCGCCTCGACGGCGGCCTTCTTCGCCGGACGCCAGATCCCGTCGCGCAGCGCGTGCCCGACGGGGGTGCAGACGACCTGGTAGAACCAGCGCACCGGGCGGCCGACCAGATTCCGGGCGAGCCACTTCAGGGCCATGCCGACGGCGTGCGAGAGGTATCCGGCGATGCGCCAGGCGAAAGCGAAGGCGTCGGCGATCTCGCGTCCGACGGGGGCGAGGATGCGCCGGTAGACCCAGGCGACAGGCGTCACCAGCAGTGTCACGACCAGCCAGACGACCGCCACCCACACCCCGCGGCAGACGGCGGCGATGCCGCGTCCCGTCACGCTGAGCAGCCAGGCAATGCCGTGGCCGAGCGGCGTCAGCAACTGCCGGTAGACCCACACCACGGGAACCACCAGCCCGTACGTCACCACCGGCACCACGACATACCGCCACAGCAGCACCCACGGCCACACGAAGAGCGCGTTGCCCAGCCGGCCGAGCACGGCGGCGATGCCGTGCCCGACCGGGATGAGCAGCCGTCGGTGGAGCCAGCGCGCGGGCGCGAGCAGCAGGTTCTCGACGAGCCAGGCAATGCCGTGGCCGAGCGGTGTCAGCAACTGCCGGTAGACCCACACCACCGGCACCACCAGCCCGTACGTCACCACCGGCACCACGACATACCGCCACAGCACCACCCACGGCCACACGAACAACGCCTTGCCGAGGAAGAGCGCGAGGGGTGCGAGCACGCTCTCGTACAGCCGGACCAGAGCGCGGCATGCCGGCCTCAGCAGGACGCGGTCCAGGGCGACCCCGCAGACGACGAGCAGGTCCCACAGCATCCGTACGGGAACGACCACCAGCAGCACCACGATCCGCACCGGGACCCGGACGACCGTGGTCAGACACCCCTCGCCTGGCTGGTAGTGGGCGGGCGCCTGATGACTCCCGTATGCCTGGGGGGACTTCTCGTACTCCATGTCAGCCATGACGCGCTACGACCCTGTCCGGATCCAGTACCGGCGCTTTCCCCCGCGCTCGTCCTCCAGGATCCCGTGATTCGCCTCAATGACCTTGCGGGAAGCGGTGTTGGTGGTGTCGCAGGTGAGGAGCACGCGATCAAGGCCGAGGGAGCGCGCACAGGGAAGGGCGTCACGGAGCATCGCCGTTGCATACCCCTTCCGTCGTGCGCCGGGCCGCACGCCGTAACCGATGTGCCCGCCGGCTTCACGCAGGAACGGGGTGAGGCGGTGCCGTATCTGGATACGCCCGAGATAGGTGCCCCCGTCCACATACCAGTACCAGCTGGCAGGCACGAAGCCCTCGGGCCGGCGGCCCTCCTCCAGCTCCTCCTCGCGGATCGCGGCGACATAGCGCGCGAAGCCGTCGGGCTCGTGCCAGGTCCCGCCGTACTCCCTGAGCTCCCTGATGAGGGTGTCGCCGAAGAACTCGCCCCGGGCGACGTCCTCGCGCATGGCCTCGACGAAGGAGACACGGAAACGGACTTCAGGCGTCACGAGCTGCGGCATCGCGCCATTGTGCCGGGACGCGCGAGGGCCCGGCCACGGGGATTTCCCCTGTGGCCGGGCCCTTCCCCGAGCTCTACTTGACGACCGTCAGCGGCAGCAACTTCTTGCCGGTCGGGCCGATTTGGATGTCCAGGCCGAGCTGAGGACAGACGCCACAGTCGAAGCACGGCGTCCAGCGGCAGTCCTCGACCTCGGTCTCGTCGAGCGCATCCTGCCAGTCCTCCCAGAGCCAGTCCTTGTCGAGACCGGAGTCAAGGTGATCCCAGGGCAGGACCTCCTCGTAGGTGCGCTCGCGGGTGGTGTACCAGTCGACGTCCACACCGAACTCGGGCAGCGTCTTGGCGGCACACGCCATCCAGCGGTCGTACGAGAAGTGTTCACGCCATCCGTCGAAGCGGCCGCCGTCCTCGTAGACGGCGCGGATGACGGCACCCACCCGGCGGTCGCCGCGCGAGAGCAGCCCCTCGACGATGCCGGGCTTGCCGTCGTGGTAGCGGAAGCCGATGGAACGGCCGTACTTCTTGTCGCCGCGGATCTTGTCGCGCAGCTTCTCCAGGCGGGCGTCCGTCTCCTCGGCGCTCAGCTGCGGGGCCCACTGGAAGGGGGTGTGCGGCTTGGGCACGAAGCCGCCGATGGAGACCGTGCAGCGAATGTCGTTCTGGCCGGAGACCTTTCGGCCCTCGGCGATGACCTTGACCGCCATGTCGCCGATCTGGAGCACGTCCTCGTCGGTCTCGGTGGGCAGGCCGCACATGAAGTACAGCTTCACCTGGCGCCAGCCGTTGCCGTACGCCGTCGAGACGGTTCGGATCAGGTCCTCTTCGGAGACCATCTTGTTGATGACCTTGCGCATCCGCTCGGAGCCGCCCTCGGGGGCGAAGGTCAGACCCGAGCGACGGCCGTTGCGGGTCAGCTCGTTGGCCAGGTCGACATTGAAGGCGTCGACCCGGGTCGACGGCAGCGAGAGGCCGATCTTGTCTTCCTCGTACCGGTCGGCCAGACCCTTGGCGATGTCGCCGATCTCGCTGTGGTCCGCGGAGGACAGCGACAGCAGTCCGACCTCCTCGAAGCCGGTCGCCTTGAGGCCCTTCTCGACCATGTCGCCGATGCCGGTGATGCTTCGCTCCCGTACGGGGCGCGTGATCATGCCGGCCTGGCAGAAGCGGCAGCCGCGGGTGCAGCCGCGGAAGATCTCCACCGACATCCGTTCGTGGACGGTCTCGGCGAGGGGCACGAGCGGCTGCTTGGGGTAGGGCCACTCGTCGAGGTCCATGACGGTGTGCTTGGACACACGCCACGGCACGCCCGACTTGTTGGGGACGACGCGGCCGATGCGGCCGTCGGGCAGGTACTCGACGTCGTAGAAGCCCGGAACGTAGACATTGCCCGTTCTGGCGAGGCGGAAGAGGACCTCTTCGCGCCCGCCCGGCCGGCCTTCGGCCTTCCACTCGCGGATGATCCCGGTCATGTCGAGGACGGCCTGCTCGCCGTCGCCGATGACCGCGCAGTCGATGAACTCCGCGATCGGCTCGGGGTTGAAGGCAGCGTGGCCTCCCGCGAGGACGATCGGGTCGTCGATCGTCCGGTCCTTGGCCGCCAGCGGGATGCCCGCGAGATCGAGTGCGGTGAGCATGTTGGTGTAGCCGAGCTCGGTGGAGAAGCTCAGCCCGAAGACGTCGAAGGCCTTCACCGGACGATGGGAGTCCACGGTGAACTGCGGGACCTTGTGCTCCCGCATCAGCTCTTCGAGGTCCGGCCAGACGCTGTACGTGCGCTCGGCCAGCACGCCCTCGCGTTCGTTCAGTACCTCGTAGAGGATCATGACGCCCTGGTTGGGCAGTCCGACCTCGTACGCGTCGGGGTACATGAGCGCCCAGCGCATATCGCAGGCGTCCCAGTCCTTGACGGTGGAGTTGAGTTCACCGCCGACGTACTGAATGGGCTTCTGCACGTGCGGCAGGAGGGCTTCCAGGCGGGGGAAGACCGACTCGACAGGCATCGCGGTGTCTCTCGTGGAGGCGGGCTGGGGTGACCATCAAGCGTACCTTGACGCTCAGCCGGTCAGGTCCGCCCGAAGTTTCGGGGCCGAAGCCTTCTCCCACACCCCCGGCAGCTCCGCCTCGCGCTGCGCCGCGGCCGCCTCCTCCTGGCCGTAGAGCAGTCCCCAGGCGAAGGCGGACTCCCCGGCCGCATGCGCCTGGATGGCGAGATTCCGCAGGGCCTCGCGGGCGACGACGCTGTCCTGGTGATCGCCGAGAACCTTCTGCACGGCCTTCATCCGCTTGGTGAACCTCTTGGCCGGCTTGCCGAGCAGGGGCGTCGCCGCCTCGCCCGCGTACCTGGCGCGCTTGGCGGCCTTACGGGCGTCGTGCATGGCCAGGTCCCTGGCCTCGCCGGACGGGAGTTCCAGGGCGTGGTGGATCCGCCCCTCCAGCCGGGCGTAGTCATTGATCACAGCCGCGGGGATCACCCTGGCGGCCGCGCCGCCGGCCGCCTTCAGCAGCGGTGGGTCGGCGAGCAGGGTGTCCAGGGACTCCAGAAGCGCGAGGTAGCGCCTGCTGTCGAGCACGGCGACTGCCTTGCGACGGGCGCCCGAGCCGTGGGCGACGCTCCACAGCCGCAGCCTCCCGCGCACGGGGCCGAGGAGCAGGGTCCTGGGCACGTCGTCGATCCTCGACTTGAGCCGTTCGGCGAGGACCTCCTGGTCCCGGGCGACACCGAGTTCGGCGGCGAGCCACTTGAGTTCCTCGCCGACCGGGTCGGTGACGGACCGGTCGAGGACCTTCCGGAATGTCTTGAAGGCGCTGCGCATCCGCCGGGTGGCGACCCGCATCTGATGGACGGAGTCGGGCAGATCGCGGCGTACGGCGGGGTCGTAGGCGAGCAGCGCGTCGGCCTGTTCCCGCACATAGGCGAGTACTTGGCCGCCGGCGGTCTCCGGGCCGGGATCGGCGGGCGGGGACGGCTGCTGCGGGGCGCGCTCGCCCTTGGGGGCGGTGTCCGCCAGCGCCCTCGCCAGCTTCGACGGCGCGGCGGCGGGCGCCAGTCCCGCCTTGCGGAACTTCTTGTCGACCGTGTCCAGGAAGGAGGGGTCACCGCCGTCCGCGAGCTCGACCTCGATCTCGTCCCAGGCGGCCTTGCCGCCGCCTTCGGTGAGGCGATCCGCACGGACGGAGTCCCGGCTCAGCTCGGCGAGGAGCGTGCCGTCGCCGTCCAGAAGGTGGCGGATGTCCCGGGAGGACCGCAGCCGTACGACGGGCACGAGTTCGGCGTCCCGGGTGCGGGCCCGGACCAGCCTGGTCAGACCGCCCGGGACCGTGTCGGACAGGGTCGCGGTGATCTCTTCGCGTACGCCTGGTGCGACGGGAAGTTTGAGGTGCCAGCCCGCGTCGCTCCCGCCCGTTCTGCGCCGCAGGGTGATCGAAGCGGCGGCGAGCCGCAGGTCCGCGGTGTCGTAGTAGACGGCGTCCAGCTCGACGACGCCCTTGTCGACGACAGCGGAGACCCCGGGCACCTTGCCGGGATCGGGCAGCCGGGTCTCGGGAGTGGCTTCGTACTTCCGCTCGATCTCACGCTTCGTGTCCGCCATGAACCGAATCTAGTCGCCCGGACGACCGCGCGGCAGCCCAAAATGTTCACCTAAGCCGTTATCGGCCTCTGAACACGGATCGACTGGAGCAGTCCGATGGCGATCCAGACCGCGAACATCGACGTGCCTCCGTACGACACGAACGGCAGCGGCAGACCAGCCACCGGCATGATGCCGAGCGTCATGCCGACGTTCTCGAACGACTGGAACGCGAACCAGGCGATGATCCCGGCGGCGACGATCGTGCCGTACAGCTCGGTCGTCTCGCGCGCGATCCGGCAGGCGCGCCACAGCACGATGCCGAGCAGCAGAAGGATCAGACCCGCACCCAGGAAGCCGAGTTCCTCGCCCGCGACGGTGAAGACGAAGTCCGTCTGCTGCTCGGGCACGAACTGGCCGGTGGTCTGCGAGCCCTTGAACAGGCCCGTGCCGGTCAGCCCGCCCGATCCGATCGCGATCCTGGCCTGGTTGGTGTTGTAGCCGACACCGGCCGGGTCCAGCTCCGGGTTGGCGAACGCGGCGAAGCGGTTGATCTGGTACTCGTCGAGCAGTCCGAGGGCCGTGACCAGCACCGCGCCGATGACCCCGGCGCCGATGAGCCCGAGGATCCAGCGGTTGGACGCGCCCGAGGCGAGCAGCACCCCGAGCACGATCACCGCCATCACCATGACCGAGCCGAGGTCCGGCATCAGCATGACGATCGCCATCGGAAGGACCGCGAGGCCCAGCGACTTGGCGACCGTCCGGTGGTCCGGATGCGCCAGGTCGCCCGCGTCCACGCGTGCGGCCAGCATCATCGCCGTCCCCAGGATGATCGTGATCTTCACGAACTCCGAGGGCTGGAGGGAGAATCCGCCGCCGATCACGATCCAGGCGTGTGCGCCGTTGATGGTCGCGCCGAGCGGCGTGAGCACCAGCAGGACGAGCACCACGGACAGCCCGTACAGCACCGGTACGGCGCCGCGCAGGGTGCGGTGCCCGAGCCAGATCGTGCCGACCATCAGCGCGAAGCCGATACCGGTGTTGAGGGCGTGCCGGAACAGGAAGTAGTACGGGTCGCCCTGGTTGAGCTCGGTGCGCCCGCGCGTCGCCGACCACACCAGCAGCGAGCCGACGAAGGAGAGTGCGATTGCCGAGAAGAGCAGCGGCCAGTCGAGCCTGCGCACCATGGAGTCACGGGCGCTCAGCTGGGACCACAGGCCGCCGCGGCGGGGCCCGTATCCGGAGACGGAGAAGCCGTTCGTACCGGCCATGGCTCAGTCCCTCCGCGCGGGCGGGCCCGCGAGCTGCTGGGTTTCGTCCGGTTCCTCTTCGGCCGGCCGGTACGGCTTGATCTCCGGGGCGTCGATGGAGCCGTCGGGCTGGATCTTGGGGAGCGCCTTCTGCGGCGCGGGCAGCAGGGCCTTCTTCAGGTCCTGGCCGCCCTTCCCGTCGAGTCCGTACATCGCCTCGTAGATCTTGCGCACGGCGGGACCCGAGGCGCCGGAACCCGTACCACCCTGGGCGATCGTCATGATGATCGTGTAGTCCGGGGTGTACGAGACGAACCAGGAGGTCGTCTGCTTGCCGTAGACCTCCGCCGTACCCGTCTTGGCGTGCATCGGGATCTTGTCCTGCGGCCAGCCGCCGAATCGCCAGGCGGCGGTACCGCGGGTCGCGACTCCCGCGAGGGCTTCGTCTATCTGGCCGCGGGTCTTGGAGTTCATGGGGAGCTTGCCGTGCGACGTGGGTCTGATCTGCCGCACGCTCTTGCCGTCCGCGCTGATGACCGCCTTGCCGATGGTGGGGTTGAAGAGCGTGCCCCCGTTGGCGATGGCGGCGTAGATCGTGGCCATCTGGATCGGGGTGACGAGTGTGTCGCCCTGGCCGATGGAGTAGTTGACGGAGTCACCCGCTCGCATACGGTTGCCTTCGAGGCAGTTCTCGTAGGCGATCTTCTCGACGTAGTCGCCGTTCTTCTTGCCCTGCTTGCACCAGCTGTCCTTGTTGGCCTCCCAGAAGCGCTGCTTCCACTGGCGGTCGGGGACACGGCCGCTGACCTCGTTGGGGAGGTCGATGCCGGTCTCCTTGCCGAGACCGAACTGGTGGGCGGTCTTGTAGAACCAGTCGTTGGGGTGCTTCTTGGGCTTCGTCCCACCGTCCTTCTGCCACTGCTGGTGGGAGAGGGCATAGAAGACGGTGTCGCAGGAGACCTCAAGGGCCTGGCCGAGGGTGATCGAACCGTGGCCCTGGGACTCGAAGTTCTTGAAGACCTGGCCGCCGATCGAGTACGAGCTGGGGCAGGGGTAGTGGCCGTCGAATTCGTATCCGGCGTTGACCGCGGCCGTCGAGGAGATGACCTTGAAGATCGAGCCGGGGGCGGCCTGCCCCTGGATCGCGCGGTTCAGCAGCGGGTAGTTGGAGTCCTTTCCGGTGAGCTTGGCGTAGTCCTTGGCGGAGATGCCGCCGACCCAGGAGTTGGGATCGTAGGTGGGCTGGGAGGCCATCGAGATGATCCGGCCGGTCCTGTTCTCCATCACCACGACGGCACCGGCGTCGGCCTTGTAGTTCTCGTCGGTGTTCTTGTCGAACTCCCCACGGGCCGTCTTCATCGCCTTGTCGAGCTCGTACTCCGCGACGGCCTGGACACGTGCGTCGATGGAGGTGACGAGGTTGGCGCCGGGCTGGGCCTCGTCCTTGGCGGCCTGACCGATGACGCGGCCGAGGTTGTCGACCTCGTAACGGGTGACTCCTGCCTTGCCGCGCAGCTCCTTGTCGTAGGTGCGCTCAATGCCCGAGCGGCCGACCTGGTCGGAGCGCAGGAACGGCGAGTTGGTGTCCTTGGCCTCGGTGATCTCCTCGTCGGTGACCGGCGAGAGATAGCCGAGCACCTGTGCGGTGTTGGCCTTGCCGGGAGCGGTGTAGCGGCGTACGGCGGTGGGTTCGGCGGTGATGCCGGGGAAGTCCTCGGCGCGTTCACGGATCTGCAGGGCCTGCTGCGTGGTGGTCTCGTCGGTGACCGGGATCGGCTGGTAGGGCGAGCCGTTCCAGCAGGGCTGAGGGGTCTTGGCGTCGCAGAGCCTGACCTTGTCCATGACGTCCTTCGGCTTCATGCCGAGGACGGCCGCGAGACGGGTGAGCACGCCCTTGCCGTCGTCGTTCATCTTCATCAGCTCGGTGCGGGACGCGGAGACCACGAGGCGGGTCTCGTTGTCGGCGAGCGGGATGCCGCGGGCGTCGAGGATCTCGCCGCGGACGGCGGGCTGGACGACCTGCTGGACGTGGTTGTTCTTGGCCTCGTCGGTGTACTCCTCGCCGTTGCGGATCTGGAGGTACCAGAGGCGTCCGCCGAGGGTCAGCAGGAGGGAGAAGACGAGTACCTGGATGATCACGAGCCGGATCTGGACCCGGGGGGTCCGCCCGGTCTCCGGAATGTTGCTCACGCTGCCCCCTCGGTCACAGTCGCTTGACTCCCTTGATGCGGCCGGCCCGTGCCGCCCGCGTCCTGGATGCCTTCACCCGCAGTCCGCCGCGCTGAGTGCCGATCCGCAGACCGGTGCCGGAGGAGAGCCAGCCGGAGGCGACGTCGCCGCCGCCGCTGCTCGAACTCTCGGACAGCGGATCGTTCTCGGCGCGTCTGGCGAGGGCCATGATCAGCGGCACGGTGAAGGGCGCGAGCAGCAGGTCGTAGACGGCGGCCGTGAGCAGCAGGCTGCCCAGGCCCACATGGCGGGCCGCGGTGTCGCCGACGAGGGCGCCGACCCCCGCGTACAGAAGCGTCGAGCCGATGGCGGCCGCGACGACCACGACCATCGGTCCGGTGGCGGACTTGAGCTGGCCGTTGTCGGGGCGCACCAGCCCCGCGAGGTAGCCGATGACGCAGAGCACGAGTGCGTAGCGTCCCGCGGCGTGGTCGGCGGGCGGGGCGAGGTCGGCGAGCAGGCCCGCGCCGAAGCCGATGAGGGCGCCGGCCATGTGCCCGTACACGAAGGCGAGGCCAAGAACGACGAGCAGCAGCAGGTCGGGGACGGCGCCGGGGAGTTGGAGGCGGGCGAGGACGGAGACCTGGATGACGAGGGCGACCACGACGAGTGTCGTGGAGAGCAGCATCCGGTTGAAACGCATGACGGATCAGCTCCTACGGCTCGTCGGTCAGGCCGGTCGCGTCCACACCGTCGCCGGGTGACGGGGTGACCGTCACCGTGACCGTCGGTGTGGGCTTCGGGGCCGCGGGCTTGGGCGGCAGGACCGCGTCGCGCGGATCGGACCGGGGTGCCTGGACGACGACGCCGACGATGTCGAGCTTGGTGAAGCCGACGAACGGCCGGACGTAGATGGTGCGGGTCAGGCCGCCGCCGGAGGGGTCGACACGGACGACCTCCCCGACCGGGACACCCGGCACGAACGGCTTGTCGGCCTGCGAGCCGAAGGTGACCAGGCGGTCTCCCTTCTTGACCTTGGACTTGCCGTTGAGCAGCTGTACGGACAGCGGACGGTCGCCCTGGCCGGTGGCGAAGCCCAGTTCGTCGGTCTTCTCCATGCGCGTTCCGACGGTGAAGTCCGGGTCGTTGGCGAGCAATACGGTCGCGGTGTTCGGGCCGACCGTGGTGACGCGTCCGACGAGCCCGTCGCCGTTGAGGACGGTCATGTCCCGCTGGATGCCGTCGCTGGAGCCGACGTCGATGGTCACCGTCCAGGAGAAGCCCTGGGCCGCCCCGATGGCAATGACTTCGGCGCCCTTGATTCCGTACTGTCCCGCGCCGGCCTTCTTGAGCATCTTGTCGAGCTCGCGCACCCGGCTGCGGTTGCGGTCGTCGCTGCCGAGTCTCTGCTTCAGCGCGGCGTTCTCGTGTTCCAGTTGGGTGATGCGGTCGTGGCGCTGTCCGGAGTCCCGCACCGCTCCGATCGCGTTGCCGATCGGGTCGACCGCTGCCGCGACGCCGTTCTCGACCGGTCCGAAGACCGTGGCGGCGGCCTGCCGGGCGCCGTCGACCGGTGAATCCTCGCCCCCGCGGATATCCACCGTGATCAAAGCGAACGCGATGGCGATCAGCAGCACCAGGAGCAGCCGGCTCTCTCGTGTGTCCCTCACGTGCGGCGGCCGTGCCTTCCTCGTAGGAATGTTGATGTCTGTATATCAACGATCCGCCGTACGGGTTGGCAGGCCCCCATACGGCGGATTGTCGCTGGTCCGTCGATGCCGCTAGCGGCGGGGCTGGGCGTCCAGCACCTGCTGGAGCGCCTCGAACTCCTCGACGCACTTGCCGGATCCGAGGGCAACCGAGTCCAGCGGATCCTCGGCGATATGGATGGGCATTCCGGTCTCGCGGCGCAGCCGCTCGTCCAGGCCGCGCAGCAGGGCGCCACCGCCGGTGAGGACGATGCCGCGGTCCATGACGTCGCCGGAGAGCTCCGGCGGGCACTTGTCGAGGGTGGTCTTGACGGCGTCGACGATCGCGTTGACCGGTTCCTCGATCGCCTTGCGGACTTCGGCCGCCGAGATGACGACGGTCTTCGGCAGACCGGAGACGAGGTCACGGCCACGGATCTCGGTGTGCTCGTCCTTGTCCATGTCATAGGCGGAACCGATGGTGATCTTGATGTTCTCGGCGGTCCGTTCGCCGAGCAGGAGCGAGTACTCCTTCTTGATGTGCTGGATGATCGCGTTGTCCAGCTCGTCGCCGGCGACGCGGATGGACTGCGCCGTGACGATTCCGCCGAGTGAGATGACGGCGACTTCGGTGGTCCCGCCACCGATGTCGACGACCATGTTGCCGGTGGCTTCATGGACCGGGAGTCCGGAGCCGATGGCCGCGGCCATCGGCTCCTCGATGATGTGCACCTGTCGGGCGCCCGCCTGCGTCGATGCCTCGATGACCGCGCGGCGCTCGACGCCCGTGATGCCCGAGGGCACACAGACGACGACGCGCGGCCGGGCGAGGTAGCGACGCTTGTGAATCTTCAGGATGAAGTAGCGGAGCATCCGTTCGGTGATTTCGAAGTCGGCGATGACGCCGTCCTTCAGCGGCCGGACGGCAACGATGTTGCCCGGTGTCCGGCCGATCATCTTTTTCGCCTCGGCGCCGACCGCGAGAATGCCGCCCGTGTTGGTGTTGATGGCGACGACGGACGGCTCGTTGAGGACGATCCCCCGGCCCCTGACGTACACCAGCGTGTTGGCGGTCCCGAGGTCGACAGCCATGTCACGGCCGATGAACGACATGTTGTTCCCCATGAGGATGCGTCTGGCCTTCCCAAGTCGAGCGTTGATGGCTTTTTAGGACGGCGAGGTGGGTGCTGTGGCGTGGAGGTTTCATCGTAGTGCCGCCTGCACGGACACCGCGCGGTGAGTCCACCTCTCAATGTGGTGACGAGGTGTCGGGGCGATGAGTTCCCGTAAAGCGCTCTTGTACACCGAAGGGCGACCGAAATTCCATCGGTCGCCCCAGGTGAAGAGCTCTGTATGGCTGACGGCCAATCAGGAAAGTCCGGGGAAGAAAATCTTGAGTTCTCGAATGGCGGACTCCTCGGAGTCCGAGGCGTGGATGAGGTTCTCCCGCACGATGGTGCCGAAGTCCCCACGGATCGAACCGGGCGCGGCGGCGATCGGGTCGGTCGGCCCCGCGAGGGCGCGCAGGCCCTCGATGACCCGCTCGCCCTCGACGACGAACGCGACGACCGGGCCGGACTGCATGAACTCGATGAGCGGCTCGTAGAACGGCCGTCCGACGTGCTCGGCGTAGTGCTGCTCGAGGATCTCCTGGTCGAGGGTGCGCAGCTCCAGCGCCGTGATCTGCCAGCCGGCCTTGGCTTCGATCCGGCCGATGATCTCGCCGATCAGGCCGCGGCGTACGGCGTCGGGCTTGAGCAGGACGAGCGTGCGCTGGGTCACGGTGCGGGCTCCTTGTTTACGGATTCGGGAGTTCAGAGGCTACAGGGCAGGACGGCGCGCCGATTACGCAGCGTCAGGCTCCGACGGGGCCTGCGCGGCCCATCTCGCCTTCACCTCGTCGATCTTGCGGCCGTAGTGGACCGAGGCCCACCACAGGCCCGCGAAGATCGCGCCGAGAAAGAACATCGTCGGCACTACGAAGCCACTGGCGATCAGTCCGATCTGCAGTGCCCAGCCGAGCTGCACGCCGCCGGGGCGGCCGATCATTCCGCAGAGCAGGATGCAGAGCAGCATCCCCGTGCCGGAGACCGTCCAGACGGTTGCCATGGAGAGGTCGTCGGACTTCATGGCGACGAGACCGGCGAAGCCGATCACGAAGAACTCGCCGATCAGCGTGGAAGCACAGAGCGTACGCATCGAATGTCAGCCCTTCCCCAGCAGCAGCCGGGCCTCGCCCACCGTGATCACGGAACCGGTCACCAGGACGCCCGCGCCCGCGAACTCGGACTCCTCCTCGGCGAGCGTGATCGCCGCCTCCAGCGCTTCGTCGAGACGCGGCTCGACAACCACCCGTTCGTCGCCGAAGACCTCGACGGCGACCGCCGCCAGCTCGTCGGCGTCCATCGACCGATGGCTCGAGTTCTGGGTGATCACCACCTCGGCGAAGATCGGCTCAAAGGCCTCCAGGAAGCCCCGGACGTCCTTGTCGCCGCTCGCGCCCACCACACCGATGAGGCGGGAGAAGCCGAACGACTCGGTGATCCCGTCGGCGGCCGCGCGGGCGCCCGCCGGGTTGTGCGCGGCGTCCAGGACGACCGTCGGGCTGCGGCGCACGACCTCCAGGCGGCCCGGAGAGGCCACCGAGGCGAACGCCTTGCGGATGGTGTCCATGTCGAGCGTGCGTGCCTGCTCGGAGCCGATGCCGAAGAACGCCTCGACCGCGGCGAGCGCCACAGCCGCGTTGTGTGCCTGATGAGCTCCGTACAGCGGGAGGAAGATCTCTTCGTACTCCCCGCCGAGTCCGCGCAGCGTCACCAGCTGGCCGCCGACCGCGACTTCGCGGGCCACCACGCCGAACTCCATGCCCTCGCGCGCGACGGTGGCATCGACCTCGACGGCCTTCTTCAACATCACCTGCGCGGCGTCCACCGGCTGCTGCGCCAGGATGACCGTTGCGCCCTCCTTGATGACACCGGCCTTCTCCACGGCGATCTCCGCGGGCGTCTCGCCCAGGCGGTCGGTGTGGTCCAGGTCGATGGGGGTGATGACGGCGACGGATCCGTCGATGACGTTCGTCGCGTCCCAGCTGCCGCCCATGCCGACCTCGACGACGGCCACATCCACGGGCGCGTCGGCGAAGGCGGCGTACGCCATGCCGGTCAGCACCTCGAAGAAGGACAGCCGGAACTCCTGCTGGGAGTCGACCATCTCGATGTACGGCTTGATGTCGTCGTACGTCTCGATGAAGCGCTCTGCGTCGATCGCGGCGCCGTCCAGACTGATCCGCTCGGTGACCGACTGGACGTGCGGCGAGGTGTACCGGCCGGTGCGCAGATCGAAGGCGCCGAGCAGCGACTCGATCATGCGGGCCGTTGACGTCTTGCCGTTCGTCCCCGTGATGTGGATCGAGGGGTACGCGCGCTGGGGCTCCCCCAGCACGTCCATCAGCGCCGAGATACGGGCTACCGACGGCTCCAGCTTGGTCTCGCCCCAGCGCGTCGCCAGGTCCGCCTCGACCGCGCGCAGCGCCTTGTCCACCTCCGGGTCTGCGGGCCGGGCGGGCACGGGGTCACCCTGGGGCGATCCGGCCTGCGCACGCAGGGTGCGACTGCCGGCCTCGATCACCGCCAGGTCGGGGTCACGGTCGGTCTCGGCGTCGACGATCTCGTCGAAGGGGTCCGGCTGGTTGCTCACGGGGGCCAGTCTACGGAGGGGCAGTGACAGGACGGTCGCCACGCCCCTCTCAGGGGTCGCCGTGCCCCGTGAGCAGCGGGGCACGAACGCGAGAGGCCCGGGCCCAGGGTGCTCCCCCGGGGCCGGGGCCTCTCGTACGTCGCGACTACGCCTGCGGCAGCCGGTCCAGCTGGGCCGTGATCCGCGCGATGTCCTCCTCGGCCTTGGCGAGGCGCGTACGGATCTTGTCGACCACGTTGTCCGGGGCCTTGGCGAGGAAGGCCTCGTTGCCGAGCTTGCCCAGCGCCTGGGCCTTCTCCTTCTCGGCCGCGGCCAGGTCCTTCGCAAGCCGCTTGCGCTCGGCGCCGACGTCGATCGTGCCGGACAGGTCGAGCGCGACCCTGGCCCCGGCGACCGGGAGGGTCGCCGTGGCGCTGAAGCCCCCACCCTCCGGCTGGAGCCGCAGCAGCTGCCGGATGGCGGCCTCGTGCGGCGCCAGCGCGGTGCCGTCCAGGCCGAGCCGGGCCGGAACCTTCTGCCCGGGCTGCAGCCCCTGGTCGGACCGGAACCGGCGGACCTCGGTGACGACGCGCTGGACGAGCTCGATCTCCTGCTCGGCGGCCTTGTCCCGGAAGCCGCTGTCACTCGGCCAGTCGGCGATGACGACCGACTCCTTACCGGTGAGCGTGGTCCACAGGGTCTCGGTGACGAACGGGACGATCGGGTGGAGGAGCCGCAGGGTGATGTCGAGGACCTCGCCCAGGACGCGTCCGGAGACGCGCGCCTGCTCGCCGCCCGCGAAGTACGTCGTCTTCGACAGCTCGACGTACCAGTCGAAGACCTCGTCCCACGCGAAGTGGTACAGGGAGTCGGCGAGCTTTGCGAACTGGTAGTCGTCGTAGTACGCGTCGACCTCGGCGACGACCGCGTTGAGCCGGGAAAGGATCCACCGGTCGGCCGCCGACAGCTGCTCGGCGGGCGGCAGTTCACCCTCCACCGTCGCGCCGTTCATGAGTGCGAAGCGGGTCGCGTTCCAGATCTTGTTGGCGAAGTTGCGCGACGCCTTGACCCAGTCCTCGCCGATCGGGACGTCGACACCGGGGTTGGCACCGTTGGCCAGCGTGAAGCGGACCGCGTCGGAACCGTAAGTGTCCATCCAGTCCAGCGGGTTGACCGCATTGCCGAAGGACTTCGACATCTTCTTGCCGAACTGGTCGCGGACCATGCCGTGCAGGGCGATGGTGTGGAACGGCGGGGTGCCGTCCATCGCGTACAGGCCGAACATCATCATTCGGGCGACCCAGAAGAAGAGGATGTCGTACCCGGTGACGAGGACGGAGTTCGGATAGAACTTCTCTAGGCTCTCGGTCTGTTCGGGCCAGCCGAGGGTGGAGAAGGGCCACAGGCCGGAGGAGAACCAGGTGTCCAGGACATCGGTGTCCTGCGTCCAGCCCTCGCCCGCGGGCGGCTCCTCGTCCGGTCCGACGCAGACGACCTCGCCGTTCGGCCCGTACCAGACGGGAATGCGGTGGCCCCACCACAACTGACGCGAGATGCACCAGTCGTGCAGATTGTCGACCCAGCCGAAGTACCGGGACTCCATCTCCTTGGGGTGGATGCTGACCCTGCCGTCACGGACAGCGTCCCCAGCGGCCTGCGCGAGGGGGCCGACCTTGACCCACCACTGCATGGACAGCCGCGGTTCGATCGTCGTCTTGCAGCGTGAGCAGTGGCCGACGGAGTGGGTGTAGGGACGCTTCTCGGCAACGATCCGGCCGTCGGCGCGCAGCGCGCCGACGATCGCGGAACGGGCTTCCAGACGGTCGAGACCCTGGAACGGGCCGTGCACGGTGATGACCGCGTGCTCGTCCATGACGGCGAGGTTCGGCAGGCCGTGGCGCTGGCCGATCTCGAAGTCGTTCGGGTCGTGGGCCGGGGTGACCTTGACGGCGCCCGTGCCGAACTCGGGGTCGACGTGCTCGTCGGCGACAACCGGAATCCGGCGACCGGTGAGCGGCAGCTCGATCTCCGTGCCGACGAGGTGGGCGTAGCGCTCGTCGTCGGGGTGGACGGCGACCGCCGTGTCACCGAGCATCGTTTCGGCCCGAGTCGTCGCGACGACGATCGACGCGTCGCCGTCGCCGTAGCGGATCGAGACCAGCTCGCCGTCGTCGTCCTGGTACTCCACCTCGATGTCGGAGATCGCCGTCAGGCAGCGCGGGCACCAGTTGATGATCCGTTCCGCGCGGTAGATCAGCTCGTCGTCGTAGAGCCTCTTGAAAATCGTCTGGACGGCCTGGGAGAGGCCTTCGTCCATCGTGAAGCGCTCGCGACTCCAGTCGACACCGTCGCCGAGGCGGCGCATCTGACCGGAGATCTGCCCGCCGGACTGCGCCTTCCACTGCCAGACCCGCTCAACGAAGGCTTCGCGGCCGAGGTCATGGCGGGACTTGCCCTCCTTGGCCAGCTCTCGCTCGACGACGTTCTGGGTGGCGATACCGGCGTGGTCCATGCCGGGTTGCCACAGGGTCTCGTATCCCTGCATCCGCTTGCGGCGGGTGAGGGCGTCGATCAGCGTGTGCTCGAAGGCATGCCCGAGGTGCAGGGAGCCGGTGACGTTCGGCGGCGGGATGACGATCGTGTACGCAGGCTTCTCGCTCTTCGCGTCCGCCTCGAAGTAACCGCGCTCTACCCAGCGCTCGTACAGCTTCCCCTCTACTTCGGCCGGCGCGTACTGGGTCGGCAGTTCGGGGTTGCTGGCTGGCTGCTGCTGAGTGTTCTCGGTCACGGGCTCAGTTTAGGGGTGTCACAGGGCCGTACTGAAACGGGAATCTTCCGTAACGGTGTGACCCCCACCGCCCCAGGGCGTTGGCGCTTGAGCCAGGATGTTCGAACCACATAAGTAACTGGAGGGGAACGCAGTAATGAGTTACAACCAGCCGGGCCCGTACGGCGGACAGCCCCAGCAGCCCGGACCGTACGGTCAGCCGGGTCCCTACGGCCAGCAGCCGCAGGCCCCGCAGCCCGGCTACGGCTACCCCCAGCAGGCACCTCCGGGCGTCCCGCCGCAGCAGCCGCAGCAGCCGGGCCAGTGGGGCCAGCCCCAGCAGCCGGGCCCCTACGGCCAGCAGCCCCAGTACGGCCAGCCCTACGGCGGCGGCCAGGTCCCGCCCCCGCCGGCTGCCCCGAAGAAGAAGACGGGCCTGATCGTGGCGGCCTCGGTCGTGGCGCTCGCGGTGATCGGCGGTGGCGCGTACTTCCTGCTGGGCGGAGGCAGCGGGAACGGGGACGTCTCGGCCGACACGAAGGGCTACAAGCTCACTCCAGCGGCGTCGGTCGACGACTACAAGAAGCAGGGCACCGACAAATCGGAGCCCATGTCCGCCAAGGACAAGAAGGAGGCCGAGGCGATCGGGATCAAGAACCCGACACAGGTCGGTGCCAGCTACAAGTCCGGCACCGAGAGCGAGCCGCTGAAGGGGAAGCTACTCAGCGTCAGCGGACTGTGGGGCGAGATCTCCGACCCCGAAAAGGCACTCGACGGTTACTTCAACAAACTCGCGAAGGGCGACGCGGAGGACAAGAAGAACGAAGTCACCCTCGTCGGCAGCCCGACGTCGGTGGCGCCTTCCGGGTTTGATGGCGCGTTGATGAAGTGCCAGAACATCAAGACCAAGCCCGGCTCGAGTTCAGCAGCTGGCCCCAAGGAGTTCGAGACTCCGATCTGCGTCTGGGCCGACTACAGCACGATCGGCGCGGTAACTGCCTTCGACATGAGCTCCATGCTGACCGGGGGCAAGGGCGCGTCGCAGGACCAGGTCGCCGAACTCGCGGCCAAGCTCTACAAGTCCTCCCGCACCAAGGTCTGACATTCACAGCGCAACACCGAGGGGCGCCCGGCCAGTTCGACTGGCCGGGCGCCCCTTTCGCGTGTGTGCAAAAAACCTACGCGGACTTCTCGTGCCGCCCGTCGTTCTTCACGATCCGCGGCTCCCTCGGCACCAGCGTCGGGTTCACATTGTTGTGCACCACGTCCGCAGTGATGACCACCCGTGCGACGTCCTTGCGCGACGGGACCTCGTACATCACCGACATCAGGACCTCTTCCATGATGGCCCGCAGGCCCCGCGCGCCCGTGCCGCGCAGGATCGCCTGGTCGGCGATCGCCTCCAGGGCCGGGAGGTCGAAGTCCAGCTCCACGCCGTCCAGTTCGAACAGGCGCTGGTACTGCTTCACCAGTGCGTTGCGCGGCTCGACCAGGATCTTCAGGAGGGCCTCGCGGTCCAGGTTGTGGACCGAGGTGATGACGGGGAGGCGGCCGATGAACTCCGGGATCATCCCGAACTTCACCAGGTCCTCCGGCATGACCTCCTGGAACTGGTCGCTCGCCTCGATCTCGCGCTTGGAGCGGATCGTCGCGCCGAAGCCGATCCCCTTCGCGCCCGCCCGCGACTCGATGATCTTCTCAAGGCCCGCGAAGGCACCGCCCACAATGAACAGCACGTTCGTCGTGTCGATCTGGATGAACTCCTGGTGCGGGTGCTTCCGGCCGCCCTGGGGCGGGACCGAGGCCGTCGTGCCTTCCAGGATCTTCAGCAGGGCCTGCTGGACGCCTTCGCCGGACACGTCACGGGTGATCGACGGGTTTTCACTCTTACGGGCGACCTTGTCGATCTCGTCGATGTAGATGATCCCGGTCTCGGCCTTCTTGACGTCGTAGTCGGCCGCCTGGATCAGCTTCAGCAGGATGTTCTCGACGTCCTCGCCGACATACCCGGCCTCCGTCAGCGCCGTCGCGTCGGCGATGGCGAACGGGACGTTGAGCATCCGGGCCAGGGTCTGGGCGAGAAGAGTCTTGCCGGACCCGGTGGGGCCCAGCAACAGGATGTTCGACTTGGCCAGTTCGATGGCGTCGTCCCGGCCCGCGCCCCCGCCGTTCTCGCCGGCCTGGACACGCTTGTAGTGGTTGTAGACCGCTACCGAGAGGGCCTTCTTCGCGGGCTCCTGCCCGACGACGTACCCCTCGAGGAACTCGTAGATCTCGCGCGGCTTGGGCAGTTCCTCCCACCGCACCTCGGAGGTCTCGGCGAGCTCCTCCTCGATGATCTCGTTGCAGAGGTCGATGCACTCGTCGCAGATGTACACACCCGGGCCTGCGATGAGCTTCTTCACCTGCTTCTGGCTCTTTCCACAGAACGAGCACTTGAGCAGGTCGCCGCCATCACCGATGCGTGCCACGAGGTGCTTCCCCTTCGCCTGGGAGCAGCTTGGTTCAGCCGACTCCTGGTGCCTCATATCCGACGGTACCTTGCCGGGCCCCCCGTTCGGGCCCCCCTTGGCGCGGTTCACATGCTTGTGCTCCGCGCCAAGGGCCCCGGACCGGTCAGGCGGCCGCTGCGGCCGTGCTCTTACGGGTCGAGACGATCTGGTCGACGAGGCCGTACGCAAGCGCGTCCTCGGCGGTCAGGATCTTGTCGCGCTCGATGTCGTCACGGATCTTCTCGATCGGCGTGGTGGAGTGCTTCGCCAGCATCTCTTCCAACTGCGTACGCATCCGCAGGATCTCGTTGGCCGCGATCTCCAGGTCGGAGAGCTGCTCGCGGCCGGTCTGCGAGGACGGCTGGTGGATCAGGATGCGGGCGTTCGGCAGGGCCATCCGCTTGCCGGGCGTACCGGCGGCGAGCAGCACGGCCGCGGCCGAGGCCGCCTGGCCCATGCAGACCGTCTGGATGTCCGGCTTCACGAACTGCATCGTGTCGTAGATGGCCGTGAGGGCCGTGAACGAGCCGCCGGGGCTGTTGATGTAGATGGAGATGTCGCGGTCCGGGTCCATCGACTCCAGGCACAGCAGCTGCGCCATGACGTCGTTGGCGGAGGCGTCGTCGATCTGCACGCCGAGGAAGATGACGCGCTCCTCGAAGAGCTTCGCGTACGGGTCGTACTCGCGCACGCCCTGCGAGGTGCGCTCGACAAAGCGCGGGACGACGTAGCGGTTGTCCACCTGCGGGCCGGTGTAGAGGCCGCTCGCGGAGAAGTTACTCATATGGGTGTTCACCATCCTGGTGGCGTTCTACGGGCGGGGGCTGGGGGCAGTCCGGCTCAGGCGCCGGTGCCGCCGCCGCCCGGAACGCCCGATGCGGCGGAGATGATCTCGTCGATGAGGCCGTAGTCCTTGGCCTCTTCCGCGGTGTACCAGCGGTCGCGGTCACCGTCGCGGATGATCGTCTCGACGGTCTGGCCGGAGTGGTGGGCGGTGATCTCCGCCATGCGCTTCTTCGTTCGAAGCAGATACTCGGCCTGGATCTTGATGTCCGAGGCGGTACCGCCGATGCCGGCCGATCCCTGGTGCATCAGAATGTCGGTGTTCGGGAGCGCGAAGCGCTTGCCCGCGGTGCCGCCGGTGAGCAGGAACTGGCCCATCGAGGCCGCCATGCCCATACCGATCGTGACCACGTCGTTCGGGATGTACTGCATGGTGTCGTAGATCGCCATGCCGGCCGTCACCGAGCCGCCGGGGCTGTTGATGTAGAGGTAGATGTCCTTGTCCGGCTCGGCGGCCAGGAGCAGCATCTGCGCCGTGATCTTGTTGGCGATCTCGTCGTCGACCTGCTGGCCGAGGAAGATGATGCGCTCGCCGAGCAGCCGGTTGTAGACATGGTCGCCGAGGCCGCCACCGATGGACGGCTCACCCGCGGCGTAAGGCTTCAGATTCGTCACGTATCCACCTGCTCGTCTCTGACGGCTGCGGCCGTCTCAGCATCTTTCGTACTGGGGCGGGACTCCCCTGCCCTCGTATTCAAGGACCCTAACGCGCAGGTGGGACAACGCCATCCCGGTTCCCCAACTGTTCGCTCGGAGCGCAAGGTGTACGGGGCCCGGCAGCCGCACGACTCGGGCCCCGGCGCGGTTGCGTCCGGGGCCCGAATCAGTGCTTCAGAGCGAGGCTCAGCCCTCGGTCTTCTCCGCGGTCTCCTCGGCCTCGTCACCCTCGACGACGGCCTCGACCGTCTCCGCGGCGACCTCGGCCTCGTCCTCGTCCTCGAGGTCGACGACCTCACCGTTGGTGTCGGTGACCTTGGCGGCCTCGACGACCACGGCGAGCGCCTTGCCGCGGGCGACCTCGCCCACGAGCATCGGCACCTGGCCGCCCTCGACGACCGCCTGGGCGAACTGGTCGGGGCTCATGCCGGAGGAAGCCGCACGCCGCATGAGGTGCTCGGTGAGCTCCTCCTGGTTGACGTTGAGCTTCTCCTTGTTGACCAGCTCGTCGAGGATGAACTGGGTCTTGATGCCCTTGATCGCCTGCTCGGACGTCTCGGCGTCGAACTCTTCCTCGGTCTTGCCCTGGATCTCCAGGTACTTGGCGAGGTCGATGCCCATCTGGCCGAGCTGGTGGTGCTCGAGGTTGTGCTTGCGGGTCTTGACCTCGTCCTCGAGGAGCTTCTCGGGGATCGGCACCTCGGTCAGCTTCAGCAGCTCGTCGAGGACGCGCTCCTGGGCCTGCGTGGCCTGGTCGTACTGCTTCATGTTCTCCAGGCGCTTGCGGCTGTCCGCCTTCAGCTCCTCGAGGGTGTCGAACTCGCTCGCCATCTGCGCGAAGTCGTCGTCGAGCTCGGGGAGCTCACGGGCGGCGACGGCGGTGACCTTGACGGTGACCTCCGCGTCCTTGCCCTCGGCGGAGCCGCCCTTCAGCTGCGAGGTGAAGGTGGCCTCGCCGCCGGCCTCCAGGCCGGTGACGGCCTCGTCGATGCCGTCGAGGAGCTCTCCGGAGCCGATGGTGTACTGCACGCCGGTCGCGACGCCGTCCTCCAGGACCTCGCCGTCGACCTTGGCCTCGAGGTCGATCGTCACGACGTCGCCCTCGGCGGCGGCGCGCTCGACCGGGTCGGTGGAGGCGAAGCGCTCGCGCAGCTGCTCCACGGACTTCTCGACGTCCTCGTCGGTGACCTCGACCGCGTCGACGGTGACCTCGATGCCGGAGTAGTCCGGGATCTCGATGACCGGGCGGATGTCGACCTCGGCGGTGAAGGCCAGCAGCTCGCCGTCCTTCAGCTCGGTGATGTCGACCTCGGGCTGGCCGAGCGGGTTGACCGAGGCATCGTTGACGGCCTCGGTGTAGAACTTCGGGAGGGCGTCGTTGACGGCCTCCTCCAGCACCGCACCACGGCCGAACCGCTGGTCGATCACTCGGGCCGGGATCTTGCCCTTGCGGAAGCCCTTGACCGTGACCTGCTGGTTGATCTTCTTGTACGCCGCGTCGAGGCTGTCCTTGAGCTCCTCGAAGGGCACCTCGACAGTGAGCCGAACCCGGGTCGGGTTCAGGGTCTCCACGGCGCTCTTCACGGTTCGGTCTCCTTGGTGGCTGATTCTGGGGTCTGCTGCGTCCGCCGCACTGGAGGCGGCTCAGCGGATTCGGCCCGGTCTCTCCGTCAGACTCGCCGGCTTTTCGCCGGAGCGTCGGACACACGGGCACGCAGCTTGCATAGTAGCCGCAAGCAGGATGAGCCCCACAAGGTGATCTTGAAGAGCGATGGTGATGATGGTCGGGGTGGCCGGATTCGAACCGACGACCTTCCGCTCCCAAAGCGGACGCGCTACCAAGCTGCGCCACACCCCGTCGGTGCGACACGTAGGGTACATGCCCGCAGGCCATCGGGCTGCCCCATTCTTCCGGAGGCGGCACGGGACGGAAATGCGGTGTGCGGCAGTGGCCCGGGACCCGCTACGATGCTCTTCGTACCGCGGCCCTCGTGACCTGCGGTGCGATGCGTGCGGGCGTAGCTCAATGGTAGAGCCCTAGTCTTCCAAACTAGCTACGCGGGTTCGATTCCCGTCGCCCGCTCTTCATGTCTCAGGCCCGGCCCGGTGGTTGACCACCAGGACCGGGCCTGAGTCGTTCTACCGGCCGCTTCGGCGCACGGCAGCCGGACCGGCCGAGCGATGCCAGGTCGGACGCTGATACGGAACGCCGGTTCAGAAGCTGATCTGGTTGATGGTTTCGGCTATCGAGTCGAGGAATTTATTGATCGACGGCGCCATGCCCGTCGAGGCGAGGAAGAAGCCGAACAGCACCGCGACGATTGCGGGTCCGGCCTTGATGGAGCCGCCGCGGATCAGCACCACGAGGATGATCGCCAACAGCAGCACCACAGACAGTGAAATGGCCACAACTGATCACACCCTCGGTCGGTCCGCCTTGCCGGCCCGGGAGCGTGCGGCCCAGCACACCCCCGCCATGACCATGGTGCCACCAACAGCCCCGTACATGCTCCCTGCTGACGAATCATCGATGACGGGATCGCGCCATACGCGCACCCGCGCGCACCCGCAAGCATGGCGCGGTTGGCCCGGCCGGGTGAAATGCGGGAAGGAATTCGGCCTGATCGTTTCCATGCCCCCACACAGCGGTCACGAGAAATTCGAAGGCGTCCGGTGGGGAAATTCACACGGTCACAATTGCGTGCCGATATGCACCATTTAAGGGGGATCAATTGGGGCATAGCGGGCGGTTGGGGGTCGTTTTCAGATTCGAATGGGAGACACGCGGACAGGGATTTACGAAATCGAATGGGCGAGGCTAGGGTGCCTCAGATGTTCCACGCTCCGCATGGATTCAGCAGGGCCCCGCTCCCCCAGGCCCGGGAGTCGGAGCCCGTCCCTACAACCGAGAAGTCAACCGCACCGGCCGTTGCCGCCGCGGCCGGGAAGGCGCCGGCGAAGTCCACCAGTCGAGACGCCTACTTCGACAACGCGAAGTATCTGGCCATCGTGCTCGTCGCCATCGCGCACGCATGGGAGCCGGTGATGGACGGCAGCCGTGCCTCCCGGTCGCTCTACCTGCTCGTCTACACCTTTCACATGCCGGCTTTCATTCTCATCTCCGGTTATTTCTCCCGGAGTTACGCCGGCAGGCCCGACCAGCTCAGACGGCTGCTGACCGGGATCGCGGTGCCGTATGTCGTCTTCGAAATCGTGTACTCCCTGTTCAGACGGTGGGCACAGCACGCCCCCGAGCAGCCGATCAGCCTGCTCGACCCCTTCTATCTGACCTGGTTCCTGGCGGCTCTGTTCATCTGGCGGCTGACCACCCCGCTGTGGCGGCTCATCCGGTGGCCGGTGCCCGTCGCACTCGCGCTGGCCTCGCTCGCCGCGCTGACGCCGAACATCGGCGCGGATCTCAATCTCCAGCGCGTACTGCAGTTCCTGCCGTTCTTCGTGCTGGGTCTCTCGCTGAAGCCCGAGCACTTCCAGCTGGTGCGGCGCCGGGAGGTGCGGCTGCTCGCGCTGCCGCTCTTCGCGGGCGCGGGCGCCTTCGCGTACTGGGCTTCCCCCCGGATGAACTTCAGCTGGCTCTACCGCTCCAGCAGCGCCCAGGAACTGGGTCAGCCGTGGTGGGTGGGTGTCGTGATGACGCTGGCGTTCTTCGGCTGCGCGGCGCTGCTCACGGCCGGGTTCCTGGCCTGGGTGCCGCGCCGCAGGACCTGGTTCACGGTGCTCGGCGCCGGGACGATCTGCGGTTATCTGGGGCACGGCCTGCTGATCAAGGCCGCGGACTACGGGCATGTCTTCGAGACATACGCGTGGCTGAGCGACCCGAGCGGCGAGATCGTGCTCACGCTGATCGCGGCGGCGGCGGTGACGCTGCTGTGCACGCCGCCGGTACGCAGGGCACTGCGGTTCGTGACCGAGCCGGAGATGGCCTGGGCGTTCCGGCGGGATGCGACGGAACTGGCGCCGAGGCCCTGAGCCGTCAGCGCTGAACTGTGCGGCGGGCGTGCCGTTACGGCGCGGGCCGGGCGGGCTCGGGTCACGCGGCCTTCCGGTCGGCCCCCCGTTCGGTCAGGCCCCGTCACCGTCCGGCAGGCCCAGCAGGCCGCGTACCCTCGCGTACTTCGCCGTCAGCCGCGTCCGCGTCGCCTCGTCGAGGACCGCGAGCCGCGCCGGGTCCGCGTTGTGCGCGAGGTCGGCCTCCTTGACGAGACGCGCGCCCGGTGTGGCCAGAATGCGCCTCGTGTACTCCTCCAGGTCCTCGCCCTTGCGCTTGGTGAGGGCGAGGACGATGTCCCTGACCGTCTGAGGCAGCGCGGCGTTCTCCAGCCACTCCCGGGACAGCGCGTCGTCCTCGACGGCGTCGTGCAGCCATCCCGCGGCGATCTGCTCCTCGCTGCCGCCACGGAGCCGCACCCCTTCCGCGACGGCGGCGAGATGCTCGGCGTACGGGCGTCCCGCCTTGTCCGTCTGGGCGGCGTGGGCCTCGCGGGCGAGAGCCTCGATCTCGGTGAGCGTGAGATACGGCATGGGACGACTGTACGGGTGCACGGCCGCGCCCTGCCGGGCAGTTGGGGCCGGCCCCGGTGAAGGGCAGCCCGCCCCGGGTCAGGAGCGGAAACCCTGTCCCGCGCTGCGCACACCCAGGTCGAGCAGCGCGCGGTCGCTCCCGCGGCCGCCGATCACCGCCAGCCCCACAGGCAGTCCGTCCACCGTCATCCGCGGAAGCACCAGGCACGGCAGACCCGCACCGCTCGCCGGGCAGGTGAGGCGGAACGTCGCCTGCCGGGTGGCGGCCTTGCGAGCGCTGTCCTCGTCGGGCAGCGGCGCCGGTCCGCTCGCGGCAGGCAGGAGCAGCACGGCGTCGTCCGGCAGAGCCGCGAGCAGGTCGCGGGCCGTGCGGTGGACCACTTCCTCCGCGGCGGTCCGCTCCTCGGGGGTGACCGCGGCGGCGCGGGCGAACCGGGCCTCGACGCCGGGCCCGAGCGTCCCGGGGTGAGTGCTCACCCAGGCCCCGTCGCACTCCCACACCTCCGCCGCCTGAGCCGTCGCGAAGGCCACCGCCCGCTGAGCCGGATCGCCTCCCGGAGACGGGACTTCCTCGGTCTTCAGGCCGAGGCACTCGGCCAGTTCCGCCGCCGCCCGGCCGAAGGCCTCACGTACTCCCGCGTCGGCGAGCGCGACGAGGTCCCTCGCCACCAGGGCTGTACGGAAAGGGCGTTGGGCCTCGGCGCCCCCTGCGGGCAGCAGTACGTCGCCCAGCCGTGCCAGCGTGCTCGCGTCCCGCGCGAGCCAGGCGACCGTGTCGAAGGAGGGGGCCAGCGGCAGCATTCCGGTGGCGGGGACGGCGCCGTGAGTGGGCCGCAGGGCGTGGAGACCGCAGTACGAGGCGGGCACCCGGATCGATCCTGCGGTGTCGCTGCCGAGCCCGGCGTCGGCCTGGCCGAGGGCGACCGCGGCGGCCGGCCCGCCGGAGGAGCCGCCGGGGACCCGGCCGGGTGCTGCCGGGTTGGGCGGGGTGCCGTAGTGCGCGTTCGTCCCGCCCAGGCTGTAGGCGAATTCGTCGGTCTGCGCGATGCCGGTCACGTCGGCTCCCGCGGCCAGCAGGGTGCCCACGGCCCACGAGTGCGCTCTCTGGGGTTCCGCCTCGGCCAGCCAGGCAGGATTGCCCGCCCCGAGCCGGTGACCGGCGACGGCGTGCACGTCCTTGACCGCCAGCCGTACGCCGCGCAGCGGGCCGCTTCCGGACCCGGCGACCAGCGGGTTGCCGCGCTCGCGCCAGATCGCGGTTTCTGTCGTCGCCATCAGGACTCCTCGGGACGCCGTCGTGGCGTTCGAGCATCTCAGAGCCCTGTCCGGCAATTAAGGACAAAACACCTGCCGGAGTGCGGTACGCCCTGACTACGCCTCACGCCGGAGCAGCAGCAGCGCGCGGTCGTCGTTGACGTCCTTCGCGACCGCCTCGATCAGATGCCAGGCCGCGCCCTCGAACCCGGAGGCGACATAACGGTCGGCCTCGCCGGTCAGGCGGTCTATACCCTCGCTGATGTCACGGCCCGACGCCTCCACCAGGCCGTCGGTGAAGAGCATCAGTACGTCGCCGGGGCGCAACGAGCCCTTGACCGGGTCGAACTGTGCCCCGTCGTACACCCCGAGGAGCGGACCGTCGGCGCCCTTCTCCTCCCAGCGGCCGCTGCCCGCGTGCAGCTGGAGCGCGGGCAGATGGCCGGCAGAGAACAGTTCGTAGTCGCCCGAGTCCAGGTCCAGGACGAGATGGACCGAGGTCGCGAACCCCTCGTCCCAGTCCTGGCGGAGCAGATAGCCGTTGGCCGCGGTCAGGAAGCCGTGCGGCGGCAGCGAACCGAGCAGCCCCCCGAACGCGCCGGACAGCAGCAGCGCCCGCGAGGCCGCGTCCATGCCCTTGCCCGAGACGTCGGTGAGGATGACCTCCAGGGTGCGGCCGCCGTTCGTGCGGGCCGCGACCACGAAGTCCCCGGAGAAGGACTGCCCGCCGGCCGGGCGCAGCGACATCTCGCGGTGCCAGCCCTTGGGGAGCCGGGGCAGGGCGCTCTGCACCCTGATGCGTTCGCGCAGGTCGAAGAGCATCGTTCCGCCGCGCCGCCAGGGCACTCCGACCCGGGCGCGGAACTGGGCTATCAGCAGTCCGAAGAAGCCGCAGGCCGCGACGGTGAGGACCGTTCCCGGGGTGACGCGCGCCGGACCGTCGCTGTAGGGGCCGAGCGTGACCGACTCGACGATCAGCGCCGCCGCTGCCGTCGCGTAGAGACTAAGCAGGCTCGCCGGACGCAGCAGCAGACCGCCCGCCACGATCGGCAGGACGAGGGCCGCCGGGGAGACCCAGAGGGGCACCACGACCGTGCCCCACGTGAAGGCCGGGATCGTCAGCAGCAGCCCGGCGAGCGCGATCCAGTCGGAGCCGTCGCCGCGGAAGTAGTCGACCCCGGACTTGCGCAGCGCGATACGGCCCCGGTGCACGGCTTTCCGCAACCGGGCCGTGAACGAGTCTGCTGCAGAGCCGCGGGCCATTGCCGTGGACCCTATCCACCCGCCCGCCTCCCGTGCAGGGGGACCCCGGTGACAATGCGTTCGAAATCGGGTCGCCGCGGCGCCGTTGCCCTGGTAGGCATGGCATATGACGATCGAACTTCGCGTATTGCGCAGTACCGAATGGGACCACTGGTACGGCAAGTTGGAGCGGGCGTTCGGTGGTGTGCCCGAGCCCCCTGAGGAGCGTGAGCTTTATCATGCGCTGACCGAGCACGAGCGCTCCATCGGCGCCTGGGACGGCGACGAGTGCGTCGGGACGGCAGGGGCGTTCACGTTCGGGGTCTCGGTGCCGGGCGGCGCGATGGTGCCCGCCGCGGGCGTGACGATGGTCAGCGTGGCCGCGACACACCGCCGTCGCGGGGTGCTCACCTCGATGATGCGCCGCCAGCTCGACAACGTACGCGGCTGGGGCGAGCCGATCGCCGTCCTCACGGCGTCCGAACCGGAGATCTACGAACGGTTCGGCTACGGCCTCGGGACCCAGCAGATCTCCCTGACGATCGACACCGTCCGGGGACGGATCGCTCCCCCTCTCCCCGAGGGCGCGGACGCGGTCCGGCTGCGCTTCGCGGACGTCGCCGACGTCGCGCGGGAGTGCGAGGCGGTGTACGTGCGCAGCATCGGAACGCGGCCCGGCATGCTTGCCCGCAGGCCCGGCTGGGAGCAGTTGCCGCTGCTCGACCCGGAGTCCCAGCGGCAGGGCGCCTCGCCGATGCAGTGCGTGGTCGCCGAGCGAGAGGGCGAAATCGTCGGTTTCGTACGCTTCCACACCAAGCCGGACTGGGATGCGAACGGCCCCAAGGGCAGCGTCGCACTGCGGCACATCGAGGCGCTCGACCCGGTGACGTACGCCGTGCTGTGGCGCTTCCTGTTCGACATCGACCTGACGGTGCAGGTGGTGGCGCGCAACCGGCCGGTGGACGATCCCCTGCTGCATCTGGTCAATGACATTCGGCGATGCGAAGTGCGGGTGCGGGACGGCATGTTCGTACGGCTCGTGGAGGTTGGCGTGGCGCTGGAGGCGCGCACGTACCAGACGCCGGTGGACGTCGTCTTCGACGTCGACGACGCCTTCTGCCCCTGGAACGCGGGGCGTTGGCGGCTGACCGGCGACCACAAGGGCGCGTCCTGCAAGCGGACCGAGGACGACGCCGATCTGGCGCTGTCCGTACGGGAGTTGGGCGCGGCCTATCTGGGCGGGGTGTCGCTTTCGGCGCTGGCGGGGGCGGGGAGGGTGCGGGAGCTGCGGCAGGGGGCGCTGGCCGAGGCGTCGGTGGCGTTCGGCAGTGACCTGGCGCCCTGGTTGCCGCACGGTTTCTGAGGCAGCGTCAGCTTCGCTGGCAGGCCGGACACCAGAAGAGATTGCGTGCGGCGAGACCGGCGGTGCGGATCTCGCCGCCGCAGACATGGCAGGGCAGGAGTGCCCTTCGGTAGACGTAGACCTCGCCGCCGTGGTCGTCGACACGCGGCGGGCGGCCCATCGCCTCGGGGGTGTGCTCGGGACGGACCGTGTCGATGCGGTTGTTGCGTACTCCCTCGCGCATCAACTCCACGAGATCCGACCAGATCGCGGCCCACTCGCCGTGGGTGAGGTCCTTGCCCGCGCGGTACGGGTCGATGCCGTGCCGGAAGAGGACCTCGGCGCGGTAGACGTTGCCCACACCCGCGATGATCTTCTGGTCCATGAGCAGTGCGGCGACGGTGGTACGGGAGCGGGAGACGCGGGCCCAGGCGCGGTCCGGATCGTCGGCCGGGCGCAGCGGATCGGGCCCCAGCCGCCCGTGTATCGCCGCCTTCTCGCCGTCCGCGATCAGCGCGCAGGCCGTGGGCCCGCGCAGATCGACATACGCCGTCGGGTTGGCCAGACGCAGCCGCACGGTGTCGGTCGGCGGCGGCGCGGGCGCGTCGCCGAAGGTGACCTTGCCGAAGAGGCCGAGATGAATGTGGACCCAGCCGAGCGGGCCGAAGCCGAGGAAGAGGTGCTTGCCGTGTGCCTCGGTGCTCTCCAGCGGCCGGCCGTCGAGCAGTGCCGCACTGTCGGAGAACTTCCCCTGCGGGCTGGTCGCCCGCACAGGTCGGCCGCCGAACCTCTCGAAGTGGTCGGCGGCCAGTCGGTGGATCGTATGGCCCTCGGGCACGCTCAGCCCTGCTGCGGGTGGTGGGCCGGGATCGGGGGGAGCTCGCCGGTCTCCTCGTACGCCGAGAGCATCTCGATGCGGCGGGTGTGACGCTCCTCACCGGAGTACGGGGTAGAGAGGAAGATCTCGACGAACTTCACCGACTCTTCCAGCGTGTGCATCCGGCCGCCGATGGAGATGACGTTCGCGTTGTTGTGCTCACGGCCGAGCGCGGCGGTCTGCTCGCTCCAGGCGAGCGCGGCGCGCACTCCCTTGACCTTGTTGGCGGCGATCTGCTCGCCGTTGCCGGAGCCGCCGATCACGATGCCCAGGCTGTCCGGGTCCGCGGCCGTCTTCTCGGCGGCACGCAGGCAGAACGGGGGGTAGTCGTCCTGGGCGTCATAGATGTGGGGTCCGCAGTCCACGGGCTCGTGGCCGTGGGCCGTGAGCCACTCGACAAGGTGGTTCTTGAGTTCGAAGCCGGCATGGTCGGAGCCGAGGTACACGCGCATGGTCCGAGTGTGGCATGCGGGTGCCCGGGTAGCGGTGACCGGGGTCAGGCCCGACACGGTCTTCGCTTTCCTGCTGAACGCGTCCGGTGCGGTCGCCCTGTTCGTGTGGCTGGTCATCTGCGTCAGGCAGCTGCGGATGCGCGGAATCATCCTGCGCGAGTCGCCCGACAAGCTGATCGTGCGGATGTGGCTCTTCCCGTATCTGACGTGGCTGACGATCGGCATGATCGTTTTCGTGCTCGGCTACATGGTCTACGACGGTGGCGACGCGCGGGAGCAGGTGCTGCTGTCGCTGCTGGTGGCGGTGATCGTGGTGGGCATCGCGGTGGTGCGCCAGTTGCTGGGCAAGGGCGGCGCGGGTGCGGTTGCCGATGCCGATCAGAGCGGCGTGAAGGACTCGGCCCCGTCCTCGTGAGGGGTGAGGGCAGCGTCCTGTGAGGAGATCGCCGCCTCGTGCGCGTGCGCACGAGGCGGCGATCTCCTGCCCCAGCGAACGTCGGTCCCGGCGGCCGATCGCCCCTGGGGACTTGCCAGTTGATGCGGGAGGGCGGGCCAGGTGAGGTGAGGTTGTGATCACCAGGTGTGAGCATCGTGCCCGTATAGCGGACATCCGTTCCGCATGAGCGGTACACGCACTCAGACTTGACCTTTCTCCCGTTTCAGCAACTGAACAGGGCACCCCCATGTCTCGGACCTCCGCGCCCGCGCCTGTCGACCAGCAGGCCGACACCCCGCTCTCGCACGGACTCAAACAACGCCATCTGTCGATGATCGCCCTTGGAGGCGTCATCGGAGCCGGGCTCTTTGTCGGATCGGGCGCGGGCATCGCCGCCGCCGGCCCGTCGATCGTCATCGCCTATGCGATCTCCGGCCTCCTCGTCATGCTCGTGATGCGGATGCTCGGCGAGATGTCGGCGGCGAACCCGGCATCCGGCTCCTTCTCGGTGCACGCCGAGCGGGCGATCGGCCCCTGGGCCGGATTCACGGCGGGCTGGGCGTTCTGGTTCCTGCTCTGTGTGGCGGTCGGCCTCGAAGGCATCGGCGCGGCGAAGATCATGACGGGCTGGCTTCCCGGCACGCCCGAGTGGGCCTGGGTCGCTCTGTTCATGCTGGTGTTCTGCGGCACGAACCTGGCTGCCGTGAAGAATTTCGGCGAGTTCGAGTTCTGGTTCGCGGCACTCAAGGTCCTCGCGATCGCGCTCTTCCTGGGCATCGGCGTACTGGCGATCCTCGGCATCCTGCCCGGCACCGACTCCCCCGGCACCGCCAACCTCACCGGCGAAGGCGGCTTCATGCCGAACGGCACGGAAGGTCTGGTCGTCGGACTGCTCGCCTCGGTCTTCGCGTACGGCGGCCTGGAGACGGTCACCATCGCCGCGGCCGAGTCCGAGCACCCCGTCCAGGGCGTCGCCAAGGCCGTGCGTACGGCGATGTGGCGTATCGCGGTCTTCTACATCGGCTCGATGGCGGTCATCGTCACGCTGATCCCGTGGGGCGACCCGAAGGTCGTCACGAAGGGCCCGTACGTCGCGACGCTGGACCACCTGGGCATCCCCGCGGCCGGTCAGATCATGAACGCGGTCGTGCTGGTGGCCCTCCTCTCGGCGATGAACGCCAACATCTACGGCGCCTCCCGCATGGCCTCCTCGCTGGTCTCGCGCGGCCAGGGCCCGAAGGCGCTCGGCCGGACCTTCAGCGGGGTGCCGCGCACCGCGGTGCTGGTGTCGTCCGTCTTCGGCTTCCTGTGCGTACTGCTCAGCTACTGGCGGCCCAACGACGTCTTCATGTGGCTGCTCAACATGATCGGCGCGATCATTCTGGTCGTCTGGACCTTTATCGCGGTCTCACAGCTGGTGCTGCGCCGGCGGACCGAGCGCGAGGACCCGTCGAAGCTGGTCGTGAAGATGTGGCTCTACCCGGCGCTGACGTGGATCGCGCTGGCGGGCATGGTCGCGGTCTTCGTCCTGATGGCACGGGAGCCGGACACGCGGACACAGCTTTACTACACGGGTGGACTGACGGCGGCGCTGGCGGTGATGGGCTACGTCCGCCAGGTGCTGGCGCGCCGCGTCGAGGCCTGAGCCTCAATCCCCCGGACCCCCGGTTCCCCGTCGCCGGGCGGGCTTGATCCTCAAGCCCGCCCGGCGATCTTCGTATGCTCTCTTGCTGCTAGTGTGCACTTGCATATGATGTGCAATAAGCAGCGGGGGGGCCGGACGAACATGGCCATGTACACGCTTCCCGAACTTCCCTATGACTACGCGGCACTCGAACCGGTCATCAGCCCGCAGATCATCGAGCTTCACCACGACAAGCACCACGCCGCCTACGTCAAGGGCGCCAACGACACCCTGGAGCAGCTCGCAGAGGCCCGTGACAAGGAGGCATGGGGGGCGATCAACGGCCTGGAGAAGAACCTTGCCTTCCATCTCTCCGGCCACATCCTGCACTCGATCTACTGGCACAACATGACCGGCGACGGCGGCGGCGAGCCGCTGGCAGCCGACGGCGTCGGCGACCTCGCGGACGCCGTCGCCGAGTCCTTCGGCTCCTTCGCCAAGTTCAAGTCCCAGCTGACCAGGGCCTCGGCGACCACCCAGGGTTCGGGCTGGGGCGTTCTCGCGTACGAGCCGGTCAGCGGGCGCCTGATCGTCGAGCAGGTCTACGACCACCAGGGCAACGTCGGCCAGGGCTCGATCCCGATCCTGGTCTTCGACGCCTGGGAGCACGCGTTCTACCTTCAGTACAAGAACCAGAAGGTGGACTTCATCGAGGCGATGTGGCAGGTCGTCAACTGGCCGGACGTGGCGCGGCGTTACGACCGGGCCAAGGGGAGTACGCCGCTCATCACCCAGTGAACCGGGCAGCCTGAAGCGTCCCGCCCGTGATCGTCTTCTCAGCCTTCACGTGCGGGCGGAATGACGAAGGACCCCTGCGAGAACCTGACTCGCAGGGGTCCTTCCATGAGCAAGGGGCAAAGAGGTCAGTCGAAGATCGGGCCTTGTGTGCGGGTGCGCTTGATCTCGTAGAAACCGGGGATGGACGCGACCATCAAGGTGCCGTCCCAGAGCTTGGCCGCCTCCTCGCCCTTCGGCGCCGGCGTGACGACCGGCCCGAAGAACGCGAGTTGCTCGCCGTCCGAGCCCGGGACCGCGATGACCGGGGTGCCGACGTCCTGGCCGACCTTGTCGATGCCCTCCTTGTGGGAGGCGCGCAGCTCGGTGTCGTACGCGTCGGAGTCGGCGTACTCGATCAGCTCGGCCGGGAGGCCCACCTCCTCCAGCGCACCGATGATGGCCTCGCGGGTCGAGCCCTCGCCGCGGTTGTGGAAGCGGGTGCCGAGAGCGGTGTAGAGGTCTCCGAGCACCTCGTCACCGTGCTTCTGCTGCGCGGCGATGACGACCCGGACCGGTCCCCATGCCTGCTGTATGAGCTCGCGGTACTTCTCGGAGAGCTCGTCGAGCTTGGGCTCGTTCAGGACCGCCAGGCTCATCACATGCCAGCGGACCTCGACGTCCCGGACCTTCTCCACTTCGAGCATCCAGCGCGAGGTCATCCACGCCCAGGGGCACACGGGGTCGAACCAGAAGTCGACGGGGGTCTTGCCGGTCTGACCGCTTTCGGACATTTCTCTCCTTGTTGTGACGCCACGTACGCCTCAAACGGACAACACCGATGGTCAGCGGACGATTCCCGGACGCACCCCGCTCAGGTGCGCATGCGAGGATCGGTCCTGTCCGAACGAGACACGAAGGAGTGCCCGTGCCCGGTGAGAATCTGTCCCGCGACGAGGCCCGACGACGGGCCGAGCTGGTGTCCGTCGACGGGTACGAGGTTGCCCTCGATCTGCGTTCCGCGGTCGGGGAGGCCACGGAGGGCTCAGGGCCACGCACCTTCCGCTCGGTGACCACGATCCGCTTCCGCTGCACGGAACCGGGCGCGTCGACCTTCGCGGATCTGCTGGCGCCCGCCGTGACGGCCGTCACGCTGAACGGCGAGAAGCTGGACACGGCCGCGGTCTTCGACGGCTCACGGATCGCGCTGGAGTCTCTGGCCGCGGAGAACGTACTGATGGTGGACGCGCAGTGCGCGTACAGCCGTACCGGCGAGGGGATGCACCGCTTCGTCGACCCGGAGGACGGCGAGGTCTATCTCTACACGCAGTACGAGCCGGCCGACGCCCGCCGGGTCTTCGTCACCTTCGAACAGCCTGACCTGAAGGCGCCGTTCCGCTTCGAGGTGACCGCGCCGGAGGACTGGACCGTCTGGAGCAACGGCGAGGGCGCACGGGACGAGGACGGGGTGTGGCGCTTCGCGGAGACGAAGCCGATCTCCTCGTACATCACGGCGGTCGTGGCGGGTCCGTACCACCACGAGACCGACATCTACACCCGCACCTTCGACGACGGGACGACGCTGGAGATCCCGCTCGGCGCGATGTGCCGCAAGGGACTCGCCAGGCACTTCGACGCCGAGGACATCTTCCTCGTGACGAGGCAGGGCCTGGACTTCTTCCACGACCACTTCGACTACCCGTACCCGTTCGGGAAGTACGACCAGGCGTTCGTGCCCGAGTACAACATCGGGGCGATGGAGAACCCGGGCTGTGTGACCTTCCGCGAGGAGTTCATCTTCCGGGGGAAGGTGACGCAGGCGTCGTACGAGCGCCGGGCCAACGTGATCCTGCACGAGATGGCGCACATGTGGTTCGGCGATCTGGTCACCATGGTGTGGTGGGACGACCTGTGGCTGAAGGAGTCCTTCGCCGACTTCATGGGCACCTTCTCGATGGTCGGGGCGACCCGCTTCACCAACGGCTGGATCACCTTCGCCAACAACCGCAAGTCGTGGGCGTACCGGGCGGACCAGCTGCCTTCGACCCACCCGGTCACGGCCGACATCCGCGACCTGGAGGACGCCAAGCTGAACTTCGACGGGATCACGTACGCCAAGGGCGCGTCCGTGCTGAAGCAGCTCGTCGCATACGTCGGCCAGGACGCCTTCCTGGAGGGCGCTCGGCGCTACTTCAAGCGGCACGCGTACGGGAACACCCGCCTCGCCGACCTGCTCGCCGTGCTCGAAGAGACGTCCGGGCGGGACATGGCGACCTGGTCGCGATCCTGGCTGGAGACCGCGGGCGTCAACTCGCTCACCCCCGTGGTGACATACGACGCGGGTGACCGGATCACCGAGCTCGCGGTGGTACAGGACACCGCGTCCGATTCCGCGGCTCCACCGAGCGGCGCGCTCAGGCCGCACCGGGTGGCGGTCGGTCTCTACCGCAACGAGGCCGGTGCGCTGGTGCGTTACGCCCGCGCCGAGGTGGACGTCACCGGGCCACGGACGATCGTGGACGCCCTCGCCGGCACCGAGCGGCCCGAGCTGGTCCTCGTCAACGACGAGGACCTGACGTACTGCAAGATCCGCTTCGACGAGGGCTCCCTCGCGACGCTGCGCAGCCACCTGGGCGACCTCACCGACCCGCTGGCGCGGGCCCTGTGCTGGTCCGCGCTGTGGAATCTGACGCGGGACGCGCTGATGCCCGCGCGGGACTTCATCGACCTGGTGCTGAGGTTCGCGGGGCGCGAGTCGGACATCGGCGTGCTGCAGATGCTCCACGCGTGGGCCCGCACGGCGCTGCACCACTACGCCGCGCCGGCCTGGCGCGAGGAGGGCGGGCGGCAGCTCGCGGAGGGCGCGCTGCGGGAACTGCGGCAGACCGAGCCGGGCAGTCAGCACCAGCTGACCTGGGCGCGGTTCTTCGCCACGACAGCGACATCGGCGGCGGATCTGCAGCTGCTGCGGGGCCTGCTGGAAGGCTCGGCGGAGATCGACGGGCTCGATGTGGACCAGGAACTGCGGTGGTCGTTCGTGGAGCCGCTTGCCGCACACGGGGCGGCGGACGAGACCTTCATCGCGGCGGAACTCGCCCGCGACGACACGGCCTCGGGCAAGCGCCACCAGGTCCGCTGCCTGGCGGCGCGCCCGTCGGCGGCGGTCAAGGACCAGGCCTGGGCGCAGGTCGTCGAATCGGACGCGCTGTCCAACGCGCTGGTGGAAGCGACGATCTCGGGCTTCGCCCAGCCGGGGCAGCGGGAGCTGCTCGCGCCGTATGTGCCGAAGTACTTCGAGGCGATCGAGCGCGTGTGGGAGGAGCGGTCGATCCAGATCGGCATGGACGTGGTGAAGGGCCTGTTCCCGGGCCTGCAGGACAGCGAGGCGACGCTGGCGGCGACGGATGCGTGGCTCGCGGCGCATGAGGGGGCGGCGCCGGCTCTGAGGCGGCTGGTGCTGGAGTCGCGGGACGACCTGGCGAGGGGCTTGCGGGCTCAGGCGTGCCACGCGGGGGCGTCGGCCCGGCAGTAACCGGGGGCTCCGCCCCGGACTCGTCCGGGCCTCCACGGGCTGTATGTGCGGCTGGGCCGCACATACAGCCCGTCCGTCGTTTGAGGACATACGGCCGGAGGTCGCACACGGGTCCGGGCCGGAGACACGGCACAGGGCCCGCGCGGCTGCGTCTGATCGGCAGTCGAACTCCCGTACTTTAGGACGAGGTTGTCCTGAATTGTCGACAAGCCTGTAACAGCGGTTAGCGCACCGACCCGCCGCGGGCATTCCCGTCGCATGAACCACAACGCCCCGCTCTCCCCCCTCCCTCTCTCCCACCTCTCCGACGTGCAGCGCCGCGTCCTGTCCGCCGCGCAGCTGCGGGCGCACGGTGTGTCCGCCGCCCGGACCGCCGAGCAGTGCCGGCCCGGTGGGCCCTGGCAGTTGCTGCTGCCGGGGGTGTTTGTGCTGCACCCCGGTCCGCCGACCAGTGAGGAGAGGCTGCACGGCGCGCTCCTGTACGCCGGGCGCCCGGTGATTCCCGCGCAGGGCGAGCCCCGGAGCGCCGCACCCCGCTACGGGGAGGCCATGATCACCGGGCTCGCCGCCCTCGCGCTGCATCAGTTCTCCTCGGTACCGCCGCTCCTCTCCCTGGAGCGGATCGACGTCCTCGTCCCCCGCACCCGGCGGCTGCGGTCGACCGGTTGCGCACGGCTCGTGCGCTCGCGCGAGCTGCCGGGGGCGCAGGAGATCACCGGCCTCCCCGTCGCGCCCGTGCCGCGTGCCCTTGCCGACGCCGTCGCGGAACTCGCGGACCCCAGTGCGGTACGGCAGCTGCTCACCGAGGCCGTCCGCCGCGGACACTGCGAACCCGCCGCGGTCGTCAGGGAGTTGAACCGGGCGCGGCTGCTGAACCGTCCCCATGTCGTCGACGCCGTCGACTCGCTGCTCGCCCAGGGCCGGGCGCTGGCCGAGGACCGTCTCTACGACCTGGTGCGCGATCACGGCCTGCCCGTCCCCCTGTGGAACGTGGACCTGCGCCTCCCCGGCGGTCCGCACGTGGGCGGCATCGACGCCTACTGGCCCGAACAGGCCGTCGCCGTCGAGCTGGACACCCGCGCTCCCCGCCAGGGCGAGGACGCGCTCCGGTCGGAGTACGCCCGTAAGCGCGAGCATCTGGAGCGGCTCGGCATCACCGTCGTACACCTCACGCCGCGCAAGCTGCGGGAGTCGCCCGAGCATCAGGCGACCGTGGTCCGCACCGCCCTGATGGCGGCGGCGGACCGCGATCCGGCCGCCTGTGTCGTGGTGCTGCCGCGCTGAGCGGTCAGCCGCAGAACTCCGCCTCCACGACGGCCCAGCTGTCCCCCGACCAGTCGCCGTTGAAGTTCATCGCCAGCGAATGACTCCCGTCCCGGGTGGTGAGCGCGTCGGACGAGGACCCGTGGATTCCGCCACCATGGCCCCAGACGTCCTTGCCGCAGCTCGTCTTGATCTGCATCAGGCCGAGGCCGTAGCGCTTGTCCTGATCCTTCGGGTCCATCGCAACGGTGGCGGTCATCTCCCGCAGCTGCTTGCGCGGCAGCAGCTCGCCCTTCAGCAGCGCCCGGTAGAAACGCTGCAGATCGGCGGAGTCGGAGACCATCTCGCCGGCCGATCCCGCGGCCGACGGGTTCAGCTCGGTCACATCGTGGATCTTCGCCTTCGGGTCCTCGGACAGCTTCGAGTAGGCCCGGCCGCTGGGGCGCGGCATCCGGGCGTCGGTCCCGGGCAGGGACGTGGCACGAAGGGAGAGCGGGCGCAGGATCCGGCGCTCGATCTCGGAGCCGTACGCACGTCCCGTCGCCTTCTCGACGACCATCCCGGCGAGGATGAAGTTGGTGTTGGAGTAGTGCCAGCTCGTGCCGGGCGCGAAGTAGGGCTCGTGTCCCATCGCGAGGCCGACCAGCTGCCGTGGGGTCCAGGTGTCGTAGCGGTGCTGGAAGAAGCCGTCGCCGAAGACCTTCTCCGCGAACCCCCGGTCCTCGGTGTAGTTGTAGATCCCGCTGGTGTGGTTGAGGAGTTGCCTCAGGGTGATGCGGCGACCGTCGTGGCCGCTGCCGTGCACGACGCCGGGGAGCCAGTGGTCCACGGTGTCGTTCAGGCTCAGTCTGCCCTCGGCCTCCAGCTGGAGAACGACGGTGGCGACGAAGGTCTTGGTGATGGACCCCACGCGGTAGCGGTCGTGCGGCAGGCGTTCGCGCCCCGTCTTCAGGTTCGCCACGCCGGCCGTGCCGTTCCACGTGCCGTCGCGGTCGCGCGCCTGGGCGAGGACCCCGGGAACCCCGTCGCGGACGGCGGCCTCGATCGCCCGCCGCGTGGCGCTGTGGTCACCTCCCCGGCTTCCTGCCGTCCCGCTGTCCGCGGCCGCTGGGCTCACCAGCGCGCCGGTGGCCAGGGCTGCCACCGCCACCGCTCCTGTCAACGCCGTTTGGACCGTGCGTGCTGAACGTCCTGCCATCTCGGTCTCCTGTCTGCGACTGCTGTCGCAGGAGGGGACTTCGGCGATGCGTACGGCGTTGCCCGGGGCGGCAGGGTTGAGCGTCTATCGGCCAGTCCGGTCGACCCGGCCGACCGGTGGCCTGGAACGCCACAGTTCCAGGCCGATGTCGACGAGTTCGACCCGCTCCAGACCGGTCACCGAGGCGAGCGGATGCCAGGCTGCGAGGTCGGTCGACCCGTTCGTCTCATGGCGCAGCTCGCCACCGGTGACCCTGCCCTCGTACACGATGCGCAGCCCCTGGAAGTCGGCGAACGCACCCAGTCTGCGGGGGTATTGGCGGCGGATGGTGTCGAGGCCGAGCAGTGCGGTCATCTCCGACGCGTAGCCGGTTTCTTCTTCGACCTCACGGACGACGGTGTCGAGGGGGTCCTCCCCGTGGTCCATGCCGCCGCCGGGCAGCGTCCACTTCTTGGCGCCGTCGCGAGCCACCCAGCGGGCGAGCAGGATCTGTTCCTCCCGTACGCACACGGCGTAGGCCGCAACCCTCAACTCCTTGTTCCGCAACTGCTTGTTCATGCGGTGAGGGTAGACGTACGCCCAGGATCCCTACCCCAGGGACGGGTTGGCGGGCGAGTATTCGGGCTCCGACCAGCGCAGCTCACTGGCCGCCCTGGTCTCGACGGCCTGATCGACGGTGAACCGGACGCTGCGGCCGGTGCCGGAGTACTCGGTGTGCGCGGTGCCGGTGAGCTGGAGGGTGGCGCCGGTGCTCCAGTCGAGGAAGAGCAGTCCGGCGCGCGGGTCGGTCTCCAGGTTGCCCAGCGTCAGGAACATCGCGTTCCCCGGATAGTCCGGCCACCCGAGACCGGTGGGCGAGGTGACCTGTACGAAGCCGGGGCTGCCGCCGCGGTGGCTGGCGTCGACGCCTTCCGGTGTGCCGGTGGCGATGAAGAAGGTGTCGGCGCTGCGGATGAACTCCTGCTGGCCGGCGGTGAGCCGACTGCCGTGCTCGGCCGTGCCGCCGCCGGCCGGGCCGGAAGCGTACAGCTCTCGCTTCTGCAGGTACTTCGGGCAGTTGGCGAACACCCGCTCTGTCTCGATCGCGAGACCGCGGGCGGACGGGCGGGCCGTGCCGCCCATGCGCATCCGGCGCCGGGTGCGGGGGTCGAGGGCGATCGTGCCGACGGGTGTCCCGCCGGCACCGAGGACAGACCGGAGCGGGTCTCCTGCGCGCACTTGGCCGGCGACCGAGACGGAGTGCGGCCCCGCGGCCCGTACGAAACCGGGCTCACCGGTCAGCAGCGAGGCCCACATCCGGCCGTCGCCGTCCGCCGCGCCGAGTACCAGCATCGGCTGGAGTCCCAGGAAGGCGGCGGCGACCGGTTTGATGCCCCGGCCTATGGAGCGGCCGACGTGCGCGGCCTGTTCGCGTACGCCGACGCGGTCCTGCACGGCGAGCGAGCCGTGGTGGTACGGGTCCACGGGAGCCAACTCCTCAGAAGAAGCCGCAGGTGGGCGCGGCGGCGGTCGGCACGGGGGCATCCTCGGCGCCGGTGGGGGCGTAGATCTCCAGCCTGGTGCCGTCCGGGTCGTGGAAGAAGATCCCGCCGGAGGCCGCTCCTTCACCGTGGGCGACCACGCCCTCGTAGGCGAAGTGGACGCCGAAGGTCTTCAGGCGGGTCTCGGCGGCGCGGACCTCCTCGATGGATTCCGTCTCGAAGGCGAGGTGGTGCAGCCCGGCGAGAGCGGGGGCGTAGGCCCCGTCCGCCTGCTGCCAGAGGGTGAGGACGAGCTGCCCGTCCCGCCCGAGGAAGGCGTAGCGGCGGCCGTCCTCCTTGCCCCGGCCGAGCACCTCGAAGCCGAGCGCGTCCCCGTAGAAGGGGAGGGAGCGGTCGAGGTCGGTGACATTGAGGCCGATATGGCCGGTACGCAGAGTGCTGGTCGCCGTCATGGCACACCTCTCGGACGTCGGAAGATCCGTTCGATCTAACCTCTCACTTTGACTTTAGTGGTTACAGTGGAGACATGCAACCGGTCACGTACTCTTGAGTGGTTAGCTACGAGAGGAGACGCGGGATGCCCGCCCTGTCCGACCCACGGCCGCTCACCGGCGAGCCCGTCTCCCTGGATCTGCTCAACACCCGATGGATGCACGACGGCGTACGCCAGGACCTGCTGACCGACGCCGGCGGACTGCTCGTCTGGCTGACGGCCAACGGCCTCGCCGACCGGTTCACCGCCGACGCGGCCACCCTGGAGCGGACGCTGACCGCCCGCGAGGCGCTTGCCGCCCTGGTCGACAACCCCGGCGCCGCCGCGGCGGCCGCACGCGTCGACGAAATCCTCGGCCACGGCCGCATCCGCGCCACTCTCGACACCGAAGGCCCCGGCGAGCGCGCGGAGTTCGCGGACCCGGCCTGGGGCCCGGGCTGGATCGCCGCCCGCGGCCATCTCGATCTGCTGCGCACCGCGCCCGACCGCATCCGCGCCTGCGCGCACGAGGCCTGCGTCCTGCACTTCTTCGACACGTCGCGGAACGGCACCCGCCGCTGGTGCTCCATGGCCGTGTGCGGCAACCGGGCGAAGGCCTCACGGCACTACGCCCGCAGCCGCGAGGACTGAATCACCCATTTGTCCCTGATGACGTACCGCCAACCGTGGCGGGTTTCCGCCATGACCACATCACAGCCATGACAACTCTCTACAAACCCCTGTCACTTACGCAAAGCTGAGCGGTCATCCGGCACCGAATTCCGGACCCTTCCTTTCACAAGCAGGGATGCTGATGACCCCCCAATCCCAGAGCCCTCTATCCGGGCGCTCCGTACCAGGTCACAGACGCGCGGCCCGCATCGCGGCCGCCGCATCGATCGTGGCCGCACTGGTGGCGGCAGGCGCCGTACCCGCCTTCTCGGCCGCGCCCGCCGACGATCCGGGCACTTCTGCCGGCGTCAAGGCGGCCTCGTCCGACAAGCTCGGCTCGGCCGACAAGGAACTTCTCGCCCAGGCCGAGGCCAAGGGTGAGAAGAACGTGACCGTGATGGTCGCCACCGCCCCCGGCTCGACCGAGCAGGTCGCCGGGCAGCTCGGCGCCGTCGAGGGAGCCGTGGTCGGCAAGACCTACGACCAGCTCGGCTATGTGCGGGCCACCCTCCCCACCGGCAAGGCGGAGGCCGCGCTCAAGGCGGCCGCCAAGCTCTCCAGCGTTCACGGCATCGACCTCAAGCACGAGGTCAAGCTGGACGACCCGACTCCGGCAGCCGACGCCGCCAAGGCCGCGGGCACCGCGGCCGCGCAGGCGACGCACTACCCGGCACCCGGCAAGGGCACCCCGGCGAAGAACCCGTACAACCCGTCCTTCGAGACCGGCGCTGTCGACTTCGTCAAGGCGCACCCCAAGGCCGACGGCCGCGGTGTGACCATCGGCATCCTCGACTCCGGCATCGACCTCGGCCACCCGGCGCTGCAGAAGACCACCACCGGCGAGCGCAAGATCGTCGACTGGGTCACGGCGACCGACCCGGTCTCGGACGGCGACGCCACCTGGCGCCGGATGTCGCTCGATGTCAGCGGCCCGACGTTCACCGTCAACGGCCGTACGTACTCCGCCCCGGCGGGCGCGTACAAGTTCAACCTCTTCGCCGAGGCCGCCACCAAGGGCGGCGACATGGCCGGCGACCTCAACCGGGACGGCGACACGACCGACGTCTGGGGCGTGCTCTACGACCCGGGCACCCGCACCGCCACGGTCGACCTCGACAACGACGGCAACTTCGCCAACGACACCGTGATGAAGCCGTACAAGAACGGCTTCCAGGTCGGCTACTTCGGCAAGGACAACCCGGCGACCGACGTCGTCGAGCGCATCCCGTTCGTCATCGAGGTCCGCAAGGACGTCGTCTACAACGCCGCGGGTGCCAAGGCCGACTACGTCAACATCGGCGTCATCGAGTCCGAGCACGGCACGCACGTCGCCGGCATCACCGCGGCCAACAGCCTCTTCGGCGGCAGGATGAACGGCGCGGCGCCCGGCGCCAAGCTGGTCTCCTCGCGCGCCTGCACCTGGAGCGGCGGCTGCACCAACATCGCGCTCACCGAGGGCATGGCCGACCTGGTCATCAACCGCGGTGTGGACATCGTCAACATGTCCATCGGCGGTCTGCCCGCGCTGAACGACGGCAACAACGCCCGCGCCGAGCTCTACACGCGCCTCATCGACACCTACGGCGTCCAGCTGGTCATCTCGGCCGGCAACGAGGGTCCGGGCACCAACACCATCGGCGACCCGGGCCTCGCCGACAAGGTCATCTCCGTCGGCGCCGCCATCTCCAAGGAGACCTGGGCGGCCAACTACGGCTCCCGGGTGACCAAGAAGTACGCCATGCTGCCCTTCTCCTCCCGCGGCCCGCGCGAGGACGGCGGCTTCGCGCCGGTCATCACCGCCCCCGGCGCCTCCATCAACACCACCCAGACCTGGCTGCCCGGCAGCCCGGTCAAGGAGGCGGGCTACGAGCTCCCGGCCGGCTACTCGATGCTGCAGGGCACCTCGATGTCCTCGCCGCAGGCCGCGGGCGCGAGCGCGCTGCTCATCTCCGCCGCCAAGCAGCGGCACATCGAGCTGACCCCGGCGAAGCTGCGCACCGCTCTCACCAGCACCGCGCACCGCATTCCCGGAGTGCAGGCGCACGAGCAGGGTTCCGGCCTGATCAACATCGTGGACGCCTGGGACGCCATCAAGGACGGCGCCACCGCCCACGAGTACAGCGTCAAGGCCCCGGTCGACACCGCGATCGACTTCGCGCTGAAGACCCCCGGCTTCGGCACCGGCCTCTACGACCGCGAGGGCGGTCTGAAGGCCGGGCAGAAGAAGTCCTACGACGTCGTCATCACGCGGACGACCGGTCCGGACCGCCCCGTTCGGCACGAACTGGACTGGAAGTACAACGACGGCACCTTCGGCCTGCCCGGCAGCGGCTCGGTCATGCTGCCGCTGAACACCCCGGTCACCGTCAAGGTCACGGCCAAGCCCCGGACGGCCGGCGTGCACAGCGCGATCCTCGAGGCGGACGACCCGCGCACCGAGGGCGTGGACAAACAGATTATGGCGACCGTGGTGGTCTCCAAGGAGCTCGCGAAGCCCGGCTACACCTTCTCGGCTTCCGGCTCGGTGCAGCGCAACAGCCACAAGTCGTACTTCGTCACGGTGCCCGAGGGCGCGAAGAACCTCGAGGTCGCGCTCGGCGGTCTGGCCGCGAACAGCCAGACCCGGTTCATCGGCATCCACCCGTACGGCGTGGGAGTCGAGGACAGCTCGACCATCTTCTGCTACCCCAATTACAACAATCCGGCGAACACCTGCCGTCCGGACTTGCGCTCGTACCCCGAGCCGACGCCGGGCGTCTGGGAGATCGAGGTCGAGTCGCGGCGTACGTCTCCGCTGCTCGACAACCCGTACAAGCTGGACGTCAGCCTGCTGGGCGCCTCCTTCGACCCGGCCGTCAAGACGCTCCCCGAGGCGAAGGTCGGCACGCCGGCCCCGGTCGAGTGGAAGGTCACCAACGGCTTCGCCGCGATCGACGGCAAGCTCGCCGGCGGTTCGCTGGGCTCGGCGAAGGTGGCCCGCCCGTCCATCAAGAACGGTGAGTCGCAGGAGTCGACGGTCACCATCGGTGAGGGCGTCGAGCGTCTCGACGTCGCCATCGGAGGGGTCTCCGACACCGGCGCCGACCTGGACCTGACGGTCCTGCTGAACGGTGTGCGGGTCGGCCAGTCCGCGGACGGCGACTCGGAGGAGGCGGTGAGCCTGCTCAAGCCGGCCGCCGGCACCTACACCATCGTCGTCGACGGTTACGCCGTCCCGGCCGGGACCACCGAGTACAACTACCGCGATGTGTACTTCGCGGCGTCGCTCGGCTCGGTCAAGGTCGACTCGACGAAGCCCGTCAAGCTCGCCAACGGAGCATCCGCGCAGGTCAGCGCCGAGGTTCTGGTGGGTGGCGCGGCTCCCGAGGGACGTCAGTTCTTCGGCGAGGTACAGCTGCTGAACGGCCGCGGCACCGTCGCGGGCGCCGGCAGCGTGGTGATCGAGAAGGTCACGCCGTAGCCCTGTGAGCAAAAGGAGGGGGCGGGCGTCCTGGCCGGACGCCCGCCCCTTCCGCATGCCGGACAATGGATTGGACAAGACGGCCAGGGACATACGCATGATGGGCAGGCTGCCCGCGTCGAAACCACAGAAGGAGTCACCGTGAGGGTCGGAATCGTCGGAGCCACCGGACAGGTCGGCGGAGTCATGCGCAAGATCCTCGCCGAGCGGAAGTTCCCGGTCGACGAGCTGCGACTCTTCGCCTCCGCACGGTCCGCGGGCACCTCCCTCACGTGGCAGGACCAGGAGATCACCATCGAGGACGCGTCCACCGCCGACTACTCCGGCCTGGACATCGTGCTCTTCTCCGCCGGTGGAGCGACCTCCAGGGTGCTCGCCGAGAAGGTCGCCGCGCAGGGCGCCGTCGTGATCGACAACTCCTCGGCCTGGCGCCGCGACCCCGAGGTGCCGCTGGTCGTCTCCGAGGTCAACCCGCACGCGATCAAGAACCGGCCCAAGGGCATCATCGCCAACCCGAACTGCACGACGATGGCCGCGATGCCGGTGCTGCGCCCGCTGCACGCGGAGGCCGGCCTCACCGCGATGGTCGCCACCACCTACCAGGCGGTGTCCGGCTCGGGGCTCGCCGGTGTGGCCGAGCTGCGCACCCAGGCCTGCGCTGTGTCCGAGACCGCCGACCAGCTCACCTTCGACGGCGAGGCCGTCGAGTTCCCCGAGCCCGCCGTCTACAAGCGCCCCATCGCTTTCAACGTCCTGCCGCTGGCGGGGAACATCGTCGACGACGGTTCCTTCGAGACGGACGAGGAGCAGAAGCTCCGCAACGAGTCCCGCAAGATCCTGGAGATCCCGGAGCTCAAGGTCTCCGGCACATGCGTCCGGGTGCCGGTGTTCTCCGGTCACTCGCTGCAGGTCAACGCGCGCTTCGCGCGTCCTGTCTCGGTGGAGCGGGCGTACGAACTGCTGAGGGAGGCGCCCGGGGTCGAGCTCTCGGAGATCCCGACGCCGCTGCAGGCGGCGGGCAAGGACGCGTCGTACGTGGGCCGTATCAGGGTGGACGAGACGGTCGAGAACGGGCTGGCGCTGTTCCTGTCGAACGACAACCTGCGCAAGGGGGCGGCGCTGAACGCGGTCCAGATCGCGGAACTGGTCGCGGACGAGCTCCGCGGGTAGCGGGCCGCGCCTGCGGCGGGCTTTCCCTGCCCGCCCTCCCCCTACGGCCTGGCGGCCGTGGGAGGTACCCGCATCCCGGACCGGGGCTCCGCCCCGGAACCCACGCCTCAAACTCCCCCAGACTTCGTCCGGGGGGACCCCCACGGGGCTGAGTGTGCGGCAGGGCCGCACACTCAGCCCGTCCGGCGTTTGAGGACACGCGCGAAGCGCGTACGGGGTCTGGGGGCTTGCCCCCAGATTCGGGAAAGGGCGGGGTGGGGAAAAGGCCCGCCGCAGGCGCACCGCCCACCCCCTACCCCCGCCGCACCTCGAAGAGGAAGCAGCCGTACTCCACCGCCCTGACGTGGACCAGCACCACCTCGGGGTCCGCGAACGCCTCCCGCAGCGCCCCGTCGAACGCCTCCGTCGCCGCCTCCGGGATGTCCAGCAGGCGGCCTCCCGCTATGCGGCCCTCCGCGTCATAGCGCCGCAGAGTCCGCAGTGCGCCCGGCCGCGCGAAGGGGTAGCCGTCCCCCTCGGCCGGGCCCCCCTCCGCCGGGCCCTCGCACTCCTCGGCGTGGATGAAGACGGGGCCCTGCTCGTCGTACGCGCCGGGCTTCGCCCATGTCTGAGCGGCCCAGCGACGCAGCGGTGCGTACGACACGAGGGCGATGCTTTCGCCGATCGCGCTCGGGCGCAGACAGCAGCGCAGCGGGGCCCCTGACTCGGTGTCGGTGTACGGGGCGCACGCGCGCCCCGCGTCATCGGTGTCGCGAAGCTGTTTGAGGGCGGCGGCCTCGATGGGCCGCGCCGTGAAGAGTGTCTCGGTCATGGGTTCAGCCTGGCGCCCGAGGGGCTCCGCTTCCGGCGGAAAACGGACAGGGAATCAACGGCGGGCAGCCCCACGGCACCGCGTGGAAAGATGGCCGCAAACGTCACGAAACCGAGGAGATGACAGCGTGCCTGGCACGAATCTGACCCGCGAAGAGGCGCAGCAGCGGGCGAGCCTGCTGACCGTCGACTCGTACGAGATCGATCTCGATCTGAGCGGCGCGCAGGAGGGCGGGACCTACCGGTCGGTGACCACGGTGCGCTTCGACTCCGCCGAGCAGGGCGCGCAGACCTTCATCGATCTGGTGGCTCCCGCCGTGCACGAGGTGGTGCTCAACGGCGAGGCACTGGACGTCGCCGCCGTCTTCCGGGATTCCCGGATCGCGCTGGCTTCCCTGCACGCGGGCCGAAACGAGCTGAAGGTCGTCGCCGACTGCTCGTACACCAACACCGGCGAGGGTCTGCACCGTTTTGTCGACCCGGTGGACCAGCAGGCCTACCTCTACACCCAGTTCGAGGTGCCGGACGCCCGCCGTGTCTTCGCCTCCTTCGAGCAGCCGGACCTGAAGGCGACGTTCCAGTTCACTGTGAAGGCCCCCGAGGGCTGGACGGTCGTCTCGAACTCGGCCACACCGGAGCCCAAGGACAACGTCTGGCACTTCGAGCCGACGCCCCGTATCTCCAGCTATGTCACGGCGCTGATCGTCGGCCCGTACCACTCGGTGCACAGCAGCTATGAGAAGGACGGGCAGTCCGTCCCGCTCGGTGTCTACTGCCGGCCCTCGCTCGCCGAGTTCCTGGACTCCGACGCGATCTTCGAGGTCACCCGCCAGGGCTTCGAGTGGTTCCAGGAGAAGTTCGACTACGACTACCCCTTCGCGAAGTACGACCAGCTCTTCGTGCCGGAGTTCAACGCGGGCGCGATGGAGAACGCGGGCGCGGTGACCATCCGCGACCAGTACGTCTTCCGTTCGAAGGTGACGGACGCGGCGTACGAGCTGCGCGCGGAGACGATCCTGCACGAGCTGGCGCACATGTGGTTCGGCGACCTGGTCACCATGGAGTGGTGGAACGACCTGTGGCTGAACGAGTCGTTCGCCACCTACACCTCGATCGCCTGCCAGGCCGCCCACCCGGAGTCGAGGTGGCCGCAGTCCTGGACCACCTTCGCGAACTCGATGAAGACGTGGGCTTACCGGCAGGACCAGCTGCCGTCCACTCACCCGATCATGGCCGATATCCGCGACCTCGACGACGTGCTCGTGAACTTCGACGGCATCACGTACGCCAAGGGCGCGTCGGTGCTGAAGCAGCTCGTGGCGTATGTCGGCCAGGACGAGTTCTTCCGCGGTGTGCAGGCCTATTTCAAGGCACACGCCTTCGGCAACACCCGGCTGACCGATCTGCTGGGCGCACTGGAGGAGACCTCCGGCCGTGATCTGAAGACCTGGTCGCAGAAGTGGCTGGAAACCGCGGGCATCAACATCCTCCGCCCGGAGCTCAAAATCTCCGAGGAGGGCTACGTCACCTCCTTCTCGGTGCGCCAGGAGGCCCCGGCGCTGCCCGCCGGCGCCAAGGGCGAGCCGACCCTTCGCCCGCACCGGATCGCGATCGGCTGCTACGACCTCGACGAGAGCGGCAAGCTGGTCCGCACGAGCCGGATCGAGCTGGACGTGGACGGCGAACTCACGGATGTGCCGTTCCCGCGGAACACCCGCCGTCCCTCGGTGATCCTGCTCAACGACGACGATCTGTCGTACGCGAAGGTCCGCCTCGACGAGGAGTCGCTGCGGGTCGTCACCGATCACCTCGGCGACTTCACCGAGTCGCTGCCGCGCGCCCTGTGCTGGGCATCGGCCTGGGACATGACCCGAGACGCCGAACTCGCCACGCGGGACTATCTGTCCCTGGTCCTCTCCGGTATCGGCAAGGAGTCGGACATCGGCGTCGTGCAGTCGCTGCACCGCCAGGTGAAGCTGGCGATCGACCTGTACGCGGCGCCCGAGTGGCGCGAGGCGGGGCTCACACAGTGGACGGACGCGACGCTGGCGCATCTGCGGGCGGCACAGCCGGGCAGCGACCACCAGCTGGCGTGGGCGCGCGCCTTCGCGGCGACCGCGCGCACGCCGCAGCAACTCGACCTGCTGCAGGCGCTGCTGGACGGTACGGAGACCATCGAGGGCCTGGTGGTGGACACCGAGCTGCGATGGGCCTTCGTGGAGCGTCTCGCGGCGGTCGGGCAGCTCGACGAGGACGAGATCGCGGCGGAGTACGAGCGGGACAAGACCGCCGCGGGCGAGCGCCACGCGATGACGGCGCGCGCGGCCCGGCCGTCCGCCGAGGCGAAGGCCGAGGCCTGGGCGTCGGTCGTGGACTCCGACAAGCTGCCGAACGCCCAGCAGGAGGCGGTCATTTCGGGCTTCGTCCAGACCGATCAGCGTGAGCTGCTGGCCCCGTACACCGAGAAGTACTTCGCGGCGGTCAAGGACGTGTGGGACTCGCGCACCCATGAGATCGCGCAGCAGATCGCGGTCGGTCTCTACCCCGCGCTCCAGGTCTCGCGGGAGACGCTGGACGCGACGGACGCATGGCTGGATTCGGCCGAGCCGAACGCGGCTCTGCGGCGGCTGATCTCCGAATCGCGCGCGGGAGTCGAGCGCGCGCTGAAGGCACAGGCGGCCGACGCCTCCGCCACGTAAGCGTGTAGAGGCACATCCGCGCAGGCAGACGCCCCGGGCCAATCGGCCCGGGGCGCATTCCGTTTCCCGGGCACGTGAATATCCCTCCAAACCAATGACCCGGCGTCATCTCCCGTAACTGGAAGGAGATATGCTCCCGCCCGTCGTCATGTGATCTTTCCGGTTCGATGGTTTGAGGGTGCTGATGGTTCGACAGGAAACGTCGACCGGAAGTCCGCGGAACGCGGCCGCTTTCGGGTGGCTCCTGCCCGTCGTCGCGTTCGCCGTGGCCGTCGCGGTGGCCGCTGCCCTGGTCTCCGCCCCGGCGCGTGCCGCGGTGGTCTGGATCGGTGTCGCGGCATTGGTGCTGGTCGCCGTGGCCTGCGCGGAAGTGGCGCGGCGCGGCCGGCGGATCGAAGAGCTGAGCGCCCGGCTCGCCGAGCGGGAGGCGGCACTGTCACGACAGCAGGCCGAGACCGCGCGGCTGGCCGGCGAGCTGCTGCCGCAGGTCGTGGAGCGGCTGCGCACAGGCGAGTTCCCCGAGGACGTCCTCGACTCGCTCGACGCCCCGGCCGAGCACCGGGCGGTGCTCAGTTCGGTGCTCGACGCGGTCGTCGCCGAGGAGGATCTGCGCGAGTCCGCGCAGCGCGCGTTCGTCAACATCGCCCGCCGGGTGCAGGCCATCGTCCACCAACAGGCCCAGGAACTGCGGGAGATGGAGGACCGGCACGGCAGGTCGCCCGAGGTCTTCGGCGATCTGCTGCGGATCGACCACGGCACCGCGCTGATCGGCCGGCTGGCCGACTCCATCGCCGTGCTCGGCGGTGCGAGGCCCGGCCGCCAGTGGAGCAAGGCCGTACCGCTCTACAGCGTGATGCGCGGCGCCATGTCGCGGATCATCGACTACCAGCGAGTCGAGCTCCACTCGGTCTCTGAGGTCGCGGTCGTCGGCACCGCCGTCGAGCCGCTGATCCACGCGCTCGCCGAGCTCCTCGACAACGCGACCCGCTACTCGCCGCCGCAGGCCAAGGTCCACCTGACCGCCGTCGAGGTGCAGTCGGGCATCGCCATCGAGATCGAGGACGGCGGTGTGAGCATGAGCGAGGAGGCCCGCAAGCGGGCCGAGCGTATGCTCCGCCAGGCCCAGCAGGGCATCGATGTCAACGACCTGGGCGAGACGCCCCGCCTCGGCCTCGCCGTGGTCGGCAGGCTGTCGCAGGTGTACGGCTTCCAGGTCTCGCTGCGCTCGTCGGCGTACGGCGGTGTGCGCGCCGTGCTCGTCGTCCCGCAGGCACTGATCACCACCGCGTCGTCGGCGACCGGTCTCGCGCACGGCATCGGGGCGTCCTCGGGCCCCCGCGCCACCGGGACGATCACCGAACAGCGGCCGTCCCGGCAGGTGACCGGCCCGATGACGGACGAAGAGGTCCCGATCGTGACCGAACGGACCCCGACCGGCCTGCCGCAGCGGCGCCGCAAGGCCCCCGTCACCGAACCGGCCACGATCGTCGCGGCCGCCGCATCCGAGCCGGAGGCCGCCCCCGAGGTGCAGCCCGGCATGTGGCTGAGCGCCTTCCAGAGCGGCCTCGCCGGTGAGACCACCCAGACGAGCAAGGGAAACACGCAGCCATGATTCAGCAGCATTCCACCCGGACCAACATGGACTGGATGCTCAAGGACCTGGCAGAGGGCGTACCCCAGACCCGAAACGTGGTCGTCCTGTCCGCCGACGGGCTGCGCATGGCCCAGTACGGTGCGGACACCGACACCGCGGACCGGCTGGCCGCCGCCTGCGCCGGGCTGCAGAGCCTCGCGGGCGCAGTCGCCTCCGAACTGCCGCACAGCGACGGCCGGATGCACCTCGTCGTCATCGAGATGAACGGCGGCTTCTTCTATCTGATGGCGGCGGGCTCGGGGGCGTTCCTGGCCGTGCTGGCCGACGAAGGAGTCGACGCCGGGCTGATGGGACAGCGGATGCGGGACCTCGTGCTGCGGATCGGGGAGCACATGAGCACGCCGCCGCGGCACGAGGGGCACACCGCGTGAGCAACCCGGGCGGGGACTGGGAGGAGCTCAGTCCCGAGCGGCTCTACGTCATCACGGGCGGCCGCAGCGGCTCCTCCGCGCCCACCGCCCTCGACCTGGTCACGCTGATCGTGGCCAAGTCGGCGCCCCGCCCCGGTACGCCGCCCGAGCAGGCCGCGATCATCCGGCTCTGCCACGCTCCGCTCTCGGTGGCCGAGATCTCCGCCTATCTGAGCCTTCCGGTGAGCGTCGTCACCGTACTGCTCAGCGATCTGCTGGCCGAGGACCGGGTACTGGCCCGCGCACCCGTCAAGCCCGCCCAACTCCCCGACCGCGCTTTGATTGAGGCAGTGATCGATGGACTTCAGAAGCTCTGAGCAGGCCGTCGGGCCGCGCAGCGAGGATGTGCTGCCGGAGACGGCCACGGCCGCCGTCAAGGTGGTCATCGTGGGCGGCTTCGGAGTCGGCAAGACGACCCTGGTCGGCGCGGTGAGCGAGATCCGGCCGCTGACCACCGAGGAGACGATGACGCAGGCCGGGGTCGGCGTCGACGACACGTCCGGCGTGGAGCGCAAGACCTCGACGACGGTCGCCATGGACTTCGGCCGCATCAGCATCAACGAGGAGCTGGTGCTGTACCTCTTCGGCACGCCCGGCCAGGAACGCTTCTGGTTCCTGTGGCGCGGACTGTTCGAGGGGGCCCTGGGCGCGGTGGTCCTGGTCGACACCCGACGCCTGGAGGTCAGCTTCGACGTCATCGGCCGCCTGGAGGAGCGAGGGGTGCCGTTCGTGGTGGCCGTCAACTCCTTCCCGGACGCGCCGGGTTACCCGCTCGACGAGGTGCGCGGCGCGCTCGATCTGCCGGATTCGGTGCCGATCGTCGCGTGCGACGCGCGTATGCGTGCGTCGAGCCGCGACGTGCTGATGACGCTGATGCGGTACCTGCAGTCGCTCGCGGTCGCCACGGAGGCTTCGTGATCAGAGCGGTGGCCGACTCCTAGCCGGACGGGCTAAGGGGCCGGAGGGAGGGCGGGGGATCAGCGCGACGCCCATCTCCGCTTCCAGCATCGCCAGGATCGCCGTCCAGCCCGCCGCCGAATGCGCCTGGACGTCCAGCGGGTCCGCCGGCAGCGGGATGCGGCTGAAAAATCGGCGAGGACTGACCGGCCTTCCGGACCTGGCCGAACAGAGTCGCGCCGAACGCCACCGCGACACATCGGGGCATGACAAGGGCGCCCCGGGGGTGCGTTCACACCCCTGGAGCGCCCTGGGAAGTCCGACTGAAGCCGAGAGCTGGGTCAGCCCTGCTTCTTGGACTTGTCGAGCACCATCACCAGACCCGCGATCAGCACGAAGAGTCCCAGCGGCGCGGCCACATAGAGGCCCACCGTCTCGGCCACACTCAGGCCCTGGCCCGGGTCGTCGCCGTCGTCGGGGGTCAGGGCGAGCGCGGGCGACGACAGGAGCAGCATCATCAGCGTCGTACCGGCCGCGACGGCGCCGGCGCGCAAAGCGTTCTTCTTGTCCACGGTGCCAACGTAGCGAACGGCTGTCACGGCCGCGCGTCCGGGGGTGCCGTACGAGGTCCGGGGCCGGGGCCCGGGTCGGGGCAAGGTTCCGGGCGGGGTTCCGGGCGAGCTGCGCGATCCGGGCCGAAGACCTCCATCAGCGCCCGCAGCCGGGGCGAGGCCGCCAGCTCCTCCAGGCCGACGGGCCGGCCGTCGGCGTCCGCGACCGGCAGCCGCCAGTTCGGGTACTGGTCCCAGGTGCCCGGCAGGTTCTGCGGGCGGCGGTCGCCCACCGCGTCCGGCAGCCAGACGCCGACCATGCGGGCTGGCGTGCGTAACAGAAAGCGGTACGCCGCGCGGATCTGCCCCTCCTCGTCGCCACTGCCCTCCGGCAGCAGGCCGAGACCGCCGAGCAGGTCCAGCCATTCCGCGACGTCCGCCGCATCGTCCGTGCGCTCCCGGTCCAGGGGGCCGGCGAGCAGGCCGAGGCGGTGGCGCAGCGCCACATGCTCGCCGGTCAGCCGGGCGGCCGTGGACGGCAGATCGTGGGTGGTCGCCGTGGCCACGCAGTCCTCGCGCCACCGCTCGGGCGGCAGCGGCCGCCCCGTACCCGCCCAGTCGCGCTCGAACCAGAGCACCGAGGTGCCCAGCACCCCCCGGCGCGCCAGGGCCTCGCGCACACCCGGCTCGACCGTGCCGAGGTCCTCCCCGATGACGGCGGCACCCGCGCGGTGGGCTTCCAGGACGAGAAGCGCGAGCATGGCCTCGGCGTCGTAGCGGACATATGTACCGTCGGTGGGCGGGCTCCCCTCCGGGACCCACCAGAGGCGGAACAGGCCCATCACATGGTCGATGCGCAGCGCTCCCGCGTTACGGAAGAGGCCGCGCAGCAGTCCGCGGTACGGGGCGTAACCGGACCCGGCCAGGACGTCGGGCCGCCACGGGGGCAGGCCCCAGTCCTGGCCGTGGGCGTTGAACGCGTCCGGGGGCGCGCCGACCGACATGCCGGCCGCGAAGGCGTCCCGCTGCGCCCAGGCGTCCGCACCGCCGGGATGCACACCGACGGCCAGGTCATGGACGATGCCGACGCCCATGCCCGCCTCGCGCGCGGCCCGCCCTGCGGCGGCCAGCTGCCGGTCGGTCAGCCAGGCGAGCCTGCTGTGGAAGTCGACCCGGTCCATCAGTTCGTACCGCGCCCGGACCGTCTGTGGCGAGTGCGGGTCCCGCAGGGCGGCGGGCCAGCTGTGCCACTCGGGGCCGTGCACCTCCGCGAGGGCGCACCAGGTGGCGTGGTCCTCCAGGGCCTGGCCCTGCCCGGCCAGGAAGGCGCAGTAGTCGGCGCGGCGGCCTGGCCCGAGCGGGACGCGGTGCACGATCTCCAGGGCCTCGCGCTTGAGAGCCCAGACGGCGTCGCGGTCGATCAACGCGCCCTTCCGCAGCACCGATTCGCGCAGCCCGGCCGCCTTCTCGCACAGCTCGTCCAGCCGCTGCCGGTCGCGGGCGCCGACGTACGCGTACTCGGGGATGTCCTCGATCCGCAGATGGACGGGGTCGGGGAAGCGCCGCGAGGAGGGCCGGTAGGGAGAGGGGTCGGTGGGCGCGCCGGGGACGGCCGCGTGCAGCGGATTGACCTGCACGAAACCGGCTCCGAGCGACCGTCCGGACCAGGTCGCGAGCTCGGCCAGGTCCCCGAGGTCGCCCATGCCCCAGGAGCGGGCGGAGAGCAGGGAGTAGAGCTGTACGAGAAAGCCGTAGGAACGGCCTTCGGGCTGCGGTGCTCTGCCGGGCGCGACGACCAGGGTGGAGCGGGCGCTGCGCCCGTCGGGGGCCCGGGCGTACAACTGGTGGACGCCGTAGGGGAGTTCCCCCCAACTCTGTCCCGGCTCCGCCACCGGCTGCGGGGCGAGCTCGGCTCCGTCCTCCGTCTCGACCCGCAGGACCGTGTCCGCGGGGAGCGCGGTCAGGGGCGCCGGGCCATCGCCCTCGGGCCACAGCACGAGTGTCGGTGGCAGCAGCCGCTCCGCGGCGGCGGATTCGGCGCGGGCCAGCGCGTCCCGTACCGCCGAGGGGGTCGAGGCGTCGACGCCGAGGGCGGCGAGGACCGCGACGACCGTGGCGTCGGGGACGGGGACGCTCAGGCCCTCGGACGGCGCGTAGGCGGTGGCGACTCCGTGCAGTGCGGCGAGCCGGGCAAGGCCCATTCAGACTCCAGGGGACTCCGTGCCGCCTGCCGTGCCAGGGGCCGTCGGCTCGCTGGTGAGGGGGGCGGCCTCGGCGAGCGGCGGCTCACTGGTCAGCGGTGCGGCGTCGGCGAGCGGGGGTTCACTGGTCAGCGGGCCGGGACCCGGGACCTGTTTGGACAGGGCAGAGAGCAGAAGGTGTGCGGACGCGGGCATGGTGGTCACTCCAGACGGACGGTAGCGGGACACAGCAGCCCTACCCAGCGGGCGCGACCGCAGACGTACATGATCCGTCAACGTGTTCCGCATCACATTCCGTTCCCGGCGCGGCAGTTGGATCAAAACGCCCATCCCCTCAGGCAAAAGGCGCACAACGGCCACCCGCATTGACACCCTCAGTACGGGGGTGGTGGGCTCGAAACCAACCGGAACGAGACCGGATCGAGACCGGAGCTACGGCGAGACGAGGGGGCGGGCGTGCGGCTCACGCGCAGGAGGCGCACCGCGACAGCCGTCGCGGTCGCTGTCATCGGCAGCCTGCTCGGCGGCGCGCACGGCGCGGTCGCGGCCCCCGACGATCCCGGCTCCCCCGTGGGCACCGCCCAGGACCCCGAGGGCGAGGCGGCGCTTCCCGCGGTATGGCCGCGCCCGCAGACGATGCGCGCGGCCGGCCCGTCCGTACCGCTCGGCGACGAGGCGACCGTCGTCGCGGACCGTGTCGCCGATCCGTACGCCGTCCAGCGCCTGAAGGAGCTGCTGCACGAGTCCGGCGTCAGGACCGTGCACGGTGAGCTGCCCGGCCGCGGACCCGTCATACGCATGGGCGGGAGCGGCGCGCAGGACGCACTGCGCGCCCTGCGGGCACGCGAACGCGCCGATCTCCCCTCCGGCGGCTACCGGATCGCCGTCGGCCGGGTGCAGGGCCGCGACACGATCGCGCTCGACGGCGTCGGCGACGACGCTCTCTTCCACGGCGTGCAGACGCTGCGGCAGCTCGTCAGGGACAGGACCGTCGCCGGAGTGCTCGTCCGCGACTGGCCGGGCACGGCCGTACGCGGCATGACGGAGGGTTTCTACGGCCGGCCGTGGAGCCATCAACAGCGGCTGGCACAGCTGGACTTCATGGGGCGCACCAAGCAGAACCGCTATCTGTACGCGCCCGGCGACGACCCCTTCCGGCAGGCCCGCTGGCGCGAACCGTATCCGGCCGGCCAACGAGCCCAGTTCCGTGAACTCGCCGAGCGTGCCCGGCAGAACCACGTCGTGCTCGCCTGGGCCGTCGCACCCGCGCAGGAGATGTGTCTGGCCGACGGCGGCGACATCAAGGCGCTGACCCGCAAGATCGACGCGATGTGGGCTCTGGGTGTACGCGCCTTCCAGCTGCAGTTCCAGGACGTCAGCTACAGCGAGTGGCACTGCGGCAAGGACGCGGACACCTTCGGCTCGGGACCGCAGGCGGCTGCGAGGGCTCAGGCGCGGGTCGCGGGCGCGGTGGCGGCGCATCTCGCGGACCGGCATCCGGGCGCGGAGCCGCTGTCCCTGATGCCGACGGAGTTCTACCAGGACGGGGCCACCGACTACCGGCGCGCTCTCGCCGACGAGCTGGACGGCCGGGTCCAGGTGGCGTGGACGGGCGTCGGCGTGGTGCCCCGCACCATCACCGGAAGCGAACTGGTAGGTGCCCGCACTGTGTTCAGGCACCCGCTCGTCACCATGGACAACTACCCGGTCAACGACTACGCCCAGGACCGCATATTCCTCGGCCCCTACACGGGCCGCGAGCCCGCCGTCGCGACCGGCTCCGCAGCCCTGCTCGCCAACGCGATGGAGCAGGCGTCCGCCTCCCGAATCCCGCTGTTCACCGCCGCCGACTACGCATGGAACCCGAAGGGCTACCGACCCCAGGAGTCCTGGAAAGCCGCCATCAACGATCTCGCGGGCGGTGACGGAAGGACTCGCGAGGCGCTGACCGCGCTGGCCGCGAACCACTCCTCCTCGATCCTCAGCCCCACCGAGTCTGGCTATCTGCAACCGCTGCTGAAGGAGTTCTGGCGCTCGCGCACGACGAGGGACACGGCGGCCAGGGACCGGGCGGCGGCCGAGCTGCGCGCCGCGTTCACGGTGATGCGCGAGGCCCCGCAACGGCTGAAGCAGTCGGCTGACGGGCGCCTCGACGACGAGATACGGCCGTGGCTCGATCAGCTGGCGCGCTACGGCCGCGCGGGCGAGCTCTCCGTCGACATGCTCCAGGCTCAGGCACGCGGCGCCGGCGAGACGGCCTGGCGGGCCTCGCTCGACCTGGAGCCGCTGCGTACGGAACTGAGGGCGAGCCGGGCGACCGTCGGCAAGGGCGTCCTCACCCCCTTCCTGGACCGGGCCGCGAAGGAGTCGGCGGCGTGGACGGGCTCGGACCGTTTCAAGGAGACGGCCGGCGAGGACACGGTGTGGCTGGTCCGGACGCGGCCCGTCGTGGCCGTGACCGCGATGACGGAGCCGTCCGCGGGCGCGGGATCAGGCGGCGCGGGATCCGTCGGCGCGGGCGCGGGATCCGGCAGCCTGGAAGCACACGTTCCGGGCGAGGGCTGGCGCCTGCTCGGCCCGCTCTCGGCGAGCGGCTGGACCCAGGCGGACGCCAAGGGCCTGCGGGTGGACGGGGTACGGATCACGTCCGCCGGGGAGCGGCCCGTCACCGTGCGGTCCGTGGTGCCCTGGTTCGCGGACGAGCCCCTTGCGGGCCTCGATCTCGTACGCGGCGAGGCCGACGCCGAGATCGGCGGCGGCCCCCAGAAAGCCGGGGTCCAGCTGACCGCGCGCCGCCCGGCCGAGGTGCGCGGCACGCTCACGGCGAAGGCCCCGCCGGGCATCAAGGTGACGGTGCCGAAGGAGACGACGGTGCCGCGGGGGCTGGGGACGACCGTGCCGGTCGAGGTCACCGTCCCGGAGGGCACACCGGCCGGGGAGTACCAGGTGCCGCTGTCCTTCGCGGGCGAGGAGCGCACCCTGACGGTGCGCGCCTTCCCCCGCACCGGGGGCCCCGACCTGGCGCGGGCCGCCGGTACCCTCGCGTCCTCGTCCGGCGACGAGACGGCCGACTTCCCGGCGGCCTCGGCGATCGACGGCGACCCGAAGACCCGCTGGTCCTCACCCCCCGAGGACGGCGCCTGGTGGCAGCTGGAACTGGCCCGTCCGGCGCGGGTCGGCCGGGTCGTCCTGCACTGGCAGGACGCGTACGCGACGAGGTACCGCATCCAGGTCTCGGCCGACGGCCGCACCTGGCGCTCGGCGGCGACGGTGGGCGACGGCAGGGGCGGGCGCGAAACGGTCCGCATGGACAGCCGCGACACCCGCTTCGTCCGGGTCCAGGGCGAGGCGCGGGCGACACAGTACGGCTACTCACTGTGGTCGGTGGAGGCGTACGCGGTAGCGGAGTAGGGCCGCCCCAGAACCTAAGGGCGCAGGACCGCGCGATCCAGCGCCCTTTCGCCGACGAACCAGCGCCCTTCCGCCAACAAAAAGGACCCGTTCTCAGGCAGAGATGCCGTCGATCCGGGCCATCGCGTCGTCCGCGCCGTACGGCTGCAGGTAGGGCAGCCAGCGCGGGTCCCTATGCCCGGTCCCGATGATGCGCCACGCGAGCCCGCTCGGCGGGGCGGGGTGCTGGTGCAGCCGCCACCCCAGCTCGCGCAGATGCCGGTCGGCCTTGACGTGGTTGCAGCGGCGGCAGGCCGCCACCACGTTGTCCCAGGCGTGCTGTCCCCCACGGCTGCGCGGAATGACATGGTCGACGCTGGTTGCGACGCCACCGCAGTACATGCAGCGCCCGCCGTCGCGGGCGAAGAGTGCTTTGCGGGTGAGAGGAACGGGCCCCCGGTAGGGGACCCGCACGAACCGCTTCAGCCGTACGACGCTGGGTGCGGCGATGACACGGGTCGCGCTGTGCATGAAGGCGCCGGATTCCTCGAGGCAGAGAGCCTTGTTCTCCAGGACGAGGATGAGCGCGCGGCGAAGCGGTACGACGCCGAGCGGCTCGTACGACGCGTTGAGGACCAGAACGTGCGGCACGGTGGATGCCTCCTTGTACGCCGGCGGCGCGTGGCTCGCGCCGGGACGATCTGCTCTTCAGTGTCTCCTCATGCCAGGTCCGAGCGCCACCACGTACAGGTAACGGGCTCGAGGTGTTTTGAACCACATGCCATCGACCAGTTCATCCCCGGGTGAGCCTCGTCTCTCCCTCGAACACCGCAACGGAGCACACCGGATGCCCCGTTAGGGTGGTTGGTCTGCCACCGCAATGCCTGGAGGTTCCCCTCGTGCCCCTTTCCGTCCTACTGGCCACCGGCCCGTCTACCGAGCCGGGCTCGCTCGACGAGGCCGCCAAGCAGGCAGGAGATGCCGCGGGCTACGTGGAACAGAACTGGTCCACGTGGCTGAACACCGGCCTGCGTATCGCCCTGATCCTGCTGGTCGCGCTGGTGCTGCGGCTGCTGCTGCGCCGCGCCCTGACCAAGCTGATCGAGCGGATGAACCGCTCCGCCCAGGCCGTGGAGGGCACAGCCCTCGGGGGCCTGCTGGTCAACGCCGAGCGCCGCCGTCAGCGCTCCGAGGCCATCGGATCCGTGCTCCGCTCGGTCTCCTCTTTTGTGATTCTCGGCACTGCGGGCCTGATGATCCTGGGTGCTTTCAAGATCGACCTGGCACCGCTGCTGGCATCGGCGGGCGTCGCGGGCGTCGCGATCGGCTTCGGCGCGCGCAATCTGGTCACCGACTTCCTCTCCGGCGTCTTCATGATCATGGAGGACCAGTACGGAGTCGGGGACAGCATCGACGCGGGCGTCGCCTCGGGAGAGGTGATCGAGGTGGGCCTGCGCGTCACCAAGCTGCGCGGCGACAACGGCGAGATCTGGTACGTCCGCAACGGCGAGATCAAGCGCATCGGCAACCTCAGCCAGGGCTGGGCGACGGCCGCGGTGGACGTCGTGGTCCGCCCGACCGAGGACCTGAACCACATCCGCTCGGTGATCAGCGAGGTCGCGGAGGAACTGGCGAAGTCGGAGCCGTGGAACGAGCGCCTGTGGGGCCCGGTCGAGGTGCTGGGCCTGAACGAGGTCCTGCTGGACTCGATGACGGTCCGGGTCTCGGCGAAGACGATGCCGGGCAAGGCGCTCGCGGTGGAACGCGAGCTGCGCTGGCGCATCAAGCAGGCCTTCGACACGGCGGGCATCCGCATCGTGGGCGGCCTCCCGCCGGTGCCGGAGGAAACGGCGACGACGGACCCGACGGCGGGGATGGCGGCACCTTCGGCGTACGCGTCGACGACGTCACCGCAGTCGATGGCGGCGACACCGATCGGGCCGCAGGCGAACATGTCGAAGTAGCGGTACGTAGAAAGAGGGCCTTGCCGTCCGGCAGGGCCCTCTTCTATGCCCGGATCCTTGAGGCGAAGTACCAACCTGGGAGCACCTGGGACCTACCAAGTACTAATCTGGGAGAAACTAGTAGATCATTGGTAGATGCCCGACACTCACGGAGGGCCCCTTCATGAAGCGTCCCATGCCGCCCCCAGACGCGGATGCCCTGATCGCGGCTGCCCTCCAGGCCGGCCCCAGCGCGCTGTCCCAGATCCTTCAGAAGCCGGGGGCCGGCCCCGCGGACCCCTACCTGCCCTGGGACCGGCTCAGGCACAAGACTCCGCCTCCGGGCCTCACCCACGAGGAGTGGTGGACCGGCATCAAGTTCACCCGCCGCCAGATGCAACGGGAACTGCCGCTGACTGACGCATCGGGCAGGCCATTCACCTTCGCGCTGCCCGATGTGGTGCTCGCAACACTGGAAGCGGTGGGCCGGGACACGGCCGGACAGATCTCCATCGAAGAACCTGTGGCGAACCCGGCGACTCGCGACCGCTACCTCATCAGCTCCCTCATCGAGGAAGCCATCAACTCCAGCCAGCTGGAAGGCGCGTCCACCACCCGCCGCGTGGCCAAGGAGATGCTTCGCGCGGGACGTCGCCCCCGCGACCGCGACGAGTTGATGATCTACAACAACTACCAAGCCATGCGCATGATCGGCGAGCTGCGGGACGCCCCGCTGACACCGGAGCTGATCTGCGAGATCCACCGAGTCGTCACCGACGGCACCCTCGACAACCCCGGCGCGTCGGGCCGTTTCCAGCTTCCGGGCGAGGAACGCATCGGCGTCTTCTCGGACACAGGCGTGCTGCTCCACACTCCGCCTGCCGCGACAGCCCTGCCCGAGAGGGTCGAGCGGCTCTGCCACTTCGCCAACGGTGAGCTGGGCGACGGCTACATCCCGCCCGTCCTGCGCGCCATCACCCTGCATTTCATGATCGGCTACGACCACCCCTTCGAGGACGGGAACGGCCGCACCGCCCGGGCTCTCTTCTACTGGTCGATGCTCAATCAGGGGTACTGGCTCACGGAGTTCGTCGCTATCTCCCCCATCCTCAAGAGCGCACCGGTGAAGTACGCGCTCAGCTATTTGCACACCGAGGACGACGAGAACGACCTGACGTACTTCCATCTCCATCAACTGGAGGTGCTCCGGCACTCCGTCACGCGACTGCACGAGTACCTGGGCAGAAAGACCCACGAGATGCGGGACTTGCAGCGCAAGATCACCAACGCCCCCACGACGTTCAACCACCGGCAGGTCGCGCTCCTCAATCACGCCTTGAAGAACCCGGACGCGGCGGTCACCATCCGCTCGCACGCCGGAGCGCACAACGTCGCGTACGAAACGGCCCGCCAGGACCTGACCGGCCTGGAACCGGGCGGCCTGCTGATCAAGCACCGTGCGGGCAAAGCATTCACGTGGACCGCGGCAACGGACCTGGAGTCCAGGCTGCACGCGCTGATGCCGTCCTGACGAGAGCCCCTGCCCGGCGGCGAGACATAGAACGGGGCCCTGCCGCCTGGCAGGAGCCCCGATCCATGTCCCGTGGCTCCCTCAGGGCAGTTCGGTAGCAAGCCCATCCGCGGACAACGCACCGCTCCAGATACGCAGTCGGTCCAGGCTGCCGGGGATGTAGTGGGCCAGGGTGCCGCCGTCGACGCCGCGGCCCACGGCCAGTTCACCCGTGCCCTGCGCCTGCGACGTGAGTCCCGCATGCGGGCTTGTCACCTGCTGGGTGCTTCCGATGAAGAGCCTGAGCCTGCCGGACGCGTCCGGATCACCAGGGGTGGTCGCTGCCGCGTCGAAGATGCCGGTCAGATCGATCGGGGTGTCGAAGTCCCCCATCACGTCGTCGGCCTGGACCTCGACTCGCTCGGTGACGTTGCCGGCCGCGTCCACAGCTGTCCGCACAAAGCTCCACGCGGAGACGTCGGTGTCGAACTTGGTGAGGACGAGCGCCCAGGACGACTCGCCCTCGAGCTTCTGGCCGGCCACGATTCCGCGGTAACCGATCGGCTTGGCCGCCCACTCGGCACTGTCCACACGCACCCGGGCCGACACCGTGAACGAACCGGTCTCGTCCACCGCCGGACCAGCGGCTGCGGCGTAGCCCTGCACTCCGTCGAGGGCAAGCATGCTCTGCCCCGCCTCGTCCGCCCGGAGCTGTGCCCCCGCTGCCGACAGGGCGAGGGCGGGTCGGCCGTAGCCGCTGACGTCCTTGATCTCACTCCCAACGGCGGGCCCGGCGTTCCAGTCCGCCACGAGCGCGGTGGCGGGCCCGCCCTCGGTCTCGAGTTGCGACACCTCGCGAACATCCACCGGCCTGAGCGCCCGCTGCCAGACGGCCACTTCGTCGACATAGCCGTGGAAGTAGCCCTGGTACCTGCCGTCAGCCCTGGTCCGGCCGATCTGAAGGCCCTTGGCGGACGACCACGGCTCGTACGCCGCAGCCTGGGCGGAGAGATTCACCGGCTGGCCCTGGGGGCGGCCGTTGACGAACAGTTGGACGGTGTCGTTCGTCTTGTCCGTGTCCCTCTTGGTGTCGAACACCCCTGCCAGGTGCGTCCAGACGCCGCCCGGCGGGTTCGCCGCATCACCGTAGGAGACGATGTCCGCCGTGCCGTCGGCGTCCTGAGCGCCACGGCCGAAGGCCCACTTCTTGTGCTCGGCGGAGTAGCGCAGGTTGAATGCCGCTTCGCGCGCCCCGGGAGCCGAGAGCACAACCTGATCGGACCTCGTATCGGCGAGATATGCCCAGGCGGAGACGGTGAACGACCCCTTGGTATCGACAGGCGGTTCGGCCGTCGCCGCGTACGCCTTCCCCTTGTCCGGGTTGGTGCTGTTCAGGCTGAGCGAATAGTCACCCCTACCGCGCCGTGCCCGGTCCGACCATGTCGCGCCACCCTTGAGCGTCGCGTCATGGCGCTCCGTGCCCTCGGTGGCGGAGTCCTTCGTGGTGGTCACCGCCGGGTCCGTAGGACGGTCGGCGAACTGCCACTGCCCGACCGCGCCCGAGGCCGGCTTCACCTTGAACGCGAAGTAGGCGGGTGTGCCCCACCGACCACCCCAGTCCTTGGCCTGCACTTCCAGAACCTGAGGACCGTCAACGTTCGGCACCACGGCGTACGGCGCCGGCTCGGCCCCACTGACCTCTGTGGCTCCGAACTCGCTCTGCAACCTCACGCGGTAGCCCGTGACATCCGTGCTCCCCGTCTCCGCATCGATGTCCGCCACGTTGGGCCGAAACGTAAACATCCCGGCCAGCCCGGGCTCGCCCTGCCCGACGCAGTCATTCGCCGTGCACTCGGTGTAGGGCCCGTTGCTGGTGATCCGCGGCGCCAGGGGCACCGGGTCGTCCTCCACGCCAAAGGCCGGAGTCGAAACCACTCCTGCCATCAATGCGGCACCCACCAGAACGCTCCATGGGCGAGCGCGTCTCCATCTGCCTGCAGGCATGACTGATCCCCTCCAAGGGCCTCCCCAGACCCTTCGTAGAACGGACAACTGTTTGAGTCCGTCGGCGAACCTTAACCCCGGGACAGCGGCCTTGATCGATTAGATGGTTCGACTAAGTCGGGCGAGTGCCTCGCGGTCAATCTCCCGGGGCGGATGGCCACAAGGCCCGGAGACGCAGCGATCAACGTTCGGCGGATCGGGGGCCGGCTTTCGGGGGTACGGTTTTGAGTGTTGCCGCAGAACGGAGTTCATCGTGCCGCAGAGCATTGACGAGCACACCGGCGCTCGGATCGCCCGCATCCGCAAGCAACGGGGCCTGCTGCAACAGGGGCTGGCTCTGCGTGCCAACGTCTCCAAATCCCTGCTGTCGAAGGTCGAGTGCGGGCAGAAGCCTGCGTCCCCGGCTCTCATCGCGGCCTGCGCTCGCGCGTTGGGTGTCACCACGTCCGATCTGTTGGGCCAGCCTTACGCCGAAGAGCTGCGCCGCGACCGCATGGATGCGCTGATACAGCCGATCCGTGAGGGTATGGAGAATTGGGATGTCGCCCTCGAATGGGAGACGGCGCCCCGTCCGTCTGCGCTCATCCGAGCCGATGTCCAACGAGTTCTCGTCCAGCGCCGTCAGGCGCAGTACACGGACATGGTGCGCGACTTGCCGAGCCTGATCGACGAGTCAGTCCAGGCAGTTCACACCAGCACCGGGGAGGAGCAGCGGCAGGCATACGAGTGCCTGGCGGGAGCCTTCCGCTGTGTGTTCACCGTGGCGTGGAAGTTCGGTTTCATCGACCTCGCCACGGTCGCGCTGGACCGGTTGGCGTGGACCGCGCCGCATGCTGATGAGCCGGGCCTGGTGGCCATGTACTCCTTCCTCCGCGCACAGACCACGTTGTCCTCTGGACGGTACGACGTCGGCATGCGCGTAGTCGACCGGGCCCTGCGGGATCTTGACGGTCAGGACGCCCGGCGTCCGGCGGGCCTGTCGGCTATGCGAGGCATGCTGCACCTTCGGGCGGCGGTGATCGCAGGCCGCGCGAAGGACCGGGACCATGCGGAGATTCGACTCGCCGAGGCCCGCGCTCTCGCCGCGGAGACCGGTGAGCTGCCCGACTACGGCGTCACCTGGGGGCCGACAAACGTCGGGGTCCACGCTGTGGCCATGGCATCGGAGATGGACGAATTCGGCCTGGCCATCGAACTAGCCAAGGATGTACGGATTCCGCGTGACTGGACCCGTTCCCGGGCCGGGCACCACTGGATGGACCTTGGCAGGGCGCACACCTGGGCAGGGCACCCGGACCAGGCACTCGACTGCCTGCAGCGCGCCCGACGCATCGCGCCGCAGCAGACGCGCTACCACCCCACCGTGCGGGAGACGGTGCTGGCCCTCAAGCGGCGCGAACGGGCTCGCAACGGCTCGCTGACCGAGTACGCGGAGTGGGTGGGGGTCTAGCACCTCACGGCGCATGGGAGATGCACAGTTCGGTGCAACTCACCTGCGCTGCCGGTCGGCAGGCTGACCACCAGTCCGTACCCCGCGACCGCTCGACCGGTCCGGGGCTTGGCCAACGCCGATTGGAGGCGTCGACATGCCGCACCGTATCGCCCATATCTTCGAGCCGCTGCTGTGGTTCATCTTGCCCATTCAGGGTCGCCATCGCAGATCAAACCGCCGATCCATCAGGGACCACATGGACGCCCCGGCCGAGGGCCTGCCGCGCGTGCCCGTTTGGCCGTTACGGGGTGAGGAGATCGGGATCGTCCGCCCTTACGTTGTAGTGCGCAAGCTGCGGGAGGCTCGCTGGAAGCGGGCTCGGCGGCGTGCACAACTGTGGCTGGCGGTGCAAGGCATCGATATCGGTCCCCGGCTGATCCACGGAGTCGAGGTGACCGCGTGATGAGCCTGATTGACGAGGTACGTCTCTTGCCGTGGACGGGGCCGGAGGGAAAGCCGTGCTATCTCTCCGGTGATGGCGTCGGATTCATGTCGCGCCTCGCCGACAACGTGGAGGCGGCTCAACTCGGCCTGGCCGGTGATCTCATCGAGGAAGCGCAGCAGGTCCTTGCCGAGCGGGCGTGGACGCCTGGGGAACTTCACCTGCTGGCCATGCAGTTGACCGAGGCGCTGGTGAATGTGCACCGGATCGCACAGAGCCAGGGAGCACGTCTGCCCGCACCCGCCTACGAAGAGCCCAATGCCATCGACGACGAGGAGGACTTGATGGCCAATCCGCGCGACTGACCTGCCAATAGCGGCCCCCCAGGCCGAGGCACTGGCCGTACTCGCGCCAACCGTCCGGCGCCGTCGGTGCGGCCGGTGAGCGGTTACGCGTCGCCGCTCAAGTGTGCTGTCTCATGAGATCTGCGCGCTGACGAGGCGCAAGGCTTGCTTTGCCAAGGCGCGGACTTCCTTACGGGCAGGGGTCTGCCGCTCCGGCGTGAGGCGACGCCATCGGCAGCCGATCTCCGTTCGACACGCGGCCAGTTGACGGGTGGGGTGGTGCAGGTGCGTGGTGGGCGGATCGATCGCTGGCGAGTAGTCAGGAACGCGAAGTTTCTGGAGATCGGTGGATCTTGGTCGTGACGCCGTCTACCAGGAGGTTCTTCGGTGGCGGTTCATCAGCCCAACCAGCGGGTTACCGGCAAGCTGACAAGAGCTCAGTGTGATGCGCGACACCATTGACCAACATGATCAATCCACACATGATCCTCACAGCTGTAATGAAAAGTTAAAGGGGATGGGTGGGGGCGTGTTTACGCAAAATCGGAGGCGCCGCTGGCGCCAGGCGGTGCGGAGCGGGGCGATAGCGGTCACGCTCCTGGGGGGTGGGGTTCCGATGGTCGGGGGCGGGGCGACTCCGGCGCTCGCCGATGACGGGGCGACCTCGGTAGCGGCTGACAAGACTCCGGAGTCGGAGGCGAGTGCTCTCGCGGCGAAGACTGGCAAGCGGGTGGCCGTGGACACGGCGACCACCGAGTCGTCGCAGGTCTTCGCCAATCCGGACGGCACCTTCACGCAGGAGACGAACGCGGCTCCGGTCCGTGCCCGGAAGGACGACGGCGCCTGGGCACCCATCGACACGACCCTCGTGCGCGATGCCGACGGCTCCGTACGGGCGAAGAACACGACGGCGGATCTCACCTTCTCGGGCGGCGGCAGCGGGAAGGGCCTGGTCACGCTGCAGGACGAGGGGCAGGAGCTGAAGCTCGGCTGGCCCACCGCGCTCCCCAAGCCCGGACTCGACGGCGACACCGCAACCTACGCCGGAGTCCTCCCGGACGTCGATCTGAAGCTGACCGCGCTGAGCACCGGCTACACCTCAGTGCTCGTGGTCAAGACTGCAGAGGCGGCGAAGAACCCGGCGCTCGCGACGATCAGGATGTCCGTCTCCGGGGTCGGCCTGGACATCGCCCCGACGGCTGACGGGGGTTTCGTCGCGCGCGACGGCGACGGCACCCCGGTCTTCGAGAGCCCGGCGGGGCGAATGTGGGACTCGGCCGGTGACACCCCGGCCGCGACCGGCGTCACCACGCAACTCGCCCGCACTGCTTCTTCGACAGAGGCAGAGGCCGAGGGTGAGCCGGAGACGACGGAGGCGGCCCCACTGCCCGCAGCCGAGGGCGAACCGATCCCTTCGGAGGGTCCTGGCAGCGGTGACGCGGAGGCCGAGCTCCCGCTCAGGGTCACCGACACCACCCTGGAGATCACGCCCGATCCGGCCCTGCTCCACGGCGAGGACACCGTCTTCCCGCTCTACATCGACCCGCCGACCAAGGGCATCGCGCTGGGCGACTGGACCGCTCTCGCCTCTAACGGCACCAAGTACTGGGAGTTCAGCGGGGACAAGGGCGTGGGGCGCTGCTCCAACTACGCCGGCTACCTCTGCTCCAGCAGCCCGTACACCCAGCGCATGTACTTCGAGTACCCGCTGTCGTCGATCCACGGCAAGAAGGTCCTGGACGCGACGCTTGAGGTGTACCAGGTGTGGACTTTCACCTGCGATCCGCACTGGTATGACCTGACCCGCGTGGACAAGGGCATCTCCTCCAGCACCACCTGGTCGACCCGCCCCACGGGGGTGGACCTGATGGGCGACCGGAATGTCGCTTACGGGCGGGGCACCTTGTGCAGCCCTTCTCAGCCGGCGGACTGGGTGCGCTTCAGCGACAACGTCTCCGGCGGGGAGACCAACGAGAACCTGACGACCACCCTCGCGTCCTACGCCGCTAACAAGCAGGCTGAGATCACCTTTTCGCTGACCGCGCATGACGAGTCCGACGCCGCCGCTTGGGCACGGTTCCGCAATGACGCGAAGCTGTCGGTGACGTACATCTCGTACCCCTCGGCGCCGACCGAGGCGAAGGTCCAGGACGGCACGAGCGGCAAGGCGTGCGGGACTTCCACCGTGCCGCAGGTCACCGGCGACACCACCCCGAAGGTGTATGGCACGGTGCAGTCGGTGGACGGATCGCAGGCGCAACTGCGTGCGATGTTCGAGATCTGGAAGGCGGACGGCTCCAGCCGTGCCTGGTGGGCGATCTCTCCCGACGGCGCCTGGGTGGCGGACAACGCGGTGCGTGACGCCACGTCCTCCGCGCTCGCCCCGCAGACGGACTACAAACTGCGGGCCAAGACACAGGCGTACTACATGACTGACCGTGGTGTGTCAGGAGTTCTTGACTCAGCCTGGTCCTCTTGGTGCTACTTCCGGGTGGACACCGATTCCCCGCCGCCTCCGGTGCTGTCCAGCTCGGACGGCCGCTACCAGCCTGCTGAGACGGGCCAGGGATCGGATGGTGTGGGTGTGACGGGCGAGTTCCTGTTCACGCCGGCTGACACAGACCCCGCTGTGGCTGGCATCCAGTCGGACGTCGTCAGCTACAAGTGGCGCCTGAACAGCGGCGAGGTGTCCGCGCCGATCACCGTTCCGAAGGGCACGGCCGGAAAGGCGAACATCACTCCGAACCAGGTCGGTGAGAACACCATCCAGGTCTGGGGCTACGACGCGGCCGGCCACAGCTCGCTCACCGGCTACTACAGCTTTCTCGTCAACGCTGGTGCGAAGCCCTCGGGTGTGTGGCACTTCGACGGCAACGGCAACGATTCCACGACCACAGCCACGCCCCATCCGCTGTCCAACGGATCAGGGGCCTCGTACAACGCTCCCGGCCGTGGAGGACCGGCTTCGCTGAAGCTGGACGGCACCACGGGCTATGCCCAGTCGTCGGGGCCGGTGGTGGACACGACCAAGTCGTTCAGCGTCTCCGCCTGGGTCCGGCTCTCGGACGTCTCCCGCAGCCAGACCGTTATCTCTCAGCAAGCCACTACGCTGTCGGGTTTCGCGCTGCACTACTCGGCCACAAGCAAGCGTTTCGCCTTCTCCCGCTACAACAGTGATGTCGCTACCCCGACGGCGAGCCGCTCTACCTCCCTCGCTGCCCCTGGGGCAGGGGTGTGGACCCACCTCACCGGTGTTTACGACGCTGTGGGCCAGACAGTGCAGCTGTATGTGAACGGCCGTCCCCAGGGAGCGCCTGTGGCCTTCACCACGCCCTGGGCGGCGACCGGACCGCTCCAGATCGGCAGGTTCCACAACAGTGTTGGCTACGTCGAGTACTTCAACGGGCTCATCGACGAGGTCCACGTCTGGTCCCGGGTCCTCGCTGATGCGGAGGTCGTCCAGGACGCCCGCTTCGAGGACGAGGACCTCAGCGACGGCAGTTCCGGCGATCCGGTGCCGGCGCTCGTCGCCAAGTGGGATGCCACCGACACGGTGAACGCGACCGGCACCACGATCAAGGACAACACCAGCGGCTTCGGCCGCGATCTGAACCTCAGCGGGGCAACGCTGGCCCAGATCACGACCGGTGCAGACCCGGACACCGGCGAGACCGGCACGACCAGGCAGACGATGCAGCTGAACGGCACAAGCGCCTATGCCTCGGCGACCGGACCGATCGTGGACGACACCGGCTCGTTCACGGCGACCGCCTGGGTGACGCTGGACCCCGCCAAGTTCGCCGACACCACCAAGTCGTACGCGGTGCAGGTGTTCGGGCAGTCCGGGGCGACCCAGTCTTCATGGGGCGTTTGGTACGAGCAGCCGGCCGGGAGCAGTCAGGGGCGCTGGACCTTCGGCCGCCCGGACAAGGACGGCACCGGTGCGATCTGGACGAAGAACGAGTCCGACGCAGTCAACGCTGCTCAACTCAACGGCGCTCCCGTCATGCTGACGGTCGTGTACGACGCGCAGACGGCAGTCGACACCCCCAGCGGCCCGATGCTCGGTTCGCTCATCCTCTACGTCGACAGCGCACGCATGGGCGCCGAGGACGGCGTGTCCTTCCCGGCTCCATGGCAGGGCAGTGGGGCATTCGAGGTCGGCCGGGCGAAGATCGACGGGGTTGCCACGCGCTACTTCCCCGGAACGGTCGACAGCGTCCGCGTCTGGTCCGGCGCTACGCCCACCAGCGTGATCGCCGACCGCTGGAATACCGAGCAGTAGTCAGCTCCCGGGTGGCCGGGCGGGACCTCCGCCCGGCCACCCGGCCTCTCCGCACCTTCCAGATCTCCGCTCCGGAATCGGCCCTGCCCCCGGAGCGGCTCCTGCCCATTCTCGAATCCAGGGAATCACGTGTCCCCATCCCCCTTCCGCACACGCTTGCCAGGGGCTGCCGTACGCCGCTGGCTCGGCCGCGGCGCACTGGTCGCCTCACTTTCTCTTCTGCCTCAGGTCGTGGCTCCGTCGGGCTACGACTTCGCCGCGCAGGCCAAGTCCGCGGCGGCCCGCAAGCCACTGGAGGACAGGCCCGACGCGAAGATCGACAAGGTGGGCGTGCTCAAGTCCGGCACGTCCAAGGCCCCGAAGGACAAAGCCGCTCCCGCTTCCACCCAGACCCGTGAGCGGCTGAAGAAGGCCGCATGGCCGAAGGCCGGGAAGTCCACTGCCGCCGTCTCGGCGACCGGCGCGGCCTCCGTCACCGTCGGTGGGCTCGGCGTGAAGCTGACCCAGGAGCCCGCCGCCCCGGCACCCAAGTCGGCGAAGAACAAGGTGGCGGCCAAGGCCACCGGTCCGGCCGAGAAGGTGGTGCTCAGCGTCCACGCCCAGTCGGCCGCGAGGAAGGCGGGCGTCAACGGCGTTCTCCTCACCGTCGATCCGGCCGGTGCCGCAAAGGATTCCACCGGCGACACCGACAAGCTCCGGGTCTCCCTGGACTACTCCTCCTTCAACGACGTCTACGGCGGCAACTTCGGCCCCCGTCTGCGCCTGGTCACGCTCCCGGCGTGTGCGCTGACCACCCCTCAGAAGAAGGTGTGCCGCACCCAGACCCCGGTGGCCGGCGCGGACAACGACGCGGAGTCCCAGACCCTGACGGGCACGGTCTCCGCCCGCTCCCTCTCAGCAGGCACTCCGATGCTGCTAGCAGCGGCGGCCGGCAGTTCGGGCGGCGGAAGCGACTACAGCGCCACCCCGCTGTCCCCGACCGCGACCTGGGAGGCCGGCGGCAGCACGGGTGACTTCACCTGGAACTACCCGCTGCGGGTTCCCCCGGCGACGGCCGGCCCGTCCCCGAACCTCTCGATCTCCTACAGCTCCGGGTCGGTGGACGGCCGCACGGCCGGGGAGAACAACCAGACTTCGGTGATCGGCGAGGGCTTCTCGATGACCGAGTCCTACGTCGAGCGCAAGTACGCCTCCTGCAAGGACGACGGCCAGGCCGGCAAGGGCGACCAGTGCTGGAAGTACGCCAACGCCACCCTCGTCCTCAACGGCAAAGCCGTCGAACTGGTCAACACCTGCGCGGACAAGACCGCCTGCGACACCGCCGCCCTGTCCCAGGCGTCCGGCGGCAGTTGGAAGGTGAAGAATGAAGACGGCTCCCGCGTCGAGCACCTGACCGGTGCCACCGGCAACGGGGACGACAACACCGAGTACTGGAAGGTCACGGACGCCTCCGGCACCCAGTACTTCTTCGGCAAGCACCGCCTGCCCGGCTGGAGCGACAAGGGCACTACCGACACCGCCGACGACGACCCGGTCACCAACTCGGTGTGGACGCTGCCGGTCTTCGGTGACGACTCCGGCGAGCCCTGCTACAAGTCCACCGGTTTCGCCGACTCCTTCTGTACGCAGGCGTGGCGCTGGAACCTGGACTACGTCGTGGACACCCACGGCAACGCCTCCACGTACTGGTACAGCAAGGAGACGAACTACTACTCCAAGAACGCCGACACCACCGTCAACGGCACCGCCTACATCCGGGGCGGCTACCTCAACCGCATCGACTACGGCCTGCGCAGCGATCTGCTCTACAGCAAGCCCGCCGCGCAGCAGGTCCGCTTCACCTACGCCGAGCGCTGCCTGACCTCGTGCACGAGCCTGACGTCGACGACGAAGGCCAACTGGCCCGACGTGCCTTTCGACATGATCTGCGCGTCCGGCACCAAGTGCACCACGCAGATCGGCCCGTCCTTCTTCACCCGCAAGCGCCTCACCGACGTCACCACCTCGGTGTGGACGGGCACCGGCACCACCCAGCGGGATGTGGACACCTGGCACCTGGAGCAGGACTTCCCCGACACCGGTGACGCCTCCTCGCCGAGCCTGTGGCTGAAGTCCATCCAGAACACCGGCAAGGCCAACACCACCGCGGCCGCGATGCCGCCGATCGTCTTCGGCGGCATCCAGCTGTCCAACCACGTCGAGGGCAGCGGTCCGGACACCCTGCGCTACATCAAGTGGCGCGTGCGCACCATCAAGACCGAGACCGGCTCGACCCTCACCGTCAACTACTCCGACCCCGACTGCATCTGGGGTTCGAGCATGCCGGCGAACCTCGACAAGAACACCCGCCGCTGCTACCCGGTCAAGTGGTCCCAGTCCGGGGCGACCCCGGTCACCGACTGGTTCCACAAGTACGTGGTCACGTCCACCTTCCAGGACGACCCCTACGGCCACGGCGACACCGGCGAGACGTACTACGACTACCAGGGCGGCGCCGGCTGGGGCTACGCCGACGACGAGGGCCTGACCAAGGCGTCCAACCGCACCTGGTCTCAGTGGCGCGGCTATGGCAAGGTCGTGCAGACCTCCGGCGACTCCGAGGGCCCGCGCAGCAAGAAGCAGACGCTCTACATGCGCGGCCTGAACGGCGAGAAGGAACTCGACGGCACCGCACGGGTGGAGAAGGTCACCGACTCCACCGGCACCGCCATTGACGACTCCCGCCAGTACGCCGGCTTCGTCCGCGAGACCATCGTCTACAACGGCGCCGAAGAAGTCAGCGGCACCATCAACACCCCGTGGTCCTACAAGACCGGCAGCCACGCATACAGCTGGGGCACCACCGAGTCCTGGATCGTCCAGGCCGGCGAGACCACCACCCGCACCAAAATCTCCACTGGTACCCGCACGGTCAAGCAGACGACCACCTACGACACCACGTACGGCATGCCGCTCACCGTGGAGGACAGCGGCGACACCGGCAAGACCGGCGACGAGACCTGCACCCGCACCAGCTACGCCCGCAACACCTCGGCCTGGCTGGTGAACAAGGTCAGCCGCGTCGAGGTCTACTCCGTCGGCTGCACGGCCATTCCGACGGCCCCCGGCGACGTCGTCTCCGATGTCACCACGGCCTACGACGGCCAGGCGGTCGGCGTGGCGCCCACCAAGGGCGAGATCACCGCCTCCTACCGGGTCGCCAGCTACGACCAGGTGACCAAGGCACCCGTCTACCAGCAGGTCTCCAGCTCCACCTTCGACAAGCTGGGCCGCCCGCTCACAGCGACCAACGCCCTGGGCCGCACAGTCAAGACCACCTACGTCCCCGACGACACCGGCTACGGCCCGCTGACGTCCAAGACCACCACCGACCCCAAGCTGTACTCCTCCACCACCGTGGTGGATCCGGCCTGGGGCACGGCCACCAAGACCACCGACGCCAACGGCAACGTCACCGAGTGGTCCCTGGACGCGCTTGGCCGTGTGCGCTCGGTCTGGAAGCCGGACCGCTCCCGCGCGCTCGGCGACGCGGCCACCCTGGTCTACGCGTACAGCATCAACAACGACAAGGAGACTTGGGTCCGCACCGACGCCCTCAAGGCGGACGGACAGACCTACAACAGCTCCTACGAGATCTTCGACGGGCTGCTGCGGTCCCGCCAGAAGCAGGTCCCCGCGCCGAACGGCGGCCGGGTGATCTCCGAGAGCCTTTACGACGACCGGGGTTTGGCGTACATCGCCAACGAGCAGGTCCACGACAACCTCGCCCCGTCGGGCACCCTGGCCAACACGTACCCCGGCTCCGTCCCCGCCTCCACCGAGACGGTCTACGACGCCGTCGGCCGCGCCACCGAATCGATCTTCCGGGTATACGACCAGGAGAAGTGGCGCACCAGGACCGAGTACCAGGGGGACCGCACCGCCGTCACCGCCGCCGCGGGCGGCACCGGCACCCTGAGCATCACCGACGCCCGCGGCCGAATCACCGAGCGCCGCGAGTACGGCGGCCCCGTCCCAACCGGCACGGACTACACCCGCACCCTCTTCGAGCACGACCCGTCAGGCCGGCTGACGAAGATGACGGGTACGGACAACGCCGTCTGGTCGTACGGCTACGACCTGCGCGGCCGCAAGACCACCTCCACCGACCCCGACAAGGGGACCGTCACCACCACCTACAACGACGCCGACCAGCCGGTGACCACCACCACGACCCTGGAGCAGATCACCCGCACGCTGATCACCGACTACGACGAGCTCGGTCGCAAGATCGGCACCTGGGACGGGGCGAAGGACAACGCCCACCAGCTCACCAAGTTCACCTACGACTCCCTCGCCAAAGGACAGGTGACCGCGGCCATCCGGTACGTAGGCGGCACCACCGGCAAGATCTACTCCCAGGTCGTCACCGGCTACGACAGCCTCGGCCGCCCCAAGGGCACCAAGACCGTCATCGCCGCCACTGACCCCCTGGTCGCCGCGGGCGCGCCGCAGACGTTCACCACCTCCTCCGTCTACAACAGGGACGGCACCGTCCAGTCGACCTCGATGCCTGCGGTGGCCGGCCTGCCCGCGGAAACCGTGGCCAACAGCTACAACGGCCTCGGCATGCTCACCGGCACCGACGGCATGACGGACTACGTCCAGAACATCGGCTACTCCCCGTACGGTGAGATCGAGGAGACCCGCCTGGGCACCTCCACCGGTGCCAAGCAGCTCCAGATCCTCAACCGCTACGAGGACGGCACCCGCCGCCTGTCCAACATGCACACCGTCGACCAGACCAACGCCGGTTACACGAGCGACGTCGACTACGTCTACGACGCCACCGGCAATGTCAAGTCGATCACCGACGGCGCGAGCGGCAAGGACACCCAGTGCTTCGACTACGACGGCTACCGCCGCCTGACCGAGGCCTGGACCCCGTCCTCCAACGACTGCGCCACCTCCCGCTCGGCGTCCACCCTCGGTGGCCCGGCCCCGTACTGGACCAGCTGGGCCTACAAGCCCGGCGGCCTGCGCGACACCCAGACCGAGCACAAGGCCACCGGTGACACCACGACCACCTACGGCTACCCCGCCGTCAACGCCACCGGCGCCGGCCAGCCCCACAGCCTGACCTCGCTCACCGTCGACGGCGGCACCGCCAAGTCCCTGACGTACGACGAGCAGGGCAACACCACCAAGCGCTACAGCCCCACCGGCACAGCACAGAGCCTCACCTGGGACATCGAAGGAGAACTCACCCGCCTCACCGAAGGCACCAAGACCACCGACTACCTCAATGACGCCAACGGCAACCTCCTGATCCGCCGCGGCATCGGCCAGACCGTCCTCTACCTGGCCGGTCAGGAACTCCACTACGACACGGCCGCCAACAAGTTCACCGCCCAGCGCTACTACCCGGCCGGTGACGTCACCGCCGTCCGCACCGAGACCGGTCTGTCCTGGATGGTCGACGACCACCACGGCACCGCCTCGATGACGGTGGACGCCACCACCCAAGCCGTCACCCGCCGCTACACCAAGCCCTTCGGCGAGACCCGCGGCGAGAGCCCCTCGGCCTGGCCCGACGACAAGGGCTTCCTCGGCAAACCCGCCGATGCCGACACCGGACTCACCCACATCGGCGCCCGCGAGTACGACCCGGCCACCGGACGCTTCCTCTCCGTCGACCCGGTCCTGGTTCCTGAGGACCACCAGTCCATGAACGGCTACGCCTACGCCAACAACACGCCCGTTACCAAGACCGACCCCACCGGCCTGCGGCCCATCACGGACTGCGAACGCGGGTGCAGCGACGGCAAGGGCGGCACCTACCACGACTACATGACGATGGGCCCGAACGGGACGTGGGTCTACCACTCCACCCAGACCTATACGACCAAGGTCCCGGGCACCTCCAACACGTACATCAGCGCCACGGTGACCACCCGCGCCGGCCGGACGACCTCCGTCGACGTCGCCGTCTTCAAGAAGCCGAGCTTCAAGAAGGGGCCAAACCCCGAGCCGGAGCGCAAGGAGGGCAAGAAGAGCAAGGTCATGGACCTCTCCGCCCAAGAGCTGGTCATGTTGTGGGCGAAGGGCGGACCGTCCGAGATCACCCTGCCGCCGGACGGCGAGTTCGTCCGGCAGCTGCGCACGGAGGACCACTTCCGGTCCTTCATCCGCAAGATGCAGGGCATGATCAAGGACGGCGTGTACACGGCGAAGGGATCGTTCGACAAGTCGCACGCCGACCGCAGCGACAGCGAGAAGATCTGGGAAGGCCTCACGGACTTCACCGGGTTCCTCACCGAGGGCATCTACGGGGCCAGCCCCGCGAGCATGGCGCTCGGTTCCTACAACCTCGACTACGAGCTGCTCGGGGTGGCCTGCGAGCCGCCCAGGACGGACTCGGAGTGGGACCACGGAGCCCTGGTCGGCCAGGCGAAGGTGTCGATCTCCAACACCATGACGGTAGCCTCGGCGACGCGCAGCCTCTCGGACGACGGATACAAGAACGGCAGCTCCAATCCGGTCATGAAGGCGGGCTCGGAAGTCGCGAAGCAGATCTGGCCCGACGGTCAGACGGACATCACCGTGAAGATCAACTGGATCGAGGAAATCTATGTGCCGTACTAGGAGAGGCAGACGGGTCCTTTCCGCCGCCGCCGTCTCCGCCGTCCTCGTCACGGGACTGTCCGCCTGCGAGGAGGAAGAAAAACTCCCCGTCCCCACGGGAAGCCAGATCGTCGGCTCCTGGAGCAACCCCGGAGGCGACCGGTTCACCTTCGAGAAGGGCGGGACGGGCACCATCTCGGCAGGAGCCCAGCTCCAGCTGAGCAGCCTGATGGAGAAGTCCGACACCAAGGCGGAATGCCCGTTCTCCTGGGGCGTGGACACCGTGCCCGCAGGAGGCAGCAAGTGGATCTCCGTCACCTTCGCGGCGGGGCAGTGCGGATCGGAGCCGGGTGAGTTCGGCCTGTACTACTACTACGACGAGGATTCCGGGGCTCTTCGGCTGTCACCGGCTGTGGAGTTCCCGAAACCCGACGAGATCTACGCCCGCTCGAAGGCGACCGCGTAACGAATGATCGGGGGTCACCGCTCCCCGGTGACCCCCACCCTTCGGCGGGGAGACGGCCTTCCGTCGCCCCGCCGAAGCGTCCCCTATCGTCTGGAAATGTCGCATGGCACACATCGTTCCCCTGGGTGTATTCGGGTCGATCGCGAGCCAGTTCACCTTTGCGGAAAACGCCGACGAACTTCGTCGGCGAGTGGGCGAGATTCCCGAGGGGGCGCGGAAAAAAATCGCCGAATATCTTCGCTCCGGCACTCCGATCATCGCCTTGATGGGATTCTCGGAGGACATGCTGGGCAACAAGTTCTCCCGCTTCGGCGGCACCGCCATCATGAGCGACGGCCGCTTCTTCTGGCGGCTGGACGCGGCCGACTACGTGGAGCAATACGGGATCGGGCTCCCGGAGGAGTTCATCGCCCACGGCACCGCCCGCCAGTGGATCGCCGCGGCCCTCTCTCGCGACGAGGTCATCGAGGTCGACGACCGCCTCGGCGAACTGAGGCGCGCCGGGGTCCTGTGATCTGAGCACCCCCACCGACGCCAGGACCGCTCCCGTGCCTATCCTCACCGGCGCCGGGATCACCTCAAACGGCTGCCCAGCGCGGAGAAACGAGCCGGCATCTCCGCAGCAACTCTCCCCGCTGACGCGGCATCTCTCTGCCCACCCCCCTCCCCGCCAATCCCTGGCCGACGCCTCCGGCGGTTGCCCCATAAACCGAGCCCCCTGTCGTGTCCAGCCCGCGTGAGGAGGAACCGCCCACGCTGCTGCAGCGGATCTTTCGCCGCGGTCGCTGACGAGATCAAAAAGGTGACCTTCTTCCTACGCGGTGAATACCTCTCCACCACGTACCTCCCGCAGCGCACGGCGACCTTCCCCGCGAACGTGGCCGTCACCTGTGTGAAGTTCGGTGCCGACGGGATCACCGGTTCCACCAAGACGGTGAAGTTCGCCAGTGCGTCCAACGCCCCCTTCGACCGCAGGGCCATCGTGAACGGCCGCCCCATGGTCCGGATCACCGCCGGCGGGCTCACCGGGTACTGGGCCCCCACCGCCCAGGTCCTCACCGACGGCCGCTGACGCGGCTCAGCAAGGCCACGGGTCCCTGCCACCCGGCAGGGGCCCGTTCCCGTGTCCGCGTCAGTGAACCCGGTTCCGCTGCCTGGAATCCCGTTCCCCTACCTGGCCCGGCAGCCATCCGGCGTAACGCTTTGGTTGCCCAGTCGGCGCCGACCATTGACTCCCGCCCGACCTGCGGCTTACCTTCCTCCCAGCTAAATAGGAAACTTTCCTAACAGTCCAGCTGAGGACATCCGCAGCCGAAGGGCAGGTGCATCCGTCGTGGCCGGAACAACCCCCGGGGCCAGTCCCGGAACCACACCCGGTACACCGCGCGTACTGCGCGCCATGAACGACCGGGCCGCGCTCGATCTGCTGCTTGAGCACGGGCCCCTGTCCCGCACCAAGATAGGGAAGCTGACCGGCCTCTCCAAGCCCACCGCGTCGCAGCTGCTCGCCCGCCTCGAATCCGCCGGGCTCGTCGTCGCCACCGGGACCACCGAGGGGCGGCCCGGGCCCAATGCGCAGCTGTACGCCGTCAACGCTCGCGCCGCCTTCGCCGCCGGGCTCGACGTGACGCCGCAGCGCATTCACGCCGCCGTCGCCGATGTCACCGGTGCCACCGTCGGGGAGTTCGAGCTGCCGACCCCGGGGCGGCGGGCCGAGAGTGTCGTACGGCAGGTCACCGAGGCGCTCGACGGGGCCGTGAAGGCCGCCGGGGTGACACGGTCCGATGTGCACCGGCTCGTGATCGGTACGCCCGGTGCCTTCGATCCGTCCACCGGGCGGCTGCGCTACGCCTCCCACCTGCCCGGCTGGCACTCCCCCACGCTCCTCGACGAGCTGGCCGCGGTGCTGCCCATGCCCGTCGAGTACGAGAACGACGTCAACCTGGTCGCGGTCGCCGAGCAGCGCCTGGGCGCCGCGCACGGGCACGAGAACTTCGTGCTGCTGTGGAACCAGGAGGGCCTCGGTGCCGCCGTCGTCATCGGCGGGCGCCTCCACAGGGGCTTCACCGGCGGTGCCGGGGAGGTCGGTTTTCTGCCCGTGCCCGGCACCCCGCTGGTGCGGCAGGTGACCAAGGCCAACAGCGGCGGCTTCCAGGAGCTGGCCGGTGCCCAGGCGCTGCCCCGCCTGGCGCGCGAGTTCGGGGTCCAGGGCGTCGGTCACGGACCGCACGCCGAGGTCGCCGCCTCTCTCGTCGCGCGGGCGGCAGAGGCCGACTCGGGACCGTACCGCAAGCTGCTCGACGCCTACGCGACCGGTCTCGCGACCGGTCTGGCCTCCATGGTCGCCGTACTCGACCCCGAACTCGTCGTCCTCTCCGGCGATGTGATTGCCGCCGGCGGGGAGCCCCTGCGCGAACGCGTGCAGGCGGAGCTCACCGAACTGGCCGCACCCCGGCCCCGTCTCGTACTCGGTTCCGTACAAGAACACCCCGTCCTGCGCGGCGCGTTGGAGAGCGCGCTGGCCACGACGCGCGACGAAGTCTTCGACACCTCCCGCTGATCCGTTGATCCCAACCTCCCACTGATCCCGCTGCTCCCGCTGATCCCGTCCGAAACAGCCGAAAGACCCGCCACAGCCCCACGACCCGTCACAGGGAGACTCCGCCATGTCCACACGCACCCGGAAGACGGCCGCCGCGCTCGCCGCGACAGCCGCGATATCCCTGTTCGCCTCGGCTTGTACGGGCTCGAGCGACTCCGCGGCCGACGACGATCCGAACGCGAAGACGACCATCACCTTCTGGCACGGCTGGAGCGCCCCCAGCGAGGTCAAGGCCATCCAGGAGAACGTCTCCCGCTTCGAGAAGGCGCACGGCAACATCAAGGTCAAGATCGTCGGCAATATGACCGACGACAAGATCAACCAGGCGCTGCGGGCCGGTGGTTCGAACGCGCCGGACGTCGTGAGCTCCTTCACCACAGACAGCGTGGGCAAGTTCTGCGCCTCCGGCGCCTTCGTCGACCTCAAGCCCTTCCTGGCGAAGTCGAAGATCGACGCGACGAAGGTCTTCCACAAGCCGCTGCTCGACTACACGCAGTTCGAGGGCAACCAGTGCTCGCTGCCGCTGCTCAATGACGCGTACGGCCTCTACTACAACAAGGACGCCTTCAAGGCCGCCGGGATCACCGCCCCGCCGAAGACCTGGAGCGAGTTCGAGAAGGCCGCCGAGAAGCTGACCAAGACCAAGGGCGACAGCTACGAGCAGCTCGGCTTCATGCCGAACTACCACGGCTACGAGACGACCCCCATGCACTACGTATCCCAGTGGGGCCCCACCTACTTCGACGCGGACGGCAAGTCCAACATCGCCAGGGACCCGGCGTTCTCGAAGATGCTGACCTTCCAGAAGGGCCTGGTCGACAAGCTGGGCGGCTTCACCAAGCTGGAGAAGTACCGCAACACCTTCGGTGACGAGTGGGGCGCCAAGCACCCCTTCCAGACCGGTCAGGTCGCCATGCAGCTGGACGGCGAGTGGCGCCTTGGCATGGCGAAGGACGCGAAGGTGAAGTTCGAGATCGGCACGGCTCCGCTGCCCGTCGCGGACGACCAGGTCGCCGACTACGGCAAGGGCTATCTCTCCGGCACGATCATGGGCATCGCCTCCACCGGCAAGAAGCAGAACGCCGCGTGGGAGCTGGTGAAGTACATGACGACGGACACCGAGGCGGTGGTGGCCTTCGCCAACGGCATTCACAACGTGCCCTCCACGATCGAGGCGCTCACGTCGCCGAACCTCAAGATCGACCCGGAGTTCAAGACCTTCATCGCCATCGCGCAGCACCCGAAGTCCAACACCACGCCCGCCAACGTCGACGGCGGCGCGTACCAGGTGACCTTCCAGGACTTCGGCTACCAGTACGAGTCCGGGAAGGCGAGCGACCTGAAGGCCGGGCTGGACAAGACGGCCAAGCAGATCGACACCGACATCGCCAAGCAGAAGTAGCAGAGAAGAAAGACAGTGACTACGCACACGCTGCGGACGAAGCGCCGGAGCTCGGCTCTGCGCACCGCGGCCTTCATGTCACCCTGGCTGATCGGCTTCAGCGTCTTCTTCGCCTACCCGCTGATCTCGACCGTCTACTTCTCCTTCATGAAGTACGACGGCTTCCGGCCCCCCGTCTTCAACGGCCTGGACAACTGGACATACGTCTTCACCGAGTACCCGATGTTCTGGCCCGCCCTGCGCAACACACTGTGGCTGGTCCTTGTGATGGTCACCTGCCGGGTCGTCTTCGGGCTCGGCATCGGACTGCTCATCACCAGGATCAAGACGGGCGCCGGGGTCTTCAGAACCCTGTTCTATCTGCCGTACCTGGCGCCGCCGGTCGCGGCGACACTCGCCTTCGTCTTTCTGCTCAACCCCGGTACCGGACCGGTCAATTCGATCCTCGACGCGATCGGACTGCCGACCCCGGGCTGGTTCACGGACGCCAGCTGGTCCAAGCCCGCGCTCACCGCTCTCGCGCTGTGGGGCATCGGCGACCTGATGGTGATCTTCATGGCCGCGCTGCTCGACGTACCCAAGGAGCAGTACGAGGCGGCGGAGCTGGACGGCGCATCGGCCTGGCAGCGCTTCCGCTTCGTCACCCTGCCGAACATCTCGCCGATCGTGATGTTCGCCGTTGTCACGGGCGTGATCCAGACCATGCAGTACTACACACAGCCGCTGGTGGCCGGAAAGGTCGCCTCCGGCATCATCGGCGGCAGCGGGCAGCAGTTCGAGCCCGGCTACCCCGAGAAGTCGACCCTGACGCTGCCGCAGCTCGTCTACAACGTCGGCTTCCAGCGCTTCGACTACGGTGCCGCGGCCGTCATCGCTCTCGTCCTGTTCGTGCTCTCCATGGTCTTCACCGCGTTCCTGATGCGCAGGCGCGGCGGCCTCGTCCAGGTGGGTGACTGACCATCATGACCCAGATCCTCGACAAGCCCGTCTCACCGGCAAGCATTGTCGGCGAAGCCGAACGCACGGCGCGCCGCAGGACGCTGCTGCACTGGATCGCCGTGCACTCGCTGGGCGTCGCGGCCGCACTCTTCTTCGTGCTGCCCTTCGTCTTCGTCGTCCTCACCTCGCTGATGAGCGACCAGCAGGCACTCACCCGCGATCTCGTCCCGACGACCTGGGAGTGGGACAACTACCGCCGGGTGCTGGACACTCCGGGCTTTGCGACCTGGTGGCGCAACACGCTGCTGTACGCGGGGCTCGGCACCGTTCTCACGGTGGTGTCCTCGATCCCGGTGGCGTACGCGCTGGCCAAGTTCCGCTTCCGCGGCCAGCGGCTCGCCCTGATGCTCGTCATCTCGATGATGATGCTGCCGCCCCAGGTGGTCATCATCCCGATGTACCTGTTCTGGGCGAAGCAGCTCGACATGGCGGGCACGCTGTGGCCGCTGATCATCCCGATGGCGTTCGGTGACGCGTTCTCGATCTTCCTGCTGCGCCAGTTCCTGCTCACCATCCCCAACGAGTATCTGGACGCGGCAAAGGTCGACGGCTGCAGCGAACTGCGCACCCTGCTCAAGGTGGTGCTGCCGATGGCCAAGCCGGGCATCGCCGCCGTAGCGCTCTTCCAGTTCTTCTACGCCTGGAACGACTACTTCGGCCCACAGATCTACGCCTCGGAGAACCCGGCTGCCTGGACGCTGAGTTACGGCCTGGAGTCGTTCAAGGGCGCGCACCACACCGACTGGAATCTGACCATGGCCGCGACCGTCCTGGTCATGGCCCCCGTGATCCTCGTCTTCTTCTTTGCCCAGAAGGCATTCGTCGAGGGCGTCACACTGACCGGAGTGAAGGGCTAGAGACCATGCTGCATTCAATCGGGGGGCAACCCCCGAACCCCCGGCAGACAAAGATTGCAGTCGTGGGTGGCGGATCCACCTATACCCCTGAGTTGATCGACGGCTTCGCCCGGCTGAGGGACACCCTCCCCATCAGTGAACTGGTCCTCATCGACCCCGCGACCGACCGGCTGGAGCTCGTCGGTGGCCTGGCGCGACGGATCTTCGCCAGGCAGGGCCACGACGGGAAGATCATCACCACCTCCGACCTCGACGCCGGAGTCGCGGACGCCGACGCGGTGCTGCTGCAACTGCGGGTCGGCGGACAGGCTGCCCGCAACCAGGACGAGACCTGGCCGCTGGAGTGCGGCTGCGTCGGTCAGGAGACGACGGGCGCGGGCGGTCTCGCCAAGGCGCTGCGCACGGTCCCGGTCGTCCTCGACATCGCCGAGCGGGTGCGGCGCAGCAACCCGGACGCCTGGATCATCGACTTCACCAACCCGGTGGGCATCGTGACCAGGGCGCTGCTGCAGGCCGGCCACAAGGCCGTGGGCCTGTGCAATGTCGCCATCGGGCTCCAGAGGAAGTTCGCGGCCCTCCTCGAAGTCGCCGCCGCGGACGTCCACTTGAACCATGTGGGCCTCAACCACCTGACCTGGGAGACGGGGGTGCGGCTCGGCGGCCCGGAGGGCGAGGACGTCCTGCCGAAGCTGCTGGCCGAGCACAGTGACGCGATCGCCGACGACCTGCGTCTGCCGCGTGCGGTGCTCGACCGGCTCGGCGTCATCCCCTCGTACTACCTGCGCTACTTCTACGCGCACGACGAGGTCGTACGGGAGCTGAGGACGAAGCCTTCGCGGGCCGCCGAGGTCGCGGAGATGGAGAAGCAGCTGCTGAAGATGTACGGCGACCCGGCGCTCGACACCAAGCCCGAGCTGCTGGCCAAGCGCGGCGGTGCCTTCTACTCGGAGGCGGCCGTGGATCTCGCGGCCGCTCTCCTCGGCGGGGGCGGCAACCCGTACCAGGTCGTGAACACGGTCAACAACGGCACCCTGTCCTTCCTCCCCGACGACGCGGTCATCGAGGTGCAGGCAGCCGTCGGCGCGCAGGGCGCGACCCCGCTGCCCGTGCCCGAGCCGGACCCGCTGTACTCCGGGCTGATCACCCATGTCACGGCGTACGAGGACCTGGCGCTGGAGGCCGCCCTGCGCGGCGGCCGCGACCGTGTCTTCAAGGCGCTGCTGTCTCATCCCCTGATCGGCCAGTACGAGTACGCCGATGGGCTCACCGACAAGCTGATCGCGCACAACCAGGAGCACCTCACGTGGGCCTGAACGCACGTCGGCCCGCAGAGACGAGCGTGCTCGCCATCGACGCGGGCAACAGCAAGACCGATGTGGCCTTGATCGGTGGGGACGGCGCCGTGCTCGCTGCCGCGCGCGGCGGCGGCTTCCAGCCGCCCCGGGTCGGCGTGGAGGCGGCGATCGACGCTCTGGCCGAGCCGGTCGGCCGGGCACTCGCAGAGGCGGGCGTGACGAGCGTCGTGCATGTCTCTGCCTGCCTGGCCAACGCCGATCTTCCCGTGGAGGAACGGGAGTTGGCCGAGGCCGTGCAGCGGCGCGGCTGGGGGCGTACGACCGAAGTCCGCAACGACACCTTCGCGATCCTGCGCGCCGGTGTGGACGAGCCGCGCGGTGTCGCGGTGGTGTGCGGGGCTGGAATCAACTGCGTCGGCATGCTGCCGGAGGGCCGCACGGCACGCTTCCCGGCGATCGGCAGGATCTCCGGGGACTGGGGCGGAGGCGCGGGCCTGGCGGAGGAGGCGCTGTGGTTCGCGGCGCGGGCGGAGGACGGGCGCGGGGAGCCGACGGCCCTGGCCCGCACGCTGCCCGCGCACTTCGGACTCGAGTCGATGTACGCCCTGATAGAGGCGCTTCACCTCGGGCACATCCCGGCGGGCCGCAAGCACGAGCTGACTCCGGTCCTCTTCACCACCGGCGCGGAGGGCGACCCGGTGGCCCGCTCGCTGGTGCACCGGCTTGCGGAGGAGGTCGTCGCGCTGTCCACGGTGGCGCTGGCCCGGCTCGATCTGCTGGACGAGGAAGTGCCGGTGCTCCTTGGCGGCAGTGTGCTGGCGGCCCGGCATCCGGAACTCGACGAGCAGATCGGCACGTTGCTGGCGGCCAGGGCTCCGAAGGCGGTCATCGAGGTGGTCACGGCCCCACCGGTGCTCGGCGCGGCTCTGCTCGGGCTCGACCATGTGGGGGCGCCGCCGGAGGCACGCGCCCGGCTGCGCGCGTATTACGCCCAGGGCCGGACAGAGCCCTGACACTCCTGGCACGGAGTCAATACGGCAGCGCCGTCCTCACTCGCCGGACGGGTTGTGAACTCGAACCCGTCCGGCGCCCTGTCCACCTCTCGCCAACGGGAACCGACCAAGGTGCAGGGGCGTATTCATGGTGGGGAGAACGGTCTGGCAGGATCCTGGATTGCTGCGACAGGAACAAGATCCAGTCAATGCTGCTGTGAATGTCGGTCACTCCGGCCATACTGCTGGCCGGGAGCAGTCTCCCGACCCGCCGGGGGGCGGGCCGACGTCAGGGACCGAGGGGGAGGTCACGTGACATACCCGCCGAATGTGCGCACCGCGCCCCAGTCGGCACCGGGGCACGCGCCCGCACAGCCACCGGTCCGGCCGGCTGCCCAGCCGCCCGCACACCGCGGCGCCTGGGCCATGGGCAAGGAGCGACTGCTGACCGCGGCGACGACCGAGCCGGGGCGGCTGCAGATCATCGGGGCCGTTCTGGCCGCGCTGGTCGTGGCGTTCGGCGCGGTGACCGCGTTCGAGATCTCCGACCGCGCTTCCGCGGCCGACGATGTGGTGAGCCGCAGTCAGCCGCTGAGCGCGGACGCCGCGTCCATCCACCGCTCCCTGGCCGACGCGGACGCGGCGGCCGCCAATGGCTTTCTCGCCGGCGCCGAAGAGCCCCGCGCGATCCACGAGCGGTACGAGAAGGACATCACCGCCGCCTCCAGGCTGCTCGTCAACGCCGCGGCGAACACGGACAGTGCGACCGAGTCGGGCCGCCAGATTTCCGCTCTCAACGAGCAGCTGCCCCGCTATACGGGCCTGATAGAGCGCGCCCGCGCCAACAACCGGCAGGGCCTGCCGCTCGGCGGCGCCTATCTGCGCTACGCCAACCTGAAGATGTCGAACGAGCTGCTGCCCGCCGCCGACAAGCTCTACCAGGCGGAGACGAAGCGCCTGGGCGAGGACAACGACGACGCACGCGACTGGCCGTTCGTCTCCCTCGGCCTGGGTGTGCTGGCGCTGGGCGCGCTCTTCTGGGCCCAGCGGCGCAACTACCGGCGTACGAACCGGATGTTCAACCACGGGCTGCTCGCCGCCACCGCCGCGTCGACCGTCGTCATGCTCTGGCTGATCGTGGGACACACGGTGGCCCGTGCCGAGCTGAACAACGCCATGGAGCACGGCCAGGAGTCCCTGAGGGCCCTCAACAGCTCGCGGGTACAGGCGCTGCAGGCCCGTGCCAACGAGAATCTGGCGGTCGTCTCCCGGGGCGCGGTCCTCACCCCGGACGGCAAGAACGACCAGTACGAATTCAATTACACGAACCGGATGGACGCGGTCGGTGTAGCGCTGACGTGGGCGAAGGACCTGGCTGACGACTTCGAGGGCCGCGATCCCGTCGCGAACGCCACCACGGCGGTCGCCGAGTGGCGCACCCGCCACAAGAAGGCGCGTGAGACCGACAACGGCGGAGACTACGACAGCGCGCTGCAGCAGATCATCGGCCAGAAGGCGTCGACGGGCCAGTCGTTCGACACGGTGGACGCGGCGCTGCGCAAGGCGATCGACCATGAGCAGCGGGAGTTCACGGCGTCGGCGACCTCCGGGCGCGGCGCGCTGGACGGGCTGCCGGTCGGTGCCGCCGCACTGGCCGTGCTCGGCGCGGCGGGAGCCGTACTGGGCATCAACCGCAGGCTTTCGGAGTACCGGTGAGAGGGGGCGCCATGAGGGACGTGAGGAGCAGGATCCGCGGCTGGGAGGGCGTCGCGGGGATGGCGGCCGCCTGCGCGCTGACCGCCGCCGTCATACTGCTGCCGCTCTCCAGAGGTACGCAGGAGCACGGCTCGGAGCCGGCCACCCAGGGCGTGGCCTCGGTCGTGCCAGCCAAGGACGACTGCACCAGCCCCGAGGCATCGCTTCCGTCGTCGACCGCCGGCGGACCGGCCATCGACGCGATCGTGAAGCGCGGCAAGCTGATTGTCGGCGTCGACCAGAACAGCTACCGCTGGGGTTACCGCAATCCCGCCAGCGGCGGCCTCGAAGGCTTCGACATCGATCTCGCCCGGGCCATCGCCAAGGACATCCTCGGCAGGCCCGACGCGATCATCTTCCGCGCCATCCCGACCAACCAGCGCATACCTGCCCTCAACAACGGCACGGTGGACATCGTCGTCCGTACGATGACGATCAACTGCGCCCGCATCAAGCAGGTCGCGTTCTCCACCGCGTACTTCCAGACCGGCCAGCAGGTGCTCGCCCCCAAGGGGTCGTCGATCACCGGATACAACGGGTCGCTGTCCGGGAAGAAGGTCTGCTCGGCCGAGGGCTCGACGGCCTACGAGGCCCTGGAGAAGAACTCCTTCGGGGCGACGTTCAAGGACGCTCACGACGGGCAGGCATCGGACGAGGACCAGCTCACCGTGCCCAATCAGCTCGACTGCCTGGTGCGGCTGCAGCTGGGCCTCGTCGACGCGGTCGTCACGGACGCGGCCCTCGCGGCGGGCCAGGCCGCCCAGGACCCGGCGGTCCAGCTCAAGGGCGGCAAGCCCTTCACCACCGAGTTCTACGGCGTCGCCACCAAGCTGGGCAACGACGACCTGGTGCGCCGTGTGAACAGCGTGCTCGACGACTACCGCAAGGGCCCGTGGACGGAGGCGTACAACAAGTGGCTGGTGGCCGATCTGCCCGGGATATCCGGGCCGCCCGCGCCGAAGTACCGCACCGGCTGAAGCCCGGCACGAACAACTAGTCCTGCAAGAAAGCAAGTCCTGCAAGGTAGAGCGGAGAGGTGATCGATGGGCGCGGCGGGACCCTCCCCCAGCTTCGCGGGGGGACCCCCAGGACCGGTGATGGACCGGGACGAGGTGGACCGTGCACTGGCGCGCCTCGGCGCGGAGCACGAAGCGATCGAGACGTCGCTCCTTGCCCTCCAGGACCATGCCGGCCGCCGGCTCCTCGAAGGCGCCGAGCTGACGGGCGTCACCAAGGACCGCTGGGCCTCCGCCGAGCAGGCGATCACCCTGCTGTGGGGGTACTTCGACGCGTACACCGCCGCCCTGAACGACACCCGTGAGCTGCGTTCGCGCCGTCGCTGGCCCAGCCGTGAGGATCTGGTGGAGCTGACCGAACGGCTGCGAGGCCGCAGTGTCACGGTCGCCGGCACGGCCACGCACACCGCGCCGTCCATCACCGGACCCGCCAAGCTCTCCGAGCAGTTCACGCTCGAAGAGCTGGTCGCCCGGATGAACGAGCTGTACGCGAGCTCGCTGGACATGGTCGTCACGGCCGACTCGGTGTGGTCGGCGCTGCCCGCCCGCATAGATCTGCTCTCCGCCGAACTGCAGCGGACCCGCTCACTCGCGCACTCCGTGGGCGTACGGCCCGGCGAGCACCCGGCCGGTGACGAGCTGGAGGCGATCACCCATGAGCTGTCCACGCTGCGCGCCCAGGTGATCTCCGACCCGCTCGCCTTCTGGCGGCCCGCGCCCGGCAGTTCGGCCCCGGGCGGCGGACGGCCCGACACCGACCGCTACGACCGGGCGGCCCGCGCCCTCGAGGACATCCGCCGCGAGATCGAGGCGGTGCTCCGCGTCCGGCAGGACTCCGAGGAGCGGCTGATGCGGCTGCGCGACGTGCTCTCGCGCGCCGACCGGACGCTGACCGAGGCACGGTCCGCGCGCGGCGAGGTGCTGGCGAAGATCGCGGCCTCCGAGGTGCCCGCGGTCAGCGGCCCGCCGACCGCACTGCAGGAGCGGCTTGCCACGGCCGCCGAGTACCGCAGGCACTCCCAGTGGCACCGGCTCTCGCCACTTCTCGAATCGCTGGAGCGCGAGGCCGAGGACGAACTGATGCGCGCCCGCGAGTCGTTGACAGCCGTGACCGCGCCGCTTGCCGTCCGCGCGGAGCTGCGCGGCCGTCTGGACGCGTACAAGGCGAAGGTGGCCCGGCACGGAATGGCGGAGGACCCGCTGCTGATCGAGCGGTACGACGCCGCCCGCCGGATGCTGTGGAGCGCGCCGTGCGATCTGCGCGTCGCGGAACAGGCGGTGCTGCGCTATCAGCAGGCCGCCGCCGAAGTACTGGTCCCGCGCCAGGCCGGGCCCGAGGACCGCAGGGGGGAATCATGAGCGAGAACAGCACGTGCCAGCGTCCCGGCTGCGAGGGCAGCTACGAGGACATGGGCGGCGGTGAGCTGTACTGCGACACCTGCGGGCTCGCACCCGTCGTCTCGTCGAACGGCATGGTGTCCTCGCAGCCCACCGGCATCACGGGCGGCGGCCGGGACTCCAGCTCCGCGCGCAGCAGTTCACGCTCTTCGCGGGCCTCGTCGCGCTCGTCGACCTCGCGGCGTTCCGTCTCCGGCCGGCTGTCGCGCTCGCTGACCGGGAGCAGTACGTCGACCCGGTCGGTCTCGGTGCGCAGTTCCGGCTCCTCCACGGGCGCGTCCGGCCGCAACCGGCTGGGCGCGGGCCTGGTCTCGGTGCCGGAGGTGCCGCGCCCCGATCCGCGTACGGCGGTGATGGAGAACCCCGAGGTCCCCGAGCGCAAGCGGTTCTGCTCGCGCTCCGACTGCGGGGCGCCGGTGGGCCGTTCGCGCGGTGAGCGACCCGGGCGTACGGAGGGTTTCTGCACCAAGTGCGGCCACCCGTATTCGTTCGTGCCCAAGCTCGCCGACGGCGACATCGTGCATGGGCAGTACGAAGTGGTGGGCTGCCTCGCCCACGGCGGCCTGGGCTGGGTCTATCTGGCGGTGGACCGCGCGGTATCCGACCGGTGGGTGGTACTCAAGGGTCTGCTGGACACGGGCGACCAGGACGCCATGGCCGCGGCGATCTCGGAGCGCCGCTTCCTCGCGGAGATCGAGCACTCCAACATCGTTCGTATCTACAACTTCGTGGAACATCTCGACCAGCGCACGGGCTCGCTCGACGGCTACATCGTCATGGAGTACGTCGGAGGCAAGTCGCTGAAGGAGATCGCCAACGAACGGCGCGACACGGCGGGCAAGCGCGATCCGCTGCCGGTCGAGCAGGCGTGTGCGTACGGCATCGAGGCGCTGGAGGCGCTCGGGCATCTGCACAGCCGGAACCTGCTGTACTGCGACTTCAAGGTCGACAACGCCATCCAGCAGCAGGACCAGCTCAAGCTCATCGACATGGGCGCGGTCCGCAGGATGGACGACGACGAGTCCGCGATCTACGGCACGGTCGGCTACCAGGCTCCGGAGGTCGCCGAGGTCGGCCCTTCGGTCGCCTCCGACCTGTACACCGTCGCGCGCACACTGGCGGTGCTGACCTTCGACTTCCAGGGCTACACGAACGTGTTCGTGGACTCCCTTCCGGACCCGGAGAACATCAAGGTCTTCCAGACGTACGAGTCCTTCTACCGGCTGCTGGTGCGGGCGACGGACCCGGACCCGGCGCGGCGGTTCGCCTCGGCGCAGGAGATGGCGGAGCAGCTGACGGGAGTGCTCAGGGAGGTCGTCGCGATCCAGACGGGCCGGCCGCGGCCCTCGCTTTCGACGCTGTTCGGGCCCGAACTGCGGGTCACGGACACGCAGTTGTTCGCGGAGCTGACGGGAGACGTGTCACAGCTGGGCGGGCGTGCGACGACTTCCGGCCGCGGACGCGGTAAGCAGTCGGCGGTCGCTGCGAACGACTCGGTGGCGGTGGGCGGCTCGGCCCCGTCGGGCGCGGGAGCCGACGGACACGGGCCCGGCGGAGCCGGCAACGCCGACCCGATCCCGGCACCCCGCGCCGGAGGTCTTGCCCCGCCCCCGGCGAAGCTCGCACCCCACCTCGCCGCGCTGGACCCCCGCGCGACCTCACTCGCAATGCCGGTGCCCCGCGTCGATCCGAACGACCCCAATGCCGGTTTCCTCGCGGGTCTCATGGCATCGGCCCCCGCCGAGCTGATCGCCGCCCTGCACTCCGCCTCCGCGGCCTCCCCGGAGACCCGGCTGCGTGAGCTGCGCGCCCGCCTGGAGATGGGTGAACTGGACTCCGCGAGCAAGGCGCTCGCGACCCTGGAGAGCCAACATCCCGACGACTGGCGGGTCGTCTGGTACCGCGGCCTCACCTCCCTGGTGACCGGGGAGAACGAGATCGCGGCGCTCTCCTTCGACGCGATCTACGACGCGTTCCCCGGCGAGCCCGCGCCCAAGCTGGCGCTGGGCGTCTGCGCCGAGGTGCTCGGCCAGCTGGACAACGCCGCGGAGTACTACCGCTTGGTGTGGACGACCGACCCGAGCTATGTCAGCGCCGCGTTCGGCCTCGCGCGGGTGCAGCTCGCGGCGGGCGACCGCGCCGGAGCCGTGCGGACGCTGGAGTCGGTGCCGGAGGCGTCGATCCACTACACGGCGGCGCGGGTGGCCGCCGTGCGGGCGAGGCTGCGGCGACGCGCCGTGCACGAGCCGCTGATCGGCGACCTGTTGGCCGCCGCCGCGCAGGTGGACGGCCTGAAGGACTTCGGTCTGGACGCGGTGCGGCGCGAGCAGTTGTCGACAGAAGTACTCGGCACGGCCCTGGACTGGGTACTCTCCGGTAGTCCCGGAGCCCCTCCGTCCGTACAGAACGCACCGCACGGGCCGAACGCACCGCACGCGGCGCACAGCACGCCGACCGTGCTGCTCGGCAGCGAACTGGACGAGCGCGGCCTGCGCTTCGGGCTGGAACGCTCCTACCGGGTACTCGCCCGGCTCGCCCAGCGCGGCGAGGAGCGGATCGACCTGGTGGAGCGGGCCAACCGCTTCCGCCCCCGGACGTGGGTGTGATGATGGCCTCGCAGATGCACCAGCCGGCCGCGGGGTCTGCCTGCCCGAGCTGCGCGGAACCGCTGGAGACGGGTGACCTTTTCTGCGGTGCGTGCGGACAAGACCTCTCGGCCGTGCCCGAGCAGCCGCTCGACCACCCGACCATCCCCATCGGTACGGCGGCCCAGTGGCCGGCAGCGACCGGCACGGACAGTGCGGGTGCCCAGGCGCCCACGCACCGGCCCGGCGACGTGCCGGGCACGGACTCGGGCGGCGGCCCGCTGACCGCCCCGGCGGCCGTACGGTACGACAACCGGCCGGGTCGTGAGGCACCGTCGACCGTGTCGACCGGCGCCACGGCCGTCCCTGCCCAGGACGTCTCGTCCAGTGGCGATTTCGAGCTGCCCGCACCCGAGGCAGCTCCCGCCGCCGACCCGCGCGCCGTGGACCCCGTCACTCCCCCGTCCGGCACCAAGCTCTGCGTGGCCTGCCGCGCCGGTCATGTCGACACCGACGGCTACTGCGAGAACTGCGGCCACGCCCAGCCCCGCGAACGCGACCACTGGGAGCGTGAGCTCGGCTCGGTCGCCGCGGTCAGCGACCGCGGACTGCGCCACCACCGCAACGAGGACTCGTTCGCGGTCTCCTCCACCGCCCTGCCCGACGGTTCACCGGCCGTTGTCGCGATCGTCTGCGACGGGGTGTCGTCGGCGACCCGTCCCGACGAGGCCTCCGAGGCCGCGGCGAGCGCCGCCAACGAACTGCTGCTGGAGACCCTGCCGCGCGGCACGCACCCCCAGCAGGCCATGCACGAGGCGATCGTCGCGGCCGCGGACGCGGTCAACTCCCTTGCCGCCGGTTCCGGTGAGGCCGAGGCGATGGAGCACCACCCGCACCGCCACCAGAACGCGCCCGCATGCACGATCGTCGGCGCGGTCGCCGCCGGTGGCCTGCTGGTCGTCGGCTGGGTCGGCGACAGCCGGGCGTACTGGGTGCCCGACGACCGCAGCGGACCGCCCGCCCGGCTCACCGAGGACGACTCCTGGGCCGCCCAGATGGTGGCGGCGGGCCTGATGAGCGAGGCCGAGGCGTACGCGGACGAGCGCGCCCACGCCATCACGGGCTGGCTGGGAGCCGACGCGTACGAACTGGAGCCGCACACCGCGTCCTTCAAGCCGGATCGTTCCGGTGTGGTCGTGGTCTGCACGGACGGCCTGTGGAACTACGCCGAGGCGGCCGAGGACATGGCCCGGGCGATCCCGGCCGATGCCGCGGACCGGCCGCTGCACAGTGCGCAGGTTCTGGTCGGTCATGCCCTGGACGGTGGGGGCCACGACAACGTAACAGTGGCCGTGCTGCCGTTCGCCGTGCCGCAGCAAGGGGCAGGATCGGCCTACAACAAGGCTTGAGCCCCGTTTTGTCCGCGGCTTGGGGTCCTTCATGCCGCTTCTCGCTGACCGATTCTGACCAACTCTGCCCGAGCGGAGCCTCAAGGAGCCGATTCAGATGGCTGTTTTCTCCAAGTCCCAGGTGCCGCAGTTCTCCGTCGAGGTCTACCAGAACGAATACCTGCCGGAGGGCGGCCGCGAGGTGAACGCGATCGTCACCGTCACCTCCACGGGAGGCGGAACCAGCGGCGGCGCTCCGCTCACGGGCGCCACCCCCTCCCCCTCTGCCATACCCGGGCAGGCACCGAGCGCGGCTGTAGTGATCATGGTCGACTGTTCCGGCTCGATGGACTACCCGCCGATCAAGATGCGCAATGCCCGTGATGCCACGGCCGCCGCCATCGACACCCTGCGCGACGGCGTCGCCTTCGCGGTGGTCGCGGGCACGCATGTGGCCGCCGAGGTCTTTCCCGGCGGCGGAAAGCTCGCCGTGGCCGATCCGGCGACCCGCGCCCAGGCCAAGGACGCCCTGCGGCGGCTGACCGCGGGCGGCGGCACCGCGATCGGCACCTGGCTGCGGCTGGCCGACCGGCTGCTCGCCACCTCCGACGGCGCGATCCGGCACGGAATCCTGCTCACCGACGGCCGTAACGAGCACGAGGCGCCGGAGGATCTGCGGGCCACGCTCGACGCGGTCGCGGGCCGCTTCACCTGCGACGCCCGGGGCGTGGGGACCGACTGGGAGGTCAAGGAGGTCACCGGTATCGCCTCCGCGCTGCTCGGCACGGCCGACATCGTCGCGAACCCGGCCGAGCTGGCTGCCGACTTCACCAGCATGATGGAGAACGCGATGGGCAAGGAGGTCGCGGACGTGGCGCTGCGACTGTGGACGCCTGTCGGCGTGGAGATCAAGTTCATCAAGCAAGTGGCGCCGACGGTCGAGGAGTTGACGGCAAGGCGTACGGAGGCCGGCCCGCGGGCCGGGGACTACCCCACAGGATCCTGGGGCGACGAGTCCCGCGACTATCACGTATGCGTCCAGGTACCGGAGGCCGGCATCGGCCGGGAAATGCTTGCGGCCCGCGTCTCGCTGATCATTCCGGCCGCGGACGGCGGCGCTCCGCAGGTGCTGTCGCAGGGTCTCGTACGCGCGGTGTGGACGGACGACATGGTGGCGTCCACCTCGATCAACCCGCAGGTCGCGCACTACACAGGTCAGGCCGAACTGGCACAAGTCATCCAGCAGGGGCTGGATGCTCGCAAGTCGGGCGACATCGACGGCGCGACAGCGAAGCTGGGCCGGGCGGTACAACTCGCGTCGGACTCGGGTAACGAGGACACTGCGAAACTGCTTTCGAAGGTGGTGGACGTCGTCGATGCTGCGACGGGTACTGTGCGACTGAAGGCGAAGGTGGCGGAGGCGGACGAGATGACCCTCGAAACGCGCTCCACCAAGACCGTTCGTGTCAAGAAGTAGCCAGCGAGAACCACCCAGATTCACCGATGTGAAACGGCCCCCGGGCCGGACGAGGAGAGGGGGAAGCGCCGACATGCCGACCTGCCCGAACGGACACCAGTCGGGTTCCGACGACTGGTGCGAGGTCTGTGGCCACCGCATGGCCGGTCCTGGCGCTCCCGCGGGTGCCGTGCCGCCTCCTCCACCGCCACCGCCCGCCTACGGCTACCCCGGCCCCCCTCCCGGCGCCGGTGACCCGAACGCCACCGCCCAGGCAGAGCTCTGCCCGCAATGCCGCACGCCGCGCGAGGCCATGGCCCCGTTCTGTGAGGAGTGCCGGTACAACTTCCTCACGCACACGGCGACGTCCTACACTCCGCTGGCTCCGCCGCAGCCGGTCGGCGGGCTGAACCTGCCGCCGGGCTTCCAGGCGCAGCAGGGGCCGCCGCAGCCTCAGCACCCGAATCCGCCGCAGCACGACCCGTACGACTACCAGAGCTCGCGGCCCTCGCAGATGAACCGGCCCGCCGAGCCGCTGACGAACGAGCCGCCGGCGCAGCACCAGCCACCGCAGGCCTTCCAGCAGCAGGGGCCGCCGCCCGTGCCGCAGGCGTTCCAGCAGCAACCGGGTCCGCCCCCGCCGCCCGCGTATCAGCAGCCCGCGCCTCCGGCGCCGCCGGGGCACCAGCAGACGGGCGGCGGGGACGACTGGATGCTGTCCCCGCCCTCGCAGACGCAGGCACCACAGCAGCCGCACCCGTTCCAGCAGCCCATGCAGCCGCAGTACAACCAGCAGCCAGACCCGCCGCAGGCTCAGCAGACCCCGCCGCAGTACCAGCAGCAGGCACCCGCGGGCTGGACGGCCGTCATCGCGCCCGACCGTGAGTACTTCCTGGCGATGATGCAGCGCAGCGGCCCGGACGCGAGCGGCCTCAACCTGCCCGCGTACTCCCCCGAGCAGCAGCTCCCCCTCGTCGGCAACCAGATCACCATCGGCCGCCGCCGGCACTCCACCGGCGAGTCCCCCGACATCGATCTGTCCGTACCGCCGGAGGACCCGGGCGTCTCGCACCAGCACGCGGTGCTGGTGCAACAGCCCGACGGCTCGTGGGCGGTCGTCGATCAGAACTCCACCAACGGCACCACGCTCAACGGCGCCGAGGACCCGATCCAGCCCTATGTCCCGATACCGCTGAACGAGGGCGACCGGGTCCATGTCGGAGCCTGGACGACGATCACGATCCGCCGGGGCTAGGGCGTGTTTTGGAAGTCTCGCCCGCCCCGCGACGCCTGGCACGCACTCCCCCGTAGCCCTTCGGGCACGGGAGGTGCCCCCACGCGGCGTTGTCGGAGTCGCCCAAGTACGTCCAGTACGAGGGCGATCCTCCGCCTTGCGATTGCACGCACCAGACGCCGCGGGGCCCGCCCTGCGGCCGGACGGCGCCACTTCTAAAACACGCCCTAGGTCGAGCCCGGCAAGATCGGCCAGACAGGGCCCTCGGCCGAGGGCTAGCGTTTGGGGCGCCCGAGGGGCCAGGCGTACGGCCCCTCGGGGTCGTCCAGCCAGGCCCACTGGTGGTGTCCGGTGACCGTGACCCCGAAGCGGTCCCGCTGCGGACGCAGCTCGCGCTCCCACAGCGACAGTGCCTCGTGCGGGTCGAGGCTGCCCGCGGTCAGCGTCAGCAGAAAGCGGAACAGCTCGTTCTCGATCGCGCGCCTCGGCAGCCCGCCGGTGTGCCCCTCACGTGCGGCCCCACCACCCCGCAGTGGCACGAAATAGGCTGCCGTCCGCAGAAAGCGCCCCTCCGCGGTGCGGCCGCGGTCGTCGTCGTGCACCCGCAGGGCGATCAGCCCGGTGGACAGCGGCGCCAGGATCCGCGCCCCAGGCCTGCACTGCGACAGCCAGTCGAAGGGGACGGACGGCAGGGTGCAGGTCGCGATGATGCGGTCGAACGGTGCACGCTCGGGGCAGCCCCGCGCGCCGTCGCCCGTGATCACGGCCGGGTGGTATCCCGCGGCGGCCAGGTGCGAGCGCGCGGACTCGGTGATCTCCGGGTCCACGTCGATGGTCGTCACCAGCTCGTCGCCGAGCCTGTGGGAGAGCAGGGCGGCGTTGTAGCCGGTGCCCGCGCCGATCTCCAGGACAGCATCCCCGTCGCGTACGTCCAGTTCCTGAAGCATCCGCGCCATCAGCGAGGGCTGGCTGCTGGAGGAGATCAGCTCCCCGTCGCGCACCCGCGTCGCGAGCGGCCCGTCGGCATAGGCACCCCGCAGCCAGCGGGCCCGCCGCCGCGGATCGGGGTCCTCGCACCACAGCCGCTCGTACGCGCCCTTGCCGACGCCGTCGCTCGGCGCGTATCCGCGGCTCACGAAGTAGTACGGCACGAACAGATGACGCGGCACGTCCTCGAACGCGGCCCGCCAGGCCGGATCGGTCAGCTCTCCGTCGGCCATGATGGTCCGCACCATCGAGCGCCGTGCCTCGGCCGCGGGCTCGGCGAACCCTTCAAGCTCGGTACCCATGCCTCCACTGTCCTGCGCGGCCGCCGCCGAGGCGAGCACCTGATAGCGGGCTGGGTCCTAGGCCCTCGGTCCTCGGCCGGTGCGTCTGAGACCATGGAGGCGTGACTGAGATTCCGCGCGGCACCCTTGAGGAGCAGACGTTCTACGAACAGATCGGTGGCGAGGAGACCTTCCGGCGACTCGTCCACCGTTTCTACGAGGGCGTTGCCGAGGACCCGCTGCTGCGGCCGATGTACCCGGAGGAGGATCTGGGTCCGGCCGAGGAGCGGCTCACGCTGTTCCTAATCCAGTACTGGGGCGGGCCACGCACCTACAGCGACAACCGCGGCCACCCACGGCTGCGGATGCGGCACGCGCCGTTCACCGTGGACCGGGCCGCACACGACGCCTGGCTGAAGCACATGCGCAGCGCGGTGGACGAGCTGGGACTCTCCGAGGCCCACGAGCGGCAGCTGTGGGACTACCTCACCTATGCCGCGGCCTCGATGGTGAACGCGGCCGACTAGGGCCGGGTGGCGTCAGCCGTGGCGGGTGGGCGTGACCGTCAGTCCGCCGAGGCCAGTCGTGCGTACAACGATCGACCCGAAAGGCGTACGCAGTCTGAGCCAGGCCCCCGTGGACAGCAGGGCGACCGGAACGCCAGGCCGCAGAAAGCCGAGCGACTGAGCGGCGTGCACGGCGCGCAGCGGCAGCCCGGTGGCGCCGACGGTACGCGACCAGATCTCGCGGCCGATCAGGTCCCGCTCCGCGCGGGTGCGGCGCTCGGCGGGCAACTGCTCGTCGCGGGTGCGGAATTCGGCGACCGCGGCGGCGACGGCTCCTCGCATCGCGGTCACTTCGGGCAGCCCGGGCAGCTCCCGCCAGCCACCGCGCGGCGGCAGCAACCCTGCCCACGGCGGCCCGGTGACCGGCGCCGGAACGGTGAACTCCGCGCCGCCCTCACCGCCCAGGGACTCCAGAAGCTCACCCGCCGAGACGGTGACATCCAGTTCGACGGGGTCGTCGAGCCGCGCCGTACGGATCGCGAGCACCTCGAAGGAGGGCGGGCGCCCGAAAACGGCGAGCGCGCCACCACCGGCCTGAAGGCGGACGGCGGCGGCGCGGTCGTAGTGGATCAGCCGGGCGAGGAAGGCGGCGAGATCCTCCGCCTCCCTCGCGTCGGCGAAGTGCAGACTCTGCACGGGCACGCTCATGCGGCGAGAGCACCCTCGCCGGCGTCGTCCAGGTACTCCAGGAGGAAGGACTTCTCCTCCGCGCTGATCCGGCGCGGACGCTCGGCGGCGAGGTCGTAGGGAACGACGATGGTCGAGGCCCGCACATAGACCTCCGAAGGGCCCTCCGCGTCCTTGACCTCGTACGCGATGGTCAGCGACGCCGCGCCTATCTTCGTCACCCACAGCTCGATGATCACCGGCTCGTGCCGGTGGACCAGCGGCCGCTTGTAGTCGATCTCGTGGCGGGCCACGACGGACCCGCCCGCGAAGGACGGCGACCCGTCCCCCGGCGCCAGCCGGAACATGAAGTCGATCCGCGCCTCTTCCAGATACCGCAGGAAGATCGTGTTGTTGACATGCCCAAAGGCATCCATGTCCGACCAGCGGAGGGGACAGCGGTAGATGTAGCGGGCCATGTGCGACTCAGCCCCGGGTGAGCTTCTTGTAGGTGGCACGGTGCGGACGGGCCGCGTCCGGGCCAAGGCGCTCGACCTTGTTCTTCTCGTACGACTCGAAGTTGCCCTCGAACCAGAACCACTTGGACTCGCCCTCGTACGCCAGGATGTGTGTGGCGACGCGGTCGAGGAACCAGCGGTCGTGGGAGACGACCACGGCCGCACCGGGGAACTCGAGCAGGGCGTTCTCCAGGGAGGAGAGCGTCTCGACGTCGAGGTCGTTGGTGGGCTCGTCGAGGAGCAGGAGGTTGCCGCCCTGCTTGAGGGTCAGCGCCAGGTTGAGGCGGTTGCGCTCACCGCCGGACAGGACGCCGGCCGGCTTCTGCTGGTCCGGGCCCTTGAAACCGAACGCCGAGACATAGGCGCGGGAGGGCATCTCGACCTGGCCGACGTTGATGTAGTCGAGCTCGTCCGAGACGACGGCCCACAGCGTCTTCTTGGGGTCGATGTTGGCGCGGCTCTGGTCGACGTAGGAGATCTTGACGGTCTCGCCGACCTTGATCGCGCCCGAGTCGGGGTCTTCCAAGCCCTGGATCATCTTGAACAGCGTGGTCTTGCCCGCGCCGTTGGGGCCGATGACGCCGACGATGCCGTTGCGCGGCAGAGTGAAGCTCAGGTCGTCGATCAGGACCTTGTCGCCGAAGGCCTTGGAGAGGTTCTCCACCTCGACGACGACGGAGCCCAGACGCGGGCCCGGCGGGATCTGGATCTCCTCGAAGTCCAGCTTCCGCATCTTGTCGGCCTCGGCGGCCATCTCCTCGTAACGGGCCAGACGGGCCTTGGACTTGGCCTGCCGCCCCTTCGCGTTGGAGCGGACCCACTCGAGCTCGTCCTTCAGACGCTTCTGGCGCTTGGCGTCCTTGGCACCCTCGACCTTGAGGCGGGAGGCCTTGTTCTCCAGGTAGGTGGAGTAGTTGCCCTCGTAGGGGTGGGCGCGGCCGCGGTCGAGCTCGAGGATCCACTCGGCGACGTTGTCGAGGAAGTACCGGTCGTGGGTGATGGCGACAACGGTGCCGGGGTACTTGGCAAGGTGCGCCTCCAGCCACTGCACGGACTCGGCGTCCAAGTGGTTGGTGGGCTCGTCGAGGAGCAGCAGGTCGGGGGCTTCGAGTAGCAGCTTGCACAGGGCGACGCGGCGCTTCTCACCACCGGAGAGGGTGGTGACGGGCCAGTCCCCGGGCGGGCAGCCGAGCGCGTCCATGGCCTGCTCGAGCTGGGCGTCGAGGTCCCAGGCGTTGGCGTGGTCGAGCTCCTCCTGGAGCTTGCCCATCTCCTCCATCAGAGCGTCGGTGTACTCGGTCGCCATCTGCTCGGCGATCTCGTTGAACCGGTCGAGCTTGCCCTTGATCGCGGAAACGCCGTCCTCGACGTTCTCCAGAACCGTCTTGGACTCGTCCAGCGGCGGCTCCTGGAGCAGGATGCCGACGGTGTAGCCGGGCGAGAGGAACGCGTCACCGTTGGAGGGCTGCTCCAGACCGGCCATGATCTTCAGCACGGTGGACTTACCGGCGCCGTTGGGGCCGACCACACCGATCTTCGCACCGGGCAGGAAGCTCAGCGTCACGTCATCGAGGATGACCTTGTCGCCGTGCGCCTTGCGCGTCTTGCGCATCGTGTAGATGTACTCAGCCAAGAGAAACCGTCCGGCAAAGAAGAGGGTGGGCAGATACACCCCATCTTGCCGTACGTCCATCCCTCGACGGAAACCGGTAGGTCGGGGCCCTGCATCGCCCGGCAACCGGTCCCGGCGTCGGCCCCCACGGACACGGCCCCGGCTCGCACGGGGCGTACCGGGGCCGTCTCGGCGCATTGTCACGTTGCGCGAGGGGGGCTCACTCCTCGGTGGGCGTTTCCTTCTTCTTGCGGAGGAAGAAGACCGCGCCGCCGCCGATCACGACCAGCCCGATCGCGATGCCCGCGATCATCGGGGTGGCGCTGGAGCTGCCCGTCGCGGCGAGGTCGCCCTCGAGGCCGCTGGATGTGCCACCGGCCGAGGCCGGGCTGGGCTGGGACGAGGGGGTGTCATCAGGTCCTGAGGCCCCGGTGGTCTTGCAGTCCAGGACGCCCTTGAAAGTCTTCGTGAAGCCTTCAGGCCCGGTGATGGTGAAGTCGTACGCCTGGTCCTCGGCGACCGGGATGGTGACCGTCCTGGACGCCCCGGCCGGGATCGTGTGCTTGAAGCCCATCAGCTCGAAGCTGAACGGGGCGTCGCCCTTGTTGGCCGCAGTGATGTCAAGGCCGCCCTTGGCGCAGTTCTTCTTCGCCGATAGTGCGGGGATCGCGCCCGCCTTCGCCCAGGTCGCCGTCGCGCTCGCGGAGACTGTGGACTCGCTGGAACCGGCCAGGATCTGGGTCTGGCTCTTGGTCGCACCCGCGAAGGCGCGGCCCACCGGCACGGAGGTGGTGGCCTGCGCCGTCAGCGTCGCCGAGCCGTCGACGGCACCGGCCGGCACGTCGAAGTAGAGCTGGGCGCCGTTGACGACCGCGGTGAGGGGCTTCCCTGCCACGTCAGTGATCTTGATCCCGTTGGCTGCCGCGTCGGCCGGCGGGGTCACGGCGACCTGCCCGGCATCGGTGCGGACCTTTATCGGGCCGAGCCGTCCGCCCGCCTTGCCGGAGACGGCGTTCGGCTCCAGGCTGAGCGAGGCCTTGGGCTCCGGCACGTTCTGGGCCTTGGCCTCCAGCCAGTCCGCGAGCTTCTCGGCGGCGGGGTCGAGCGCGTCGACGTCCGCGGCGTCCGAATAGCGCCAGATGGCCACCTGGGTGCCGGCCGCCGCGGTCCTCTCGGAGAGCGGCCCGGTGCCCGCAGACTTGGCCAGCGCCGCAAGGTCGTCGACCTGGGGGTAGGAGTGCTGCAGGATCCACCGGATCTTGCCCGCGTCCTTGTTGGAGCCCAGCGACGTCTGGTTCCAGGGTGTCTCCAGGTACTTCGCCTGGTCCTGGGTCGGGTTGTGGATGTCGATGCAGTACGTCTTCAGCCGGCCGCCGCCGTCGACGGTCATCTCGAAGACCCCGGCGGGGATTTCGTGATTCTTGCCGTTCGTGCGGAGCACGGCCCGGTCAAAAGTCTTCAGTCCGTCGAGAGTGGCAACCGCGCCACCCTGGTGCTGAACGTCGTCGTCGGCGGCAGCCGGACCCGCGGCGGCCATGGCGCCGGTCGCGATGAGGCCCGACAGCAAAGCCGCGGCAGTAAGACGACGAGCAGCGCCCCGCCTGCGTCCGACCGACGCAGAGAACACAGCAAACACAGAATTCCCCTCCGAGCGAGGCCCTGTTCGCGTGTGACGCGTGGGGGGAGTGCCTCGCCTGCAGACTCAAGTGCCCCGTGAGTACGCGGAAATCCTAGGGACGCGACGCACCCCAGTCCCCCGTCATACCGTCAGACAACCATTCCGACTCGGAATCGTTATCGCTCTCTCTGTTTCCATCGCCGAATCCCCGTTTCTGAACAGACAAATCTCCACAACTCCTGGTCAGGGCACGGTCATCCCGGTCAGGGCACGGCTACCGGTGCCGCACCCGCCTCCTCGGATCGCTCGCCGACGCGCTCCGCCGGACGGCCCGTCGGATTCGGTTCCGCCTTCATCACGCGCCGGAATGCCGAGGTCCCGCGCGTCAGATCGTGGCCGACCGCCACCGCGTCGATCTCCACCGATGTCCTGCGCTGCCCGTCCCGCTCCTCCCCGCGCACCTTCAACCGCCCATGCACGAGAAGTGGTTCACCCACCGAGACCGACCCGGCCAGATTTACGGCGAGCGACCGCCAGGCAAAGACCGTGTAGAAGCTGGTGTGCCCGTCCGTCCAGCTTCCGCTCTGTTTGTCCCATCGCCTCGGCGTGACCGCGAATCGGAATCGCGCCATGCCTCCCGCCGCCGATTCCCGGTACTCCACGTTCGTGGCGACATTGCCCACCAGCGTCACCATCGTGTCGTTCACGACAGCCACCTCCCCGTCCGGTTGTGCTGACCGATCTCCATGCTGGACCGGACGGGAAGACCCCGCCGACGCCTGTGGACAATCGCCCCTCTGTGGAAAACTCCGTCACCCCGCTCACCCCGCTCACCCCGGTCATCGCTGAGGCCATACCGACCCGCTCCCAAGTCCGCCCCCGTGCCCGCCCCCCGGACCGGCCACGGCAGCCGCCGCCTTTCCCGACGACACCGTCGCGAACTGCTCCCGCACCTCCCGGTAGCGCATGAGCTCCCCCGCGATCGGGTCCAGCACCCTCGCCCGCCCGCACCCGGCCGCCGCCTCCTGCAGCCGTCGCTGCGCGTCCTGTCCGTATCTCCGCGCCGGCCCCCGTACGGCCGCCCCGCACGCCCACTCCACGAGCGGCCCGCCCACGATCCCGGCGGCCATCAGCATCGCCGGTGTCAGCAGCCCAGGCTCCAGGACGCCGATGATCTGGGCCACCAGCCAGAGCCCGCCATAGATCTGAAGCAGCGTCATCGAAGCCTGTGCCAGGACCGCGGCCGGCCACCACGCCGGCCGCAGGGGCCGTTCGCTGGTCGCCGCGGCCTCACGCGCCGCCAGCCCGTCCAGCGCCTCGGGCAGCCCCTCGGCCCCACGCACCGCCGCCTCGCGCACTGCCTGCGCCCAGGGCGCTGGCAACCCCGCGGCCGCCTCGTCCGCGACCGTACGCACTGCCTGTTCGACCCGTTGGCGCGCCGTGAGTTCCTCCTCCAGCGGCGCCGCGGCCTCCGGAGCCCCGCTGCCGGGCGTGCGCTTGCCCTCGTACCAGCGCCACAGCCGCAGCCAGGGCGTCCCGCACGCCCGCCCGGCGTTTCTGCGCCACTCGCGCTCCGCCGTCTCACCGGCCGCCTTGGCACCGATCGCCTCGGCGAGCCGGGCCGCGAAGTCCTCGCGCGAGCGCTCGCTCAGTCCGGTCCTGCCGTCGGCCACGTACACCGCCCGCAGCTTGGCCGCGGCGGCTTCCACATCGGCGGACAGGCGTCGCGCCGCGGCAGAGCGCTCCTGCACGACCGTCCCTACCATCTCCCTCAGTTCATCGACGCCTTCCCCGGTCAGAGCGGAGAGGGCGAGCACGGTCGCGCCCGGTTCGCCGTGTTCGCCGAGCGCCATGCCGTCCTCGTCCAAGAGGCGGCGGAGATCGTCGAGCACCTGGTCGGCAGCCTCGCCGGGCAGCCGGTCCACCTGGTTGAGCACCACGAAGGTGATCTCCGCATGCCCGGCGAGCGGCCGCAGATACCGCTCGTGCAGTGCGGCGTCCGCGTACTTCTCCGGGTCGACGACCCAGATCACCGCGTCCACCAGTGCCAGCACCCGGTCCACCTGCTCCCGGTGCCGCACCAGTGCCGAGTCGTGGTCGGGCAGATCGACGAGCACGAGCCCGGACAGTTCCTCGGAGCCGCCCGCCAGGGGTCTGCGCCGCAGCCGCGGCGGGATGGCGAGCCGGTCGAGCAGCCCTGCGGCACCTTCCGACCAGGTGCAGGCGATCGGTCCTGTGGTGGTGGGCCTGCGCAGTCCGGTCTCCGAGATCGGCACCTGGGCCAGGGCGTTGAAGAGCGTCGACTTGCCACTGCCGGTGGCGCCCGCGATGGCGACGACGGTGTGCCTCGAGGAGAGCCGCTGGCGAGCGGCCGCCTCGTCGAGGACACGTCCTGCCTCGGCGAGCGTCTGCCCGTCCAGCCGGGTCCGTGACAGGCCGATGAGTTCGCGCAGGGCGTCGAGGCGTACGCGAAGCGGCCCGACGTACGCCCCGCCGATCGGAACGTGCTCCTCGCCCACCTCCTCCTCTACGCCCTCCCCGGTCTCCTCCCCGCCGTCGTCGCGGCCGCCTGCGCGCCGGGCGATCAGCCCGTCGTCCCAACGGTCCGGGGCCTCGTTCTCGTCGTCAGTGATGGCGGTCAAGCCGTCACCTCTCCTTCTGCAGTACGGACAGCGCGGCGATCAGTTCGGCCTGCGGCTCGGGAGCCACTTCGAGTGCGTCCAGGGGTGCCAGCCGTCGGTCGCGTTCGCCGTGGAGTACGCCGTCGATGTACGTCGCCATCAGCTCGCCACCCTTGTCGCGCAGACGCACCGCGCCCTTGGCGCCCATCCGTTCGGCGAGCCGCTCCCCCGCGCCGCGGGCCCGCCGGCCGCCGAGCAGCGCTGCCGCGACCAGTGCCGCAACCGTCTCGGCATCGGGCGCGAGGTTCAGCTCCAGCCCGCGCACCTCTGCGTCGCCGAGTTCCTCCAGCTCCCGTCGCCAGCGGCGCACGGCGATCCCGATCCGTTCCGCCGACTCCAGATCCGGCCGCCCTCCCCGCCCGACGACGGCCGCCGAGGCGGGCTCGCGCCGCCAAGCGTCCAGGACGCGTTCGTCGGCTGCGGCGACGGCACACTGCAGGAGTGCGGACAGGCCGCCCACGAGGGCGTCCAGCAGCTCGCCCGCGGAGCTGTCGCGCGGAAAGCCCCGCCAGCGCGTCCGCGCGTCGCCCGCGAGCACCGCGCCGCTCCGGAGCTGGGCACGTACCCGCTCGCGCTCCTTGTCGTACGCGTCCTCGACCGCGCTCGTGAGCCGTACGGCCGCGGCGTACTGTGCCGCCACCGCGGCTGCGAGCTCCGGCATCCGGGCGTTGAGCGAATCGATCACGCCCGACGCGGTGCGTGCGAGGGCCTGCTGCCGGGCCGCCGGATCCTGCGCACGGTGGGCCAGCCAGGCGAAGAGGGGGGCGACGGCGGTGGTGGGCAGCAGCCCGTTGCCTCCGCCCGCGGACTCGGGCAGCTCCGGGATCGTGAACCGCGGCACTTCCCCGAGTCCGGCCTTGGTCAGCAGCGCGGCGTACTGGCGCGAGACCTCCGCGACGACCTGGTGGGGCACCCGGTCGAGCACGGTGACCAGCGTGGCGTCGTACTCCTTGGCGGTACGCAGCAGATGCCAGGGGACCGCGTCCGCGTACCGCGAGGCCGTCGTCACCATCACCCACACATCGGCGGCGCAGATCAACTCGGCGGCCAGCAACCGGTTCTCGACGACGAGCGAGTCGATGTCGGGCGCGTCGAGCAGCGCAAGCCCGCGGGGCAGCCCGGCGGCGGTCTCGATCCGCAGGCAGTTCTTCCCGTCGGCCGCCTCGCGTGCGCCGTCCTGTTCCGCTTCGGTCTCCTCCTGTTGGGGCAGCCATACGCGGGTGAGGTGCGGCAGGACCCGCATCCCCGCGAACCAGTGGCGGTCGTCGGGATGGCATACGAGGACCGGCGTACGAGTGGTGGGCCGCAGCACCCCGGCCTCGCTGACCCGTCGCCCCACAAGGGAGTTGACGAGGGTCGACTTCCCGGCTCCGGTGGATCCGCCGACGACGGCGAGAAGCGGCGCTTCGGGTTCCTTGAGCCGGGGCACGAGATAGTCGTCGAGCTGTGCGAGCAGCTCGGCACGCGTCTGCCGCGCGCGCGGGGCGCCCGGGAGGGGAAGGGGGAGACGCACGGCGGCGACACGGTCGCGGAGGGCGGAGAGTGCGTCGATCAGCTGAGGCCGTGCATCCAAGGTCACCACATGCGAAGAATGCCCAATTTTAGTGACTTTTTGAAGCGTATAGCCCTCCCTGCGCGCCGGTCGGGGCGACGGGACACTTGGGGCGAGTGGGACGCAGGCATAACGAGTGCACAACACCCGAGACGCGGGGCGCTAAAAGCGGTGCGTGAATCGTGCCTGCCTGCAATTATCGGTTCGCTTCACCGAACCTCCACATCGTGCCACGCAGGTGAAGCAACGGGGTCAAGGCGATCGGAGCCCTATCCTTGTCCCCGGCAAGGTCAAGGACCACCCGACGTGGGCTCCAGGCCACCGAGGCCACCATTCGGCCCCCGTAGCTCAGTGGATAGAGCAGGCGCCTTCTAAGCGCTTGGCCGCAGGTTCGAGTCCTGCCGGGGGCGCTCTTCCCGATCGATGCACGGCCCTCCCCCGAGGAGGGCCTTCTTGCTGGTCAGGGGAGCGTAGCGGTGGCGGGTAGCAGAGGCGTAAGCGCCGGACCGCCCCCGGGTGGTCATGGGAGGGTCCGGCCCTGTCCGGCTGTCACCGTGTTTCTGCGGGTGGCTGCGGTGGATACATGGTGGGGTTCTCACTTTCGGAGTCAGCCATCGGCAGACGGCACGGCACGGCACGGCCACGGGGGACCGCGGATGCCCAGGCGTCGGCATCGTGCCTTCCTTGACTGTGGGCCGTGCCGGTCATCGTCTCCGACCGTTCAGGGGATACGCGGGCCCTCCAGTGCCTCTCCCGCCCAGCGGGGGCATCCCTTGATGAAACGAAACGGAGGCACGATGCCGCTCTACCTATCGAAGTTCAGCTACACGCCGGAGACGTGGGCGAGGCTGATCGGCCACCCCGAGGACCGCGCAAAGGCCGCTCAGTCGTACATCGAGTCCGTCGGCGGGAAGCTCCATGGCTTCTGGTATGCATTCGGCTCGCACGACGGCTATAACCTGTGGGAGGCTCCCGACGACGTGTCCATGGCCGCGGTTGCGCTGGCGATTAGTGGAGGCGGCGCACTTCGCTCGTTCGAGACGACCGTTCTCCTGACCATCGATGAAACGATGGATGCCCTGCGCAAAGCCGAGCGAGTCCAGTACCGGGCTCCTGGCGCGTAGCAGTCAGCTTTGGACCATCCGTGGACAGCTGGTCGCTCATAGAACCTTGGCGGGCGCTTGGCCTGTGAGAATGCCGGACAGTGAAGGGGCCGCCGGAGTCGTTCACTCGTCTGTCGGGGTCTTCACGGACAACGTAGAGGATGTGGCGGCGTGCTCGGCGCAGACAGCCCACCAGCTCTCGCCCCCGGAGTCTGTGACCCTCACACTCCACAGGGCAGGGTTCGGGCATGGCGCGCCCCAAGCACACTCACCGCGCCCAGAGGCTGTGCCGGCACGATGATGGCTTGCCGCCCACGGGGTCTTCTCTTCAATCTTCATGGCTGACAGTCAAGCTGAACCCGGCATCTCCGTGTGTCGAATGCGCGTCGAAGTTCCACAGCCCCCCATGGGCAGGGCGAGTTGCAGCAGGTCCGACTGTCACCCGTTTCCCCCTCGCTCGCGTCGCAACATGGATGTGCGGTGTCACGCGGGGCGGCGAATGCGCGATCGAGCGGGGTTCGGCAGACAGCCAGAGCGTGATCGCCCAGGGGACCTGAGCAGAGAGAGGCCGCATCCCAGCACGCACGATCGCTCGTAGGGCGGGGCAAGGCGCTTGAGCTGATCGCCGGCACCATGACTTCGAGTCGCCCCGCAGCAATCGCATAGGTTTTCGATTAAGATCGAGGCTTAAATATCTTCAGAAGCGATCATGCTTGCACGAAATAGGATGGAGCTGCTTAGGAGCGGGATGCAGGACCCCCCCCTCAAATACCACGAGACCGCTGGGCTATTCCACGGAAATTCGGCTACGTGTCGGCCGCACAGTATGCCCACTTCGTGGCAGCACCACTCCTGGCGGCTGCCGCCATATCGACTTAAGGAATAATGGCAGCCGATGCAGAAAAATTTCGTTGGCCCGGTCCCGCCATTCTAGTGATGACACTCTGTGTCGTATTGCTTGTTCCTGCATCCAGTGCAGCTTCAATGCCGTATCCCACCTAATGAGCCCAGCCGATCTGGATACTTGGTACGGAAACATGCCACGGCCCCCAGAGACCGTCTTGATGCAGATTCAGCAGCAGAGTCTCCGTGGGAACGGGGATCCGTCAAAGCAGACCTCTACAACTTAGGGGTGACCACCCTCGGATTGGGTGCAGCAATCGCGCTCGCGCCCCCGGAGGGTGCCTCCATCAAGCACGCGGCATTCCGCTGGAGTGCGTGCATCATCGTCGGCTTTGCCACAATTAACGTCTCGCTCACGACGGCGAGTGTTTGGCGAAAGAATCGAGCAAACCAGTGAGGTCATTTTGAGCGGATGGGAACCCGATCTAGACCTTTACCTTAGGGCGCGTAAATGCTGACCACTGTGTGCCGGAGTTTATGTGGAGGTAGAAAAACGAGGCGGCTTCATTAAATTCAGGAACCGTCAACCGCATTTCTTCAATCACTCAGACGCCTGTGAGGCGCAGGTCATCCCTACGATGCTTCGGCTGTACCAAAACGAGGCGAGCGTGCGAGCTGAAGTGGCTCGGATAAACTCCGGAGGCTCGGCGTGAGCGGTGGTTCATGACCGCTCGGACGGGACCCGAGCCCGGCTCGACGGGGAGTCGAGCCCTCCATGAAACGCAGGTGACCGTCCCCGTGCGAGCTCCAGCAGCACCGCTCTCTTCTGGGCGCGTGGCCGCAGGTTCGAGTCCTGACGGGCCGCTCTTCCCGACAGATGCACGGCTCTCCACTACAGAGGGCACTTTGGGCCGGTCAGGTACCTCTGGCGAGGGCGGCGCGGCAGCGACGCAAAGGCCCCATCGACGGAATTGCGCCATTTGTACGAAACTCCGGGGAATCCTAACGAGTTCTTGATACCCCACGGGTCCCTGTTTGGGTGCTTTCGTACCGGTGACCCGGCTTACGCTCGCGCCGTGCTGAACGTGACCGGGATACTCAAGCGGCTGGTGATCGGACCGGCCAGGCGGAGCGAGGAGCTGGGCGAGACCCTGCTGCCCAAGCGGCTCGCGCTGCCGATCTTCGCCTCCGACCCGCTGTCCTCGGTGGCGTATGCCACGCAGGAGATCCTGCTGGTCCTCACCCTTGGCGGCCTTGCCTACCTGCATTTCACGCCCTGGATCGCAGCCGCGGTCGTGACGCTGATGACCGTGGTGGTGCTGTCCTACCGCCAAGTCGTGCACGCCTATCCGAGCGGCGGCGGCTCGTACGAGGTGGCCTCGACAAACCTCGGCCCGTCGCCCGGTCTGGTGGTGGCCGCCTCGCTGCTGGTCGACTACGTGATGACGGTGGCCGTCTCGGTCGCCTCCGGCGTCGACAACATCATCTCGGCCGTGCCCGAACTGGCCGACCAGCGCGTCCTCATGGCACTCGTCTTCGTGGGCCTGCTGACCGCGATGAACCTGCGCGGTGTACGCGAGTCCGGGCGTCTGTTCGCCGCGCCGACCTACCTGTTCATCGGCGGCGTGCTCATCATGGTCGGCACCGGCCTGTTCCGCTATCTGATCGGTGACGCACCGGTGGCCGAGAGCGCCAAGTACGGCATCGAGCCGGTGCCAGGGGACGCGAACCTGGCGGGCCTGGCGCTGGTGATGCTGGTCCTTCGTGCGTTTTCCAGCGGCTGTACGGCACTGACCGGCGTGGAGGCGATCTCGAACGGCGTGCCCGCCTTCCGCAAGCCCAAGTCCCAGAACGCCGCGACCACCATGGCCGCGATGGGCATCATCGCCATCACCATGTTCGTCGGCGTCACCACGCTCGCCATCGTGGCGAAGGTGCACATCACCGACGACGCCTGCCGGCTGACCGGGCTGACCGACTGCGGCTCGTACACTCAGCGCACGGTGATCGCGCAGCTGGCCGCGTCCGTCTTCGGTGGCGAGAACAGCGTCGGCTTCTACTTCATCCAGGCCGCCACCGCCCTGGTCCTGATCCTCGCCGCGAACACCGCCTTCAACGGCTTCCCGCTGCTCGCGTCGATCCTCGCCCAGCACCGCTATCTGCCACGCCAGTTGCACAACCGCGGCGACCGGCTCGCATTCTCCAACGGCATTCTGGCCCTGGCGATCGTCGCCGGACTTCTGCTGTGGGGCTACAAGGCGAACGTCACCAGCCTCATCCACCTCTACATCCTGGGCGTGTTCACCTCGTTCACACTCTCCCAGACGGGCATGGTCCGGCACTGGAACCGCGAACTGCGCACCGAGCGCGATCGCGAGATCCGCCGCCGTCATCATGTCGCGAGGGTCGTCAACGCCACCGGCGCGGTCATCACCTTTCTGGTCCTGGTCGTCGTGCTGGCCACCAAGTTCACCCAGGGCGCGTGGCTGGCGGTGCTCGCGGCGACCTTGCTGTTCGTGATGATGCGCGGTATCCGCCGCCACTACGACAGCGTCGCGGCCGAGCTCACGGTCACCGACCTGCGCAGCGAGATGGTCCGGCCGTCCCGGGTGCTGGCCGTCGTGCTCGTGTCCACCATCCACAAACCGACCCTGCGGGCGCTGGCCTACGCACGCGCCTTCAGGCCCGACCGGCTGGAGGCCCTCACCGTCGCGGTCGACCGCGACGCCTCGACAGCACTCGAACGGCAGTGGGAGGACTACGGCATCGAGGTCCCGCTCAAGGTCCTCGACTCGCCCTACCGCGAGATCACCAAGTCGGTCGTGGAATACGTGCGCTCGATACGGCGCGACAGCCCGCGCGATGTGGTCGCCGTCTTCATCCCCGAGTACGTGGTGGGCCACTGGTGGGAGAACCTGCTGCACAACCAGTCGGCGCTGTGGCTCAAGAGCCGCCTGCTGTTCACCCCCGGCGTGATGGTGACCAGCGTCCCCTGGCAGCTGTCGTCCTCCGCCCGCGCCGACCACCCGGCCGCCCGCGCCCCCGGTTCCGTACGCCGTGGAGAACCCACGACGGCACCCGAGACCGACGACGTCGGCACGCACCACTAGCCGCCCGCGGACAGGAGGCGGAAGCGGCAGCGCCGACCTACGGTGGTTCGTGGGAACGCCGTCAGGCCGAACCGGGCGTTCCAAAGGAGGCTGCGATGAAGGAGCTATTCGTCTGGGTGACGACGCGCCGCATCAAGCCCGGCACGTTGGAGGAGTTCGAGAGGGCCTGGCGCCCGGACCCTTATCCGCAGGCCCTGCGCTACGCCTACGCGTACTGGACCGAGGACGGCCAGGAGATCACCGGGGTTTCGTTCTGGGACAACCAGGAGGCGTGCGACTCCTGGCGGACCTCCGAAGCGGAGACGCGACGGCACGAGGCCATGGCCCCGTACGTCGTCGAAGAGCGGGAAGGCTTCTACCGCGGCCGTGAACTCGCCGCGCCCGCGCCGTAGCGGGGCGGGGGCGGCCTTCGCCGCGACGGAGGGCGTGAAGCGGGGGAGAATTCAGGCAAAGGCAACAATCGGGACGATGCCAAAGGCGGAGACCGATGTCGAAATACCTCTTCAAAGTCACGCTGACCATGGACGGCCTGAATGGCCTGATCAAGGAAGGCGCCGCGTCGCGTCGCGAGGTCGTCGAACGCATGGTTCAGGGCCTGGGGGGCGGGATCGAATCCATGTACTGGGCGTTCGGCGAGGATGACGTGTACGTCATCGCGGACCTGCCGAGCAACGCCTCAGCCGCGACCATGGGCCTGGTCACCTCGGCGGCCGGTGGTGTTCGCACGAACACGGTCGTGCTGCTGACGGCCGACGAGATCGACGAAGCGGCCCGCCAGAAGGTGGAGTATCGCGCACCCGGCGCCTGACGCGCACGCTTCACCCATGCGTCCGTCCCGCCTCACCCGCATCGGCTCCCTGAGTCCTGCGGCTCAGAGCACCCGCCACCGCACCAGCGCGGCCAGCACCGCCACCCCCGGCAACAGCGGCATCCATACGGTGAGGAAGCGGAACCCGAGAACCGTCGCGGTGGCGACCACGAGCGGCGCGCCCACCGTGACGAGGGCGACGGCCAGGGCGGGTTCGACCGAGCCGATGCCACCCGGGGCCGGGATGAAACCGGCCGCGATGCTCGCCGCCAGATAGGCGATCACGATGTACGGCCACGAGACCGGCAGTTCGAGGGCGAGCGCGACACAGACCAGCACGCCGGCCAGCAGCGGGAAGGCGAGCGCCCCGCCCCACAGGGCAAGTGACCGGGCGGGCCGCTTGTGCAGTGCGCGTGCGTCGGTCAGCGCGGTACTCAGGAATCCGGTGACGAAGCGGCGTAGCCGCGGTATCGAGAGCAGCACGATCACTGCCATTCCGATCACGGCAACCGCGACGAGGAGCGCCGTCGGGACCGTACTCCCCGGCGGTAGGAGTTCGTCGAGCCGCAGCGCGTCGGGGAAAGCCAGCACGAGCCCGAGGAGCAGTCCGCTCCTGGCGACCGCCTCGACCAGACTGTAGAGCGCGAGCGCGGCCGTCGACCGGTCCAGCGGAATGCCGCAGCCGCGCAGGAAGCGCAGGGTGACCATATGCGCCCCGAGCCCGGCCGGGAGCAGGTGGTTGGCGGCTCCGGCGGCGAACTGCGAGGCGAGCAGGCGCCCGGTGGGGAGCCGTTCGACGACGGTTCCCTGGCGTACACAGGACGCGGCCACCCAGCACAGTCCGGTGACGACGGCGCCCATGAGCAGCCAACTGATGTCGGCGCCGCCGAGGCGGCCGACGCCGGAGGCCACGAGGGGCCAGTTCCCGACCGCCCAGACTGCGACCAGGACGAACGGGGTGAAGCAGACGATCCGGCGTACGGGCAACTGCCGCAGACGGTTCACCGGGTGCCGTTGCAGGGGGAGGGTCTCGGGCATGGCCACGTTCTCGGCCGTCCTTCTTTCATGGGGCCCGTCTCGCAGCGCGATCGCGTTACGAGACAGGAGGGCTGCCCGGGAACCTGCCCCTCTCCGTCTGCATCCCGGTGTCGCGAACCCGACATCCAGCGGATACGTCGGTGGCCTCTGGGGGCACCGGTGCTGTCACGTCGCTACAGCGCGGCACAGACCAGCAGGGCGAATGACGCGATCGTGAACAGCGTGCGGATCAGGTGGAGGACGTTCCAGCGGGGCTCGAGGGCCGCGCGGACCTCGCTGTCGGGCCCGGCCGAGGGATCGTTCTCCGACGTGGCGAGGGCGTTGTTCAGAGGGATGTTGCCGGCGACGGTGACGAGGTGATTGAGGACCGCGCACACCAGACCCGCGATGATCAGCCAACGCTGGGTGTCCGTACGCCCGTCGACGGGGACGGCGAGGGCCGCGACCGGGAAGGCGATGATCCCGAAGAAGATGAGCAGGAAGAGCGGGCGCGGTACGACCTCGTTGATACGGCGCATGGCGGTGAGGAACTGGTCGTCGGACAGCCGGGCGAGAGCGGGCATGACCCCGGTCCGGAAAGTCAGCATGAACCCCGCGTACAGACCGGTGGAGATGATGGCGAGGGCGAGCAGAAGGGTGGCCATGGTCCACATCATGTCCCGCCGCGCCTGGCCGACGCGACAGCCGTAGCGGCCGAGCTGCGCGCCGGGTCGCGAGGACGGGAGGAGCGGGGCGGGAGGAGCGCGGCGCGCATCGGGGCAGGACCCCAGTGCCGTGCAGCGCGCCCAGCCCGTCCGCCTCCGGCTCCCAGACACGCGGCCCCGCGGACGGGCCGCCGGTCGGATCAGGCCGCCGGCGCCGCCGCGCAGCCCGGCCGCGCCGAGCCCCGTTTCAGTCCCGCAGCCTCTGCGCCTGCCTGATCGCCACCGCCAGCTGTCGCACGGCGCCGTCCTCGGTCGACTTCGCCAGCGTCCCCGCACGCCCGGCCAGTTCGCCCAGACCCGGCGCGCCCGGCATCGAGCCGCCCCTCAGCGATTCGGCGAAATATGCCGCGATCGCCGTGACCTGGAGCCTCTTGGAGGCTCCGTCCCACAGCGCGCCGTCGATCGCATCCGTCTCGACCGAGCCCGTCTGCTCGTGCGGGGCACGCGTGCGTGGATCGAGCCAGCGGACGGTCGCCGTCGCGACATGGCCGACGGCGCCGTCCCGCAGCCGTACGGCATAAAGCGCCGTCGCCGTGTGGCCCGGGCCGACCTCACCGCCGTCCACACGGTCGTTGCGGAAGTCCTCGTCGGCGACCGCTCGGTTCTCGTAGCCGATGAGCCGGAACTGCTTGACGGTCTCAGGGTCGAAGGCCACCTGCGCCTTGGCGTCCCGGGCGCGCAGCTGGACATGGGTGGGCAGTTGGTCGACGAAGACCTTCCTGGCCTGCTCGCTGGTTGAGACGTACGTGGTGTGGCCGTCGCCCTTGTCGGCGAGCCGCTCCATCAGCTCGTCACCGTAATCACTGCCGACGCCCACGCCGAAGAGCGTGATGCCGTACTCCCGGCGCGCGTCGTCGATGCGGTCGAGGATCGCGTCGGCGTCTGTCTCGCCGGTGTTGGCGAGGGCGTCGGAGAGGAGCACGACGCGATTGGTCGCTCCGCGGCGACGGCCCTCGACCGCCTCGTCGTATCCGGTCCGCACTCCCGCCTCGACATTGGTGGAGTCTGTCGGTTCCAGGCTGTCGATCACGGAGTGGATCCGGTCGCGGCTGCCCTTGAGCGTGGTCATCGGCAGCCGGGTCTCAGCCTCGTCGCTGAAGGTGACGACGGCGATTGAGTCGTCGTCGCGCAGCTCGTCGGTGAGGATCCCCAGCGATTTCTGGACGAGGTCGAGGCGGCCCGGCTCTGCCATGGAACCGGAGATGTCTATGACGAACGTGAGGGCGGCGGGCGGCCGTTCGCCCGTACGGTCGGAGGGGCGGGTCGAGAGCCCCACGCGCACCAGCGACCAGTTCTCCCCGTCCGCTTCGCCCTCGGCGGCCCGGGGCCGGGCGCCGTCGACCGTCACCGAGAAGCCGTCGCCCTTCGGCCGCGGATAGTCCTGCCGGAAGCTGTTGACGAACTCCTCTGGCCTGATGTCACCGGGCTGCGGCCGATGTCCGTCGGCGAGTGTGCGGCGGGCATAGCCGTACGAGGCGGTGTCGACGTCGAGCGCGAAGGTCGACAGGTAGTCGGCCGCCGGCCTGGAATCCTGGAGCGCGTCCTTCCGCTGTCCTTCCGGCCCGCCGTCAACACCTGCCGCGGCGCCCCCTCCACCGTCCGGCACGATCGGCGCGGGTGCGGGTTTCTCGCCGTCGTTCGCCCGCCGCTCGCCGCTGTGAGAGGTCCGGTCGGCCTGGCCGCCCCCACTGCAGCCCGCGGCCAGCAGCATGCCGCCGACCAGTATCGCGGCTGCCGCTCCCCTGTACGTCCGTGTGCTGAGCTTCATTTGGGCTCCTCTGGATCGTCACTTGTGAATGTGACGTCCCAGACGGCTCCAGGGAGCAGTCGAACGAGTTGCGGATGAATCTCGATGCGGCAACGGCGGGCGGGAGTTGCCCTGGCCCCCGAATTCCAGCGAACTGGCAAGGACTCGCCACTCCCCGAACAGGCCTTGTCACCATGAGCATTCGTGTGGGTACATGGAGTGGCGTACGAATCCGAAGGGGACGGACCGTATGTCTGTGTGGATGACGGGGGATGATCTGCGATGGCAGTGGGGGTGGTTCCGGGCTCCGTGCTCGGTCAAGACGTTTCACGGTCTGTTCTGCGCGACGCGCCTGGGCAGCCTGTTCATGGAGTGGCGCACGTGAGAGCGGCCCTGACCAGGCTGGTCCGCTCCGCACGCCGTGAGCTCCTCAGCTTCGACGACCCGGCAGGTGCGCTGGGCCACGGCATTCCGGAGCCGTTCCTCGAATTCGCCGGTGCCTGCGTGCGTTCGGCCACGGGGCAGAGTGCGGCGGTCCGGCGTATCGCGCCACGGCAGGGACTCACTCATGTGCGGGAGCCGTGGCACTGCCCCGGCTCGGTCAGGGTGACGGACTCCATTCCGTTCAAGATGGTCGTCGCGGACCGCACGGTCGCCGCCGTGCCGCTGGATCTGGAGCTGCACTACAACGGCGTGCTGCTGATCCGCGATCCGGTTGTCGTCCAGACCCTGGTCCGCACACACCGCACCTGGTGGGACACGGGTGATGATCCGACCCGACATAGGGTGGCCGGCACCGCGCCGGCCCATCTGCGGCCCGTGCTCCACGCCCTGCTGGCCGGGCTCACGGACGAGGCGGCCGCAACCCGGCTCGGCATGTCGGGGCGTACGTACAGCCGCCGCGTCGGTGAACTGCTCACCGCTCTTGGCACGACGAGCCGCTTCCGGGCGGGAGCGGAAGCGGCTCGTCGGGGCTGGCTGTAGCGGTACGACTCTCCGGGCGCCTGCTAGGACACGATGTCCTTGCGGGAGAAGTTCCGGAAAGCGAGCGCGAACAGCACCAGGGCATACGCCACCGAGACCGCCGCGCCCTTCACCATGCCGTTCCACTCCAGCTGTGGCTGAAGCGCGTCGATCCATGCGAACTGCCAATGCGCGGGCAGCACATCACGCCATGACCCGAGTGCCGTGACCGCGTCCAGCACATTGCCGATGATCGTCAGTCCCACCGCGCCGCCGACCGCGCCCAGCGGAGCGTCGGTCTTGGTGGACAACCAGAACGCAAGCCCCGCCGTGACCAGTTGGGAGACAAAGATGAAAGCCACGACCAGCGCCAGACGCGGCAGCGTGTCGCCGGTGTCCAGGGAGCCGCCCGTGGGCAGCTCCAGCGGCCCCCAGCCATAAGCCATGGAGCCCGTCGCCAGAGCCACCAGGGGCAGCAGCAGCATCGCCCCCGCGCTGAAGCCGAGTGCCACCACAAGCTTGGACCACAGCAGCCGGGTGCGTGGCACAGGCGCGGCGAGCAGATAGCGCAGGGACGACCAACTGGCCTCCGACGCCACGGTGTCGCCGCAGAACAGCGCCACGGGCACCACGAGAAGGAACCCCGCCGAGACGAACAGACAGGTAGCCGCGAAGTTCGCCCCGGAGGCGGTGGCCGTGTCCGTCAGGTTTACCCGGCCGCTGTCCCTGCCGTCCGGGGTGCCGCCGATCGCGAAGGCGGCCATCAGAATGAGAGGCAGCGCGGCCAGCACCCCGGCCATGACCAGCGTCCGCCTGCGCTTCAGTTGTCGTAGGGCCTCGACTCGCAGCGGCAGGGTGTGCCGTGCCCGGTAACCCGGGGCCGACTCGACCAGCGTGCTCATACGGGTCCTCCGATCAGGGTGAGGAAGGCATCCTCCAGGCGGTGGTGCGGACCGACCCCCGTCAACGGCACTTCCAGACGGACGAGTTCGGCGATCATGCCGGTGGCCGTGGCCCCGTCGAGGCGTACGAGCAGTCCTTCCTCCGTGCGGGACGCCGAGCCGATTCCCGGCAGCGCGGCGATCTTCTCGACCATCGGCTCCGGAACCTCCTCGGCGGTGGTGACGAGCAGGGTGTCGCTCTCGCCGGTGATCTCCGCGACCGGTCCGGCCTGCACCAGTCGGCCGCGGTCCATGACCACGAGATGGGTGCAGGACTGTTCGACCTCGGAAAGGAGGTGACTGGAGACGATCACTGTGCGGCCGGCGGCCGCGTACCGGATCATCACGTCCCGCATTTCGCGGATCTGGGGCGGGTCGAGTCCATTCGTCGGCTCGTCGAGGATCAGCAGATCCGGCATGCCGAGCATGGCCTGGGCGATGGCCAGGCGTTGCCGCATTCCCTGCGAGTAGGTGCGTACGGCGCGGGCGAGGGCGTCGCCAAGACCCGCGATCTCAAGGGCCTCCTCAATATGCGCATCGCCGGCGGGGCGGCCGGTGGCCTGCCAGTAGAGCTCAAGGTTGTCGCGGCCCGAGAGGTGCGGCAGGAAGCCTGCTCCCTCGACGAAGGCGCCGACACGGGAGAGGACGGGCGCGCCCGGGCGGATGGCGTGGCCGAAGACGCGGATCTCGCCCTCGTCAGGTCGGATGAGACCCATCAGCATGCGCAGGGTGGTGGTCTTGCCGGCGCCGTTGGGGCCGAGCAATCCGAGGACCTGGCCCTTCTCGACGCGGAAGGACAGCTCCCGTACGGCATACCGGTCCGCGGACTTGGCATACCGCTTGGTCAAGCCGGTGATCTCCAGCGGCACTTCGGCCAGCTCGGGGTCGGGTGCGGGGGCGAGGGCCCGGCGCCGGGCTGTGAGCAGGAGCGCCGCCGCGATCAGTGCGCCCGCGGCCGGGAGTGCCCAGGTCCACCAGGGCAGTCCCGCAGCCTGGGTCTTCACGGCGGGAGCGGTGGGCACTGCCAGGGTGCCGCCTCCGGCGAGCGCGACGGTGTATGTGGCGGGGGCGGCCGGAGAGGCATAACCGAGGTCGGTGGCGGACAGGACCAGCCGCAGCCGGTGTCCGGCGTCGACCTGATGGTCCACGGCAGGCAGGGTCAGTGCGACGTTCCTCCCCTGCTTGGCGTCCTCGACCCGGACGGGGGCGACGAGCTGGGCGGGCAGCACCTGTTGTCGGCCGTCCGGCCCGACGTCGTAGACCTTTCCGAAGAGAACCGCTTCACCGCTGGAGGAGGTGACCTTGACGCGGACGGTCGGCGAGCCGGTGATCCGCAGGGGCTGCTGGAGGGGACCGGAGTCGAAGCGCGCGAACTGGCCTGGGAAGTCGAGGGAGAGACCGAGGCCGAGGGAGGAGAGTTGACCGAGGCCGCCGCCGAGGCCGGGGACTGCGGAGATGGCGGGCGGGGTGGCGCCGGCGGGGTTGGAGAAGCTCTGTTCGCGGCCGGTGAGCGCGATCGGCCGTGCGCCGCTCGTGAGCCCCGGGTAGCGGTCGCCGGTCGCCCCGCGCAGCAGGGCCTGTCCGTCGGTGGTGTCGATGCCTCCGGTCCGGCTGACGCGGAAGGCGGGTCCGGTGTCGGCGCCCTTGTTCAGCTTGAGGTACCGGTCGAACCAGTTGCTGATCCGCGACTCGATCCGGCCGGTCTCGCGGTCCCCGCCGTCGTGGCCGCCGGCGATCCAGTCGACGGAGACGGGCGCGCCGTTGGCGGTGATCCGCTTGGCCATGGCGTCGGCGTGTGCGAGCGGGAAGAGGGAGTCGGACTGGCCCTGCACGATCAGCGTGGGCACCTTGATGCGCTCACCGACGGCCGAGGGGCTGCGGCGTTGAAGGAGCTGCTCGGCGGCGGCGTCGGGCTTTCCGGCGACGGCGACGCGTTCGTACATCGCGCACAGCGCGGGCTGGAAGCTGCCGCAGCCGCCTGCCTTGGCAGGCCCTGCGGGGGTGGTGGCTGCGGCTGCGCCCTGAGTCCCGGCGCCGCCCGGGGGCGTGTCCCCGGCGGGCGGGTCGGCGGGTGCGTCGGCCGGCCGGTCTTCGGTGGTACCCGGCGCGCCGGCCGAGCCGGCGGAGAAGAAGATCCCGGCCCAGAGCTTCTTGAAGACGCCGTCGGGGAAAAGCGCGTCGGAGAGGTTCCAGTAGGTGATGGCCGGGGCGATGGCGTCCACGCGCTTGTCGTAACCGGCGGCGAGCAGCGAGATGGCTCCGCCGTAGGAGGCACCGGCGACACCGACCCGCGGGTCGCCGCTCGCGTCCAGCTGCACCTCGGGGCGTTTTGCCAGCCAGTCGATGAGCCTCGAGACGTCCTTGACCTCGAAGTCGGGGTCATTGAGCCCGATCTGCCCGGTGGATGCGCCGAAGCCGCGGGCGGACCAGGTCAGTACGGCGTATCCGTCGCGGGCCAGCTTCTCGGCCTGGGCTCGTACGTCGTCCTTGCTGCCGCCGAAGCCGTGGCCAAGGAGCACGGCGGGACGGCGCTCCTTGCCGCCCGTCGTGAAGTAGGAGGTGTCGATCTTCGCCCCGGCCATTTCCTGCACCCGGTCCTCACGCTGCACGGCCGGTGCGCCGTCTTCGGCGACCACGGTCCAGGTGCCCGCGCCGGCGAGGACGGCGAAGGCGGCGACGCCTGCGAGCCATCGGCCGCGGGGCCGGGGAAGTCGGATCTCCATGCTTGAAACCCTAAGCGGCTCCCCTGTGTCGCTCGGCTGCCGCCAGGCGGAACTGCTGAGCCTCCTCGAGTAGTACGGAGTACTGTCCTCGTACACCAGACGCGGTATGCACCGCCGCCCGAAGGGACCGGTATGACCCGTATGGACATCCGGCGCGCGACCACGGTGGCCGAACTCGTCGCGGCCGAGCATCTCTATGACGGGCCGGCGCGGGCGGAGTGGGCGGAGCGTTTCCTGGCGGCGCCCGGGCATCTGATGCTGATCGCCTATGTCGACGGGAGTCCTGCCGGCATGGTCTCGGGCATCGAGATGCTCCATCCCGACAAGGGCACGGAGATGTGTCTGTACGAGCTGTCGGTGGACGAGCCGTACCGCAGGCGGGGCATCGGACGGGCACTGGTGGAGGCGCTGCGCGTGGTGGCGCGCGAGCGTGGCTGCTACGACCTCTGGGTCGGCGTGGACACGGACAATGACCCGGCGCTGGCGACGTACCGCTCGGCCGGTGCGAAGGACGACGGGGTATTCGCGATGCTCACGTGGGAGTTCCCGGACGGGGAGTGAACACCGCCGCGCGAGCGCCGATTTGTGACCTTATGGGTGTTCACAATGTGTGGATCCGTCATGCGGCAAGTAGCGATGCTGTCTTGTGTCGCAGGTCACGTGCCGAGACCCTGGCCAGCGCATATGCAGCTCCTGGCACCATGCACGCCCGTACTTGTCCGTCATCGGTCAACGAAAGGTAGGTGCACGAGATGAGAGCCACTGCCCGACGCGTCGGGGCGCTGATACCCGTCATAGCCCTCGCCGCCGGTCTCCAGTTCGCCGCCTCCCCCACCGCGCAGAGCGCGCCCCTCGGCGATCTTCGTCTCGCTCCCACTGCAACTGCCATACAGAACAGCTGGATTGTCGTCTTCAGGGACGGCTCGACCCGCGCCGCCGATCTGGGCGTCACCCCAAAACTCACCTACCACAGCGTCCTCCGGGGCTTCTCCGCGACCATGTCCGGCGACAAGGCGGCGAAGCTCGCCGCCGATCCGCGCGTGGCGTACGTCGAGCAGAACGCCACGGTCCGTCTCAACGGCACCCAGCCCAACCCCACCTGGGGCATCGACCGCATCGATCAGCGGAGTCTGCCGCTGTCGAAGTCGTACACCTACAGCACCACCGCGCCGAACGTGAACGCGTACATCATCGACACCGGGATCCGCACCTCCCACAGCGAGTTCGGCGGCCGCGCGAGCGTCGGCACGGACACCGTGGGCGGCGGCCAGAACGGCCAGGACTGCAACGGCCACGGCACGCATGTGGCAGGCACGGTCGGCGGCAAGACGTACGGCGTGGCCAAGGCTGTCAAGCTGATCGCCGTACGCGTCCTGGACTGCCAGGGCTCGGGAACGACGGCCGGGGTCATCGCGGGCATCGACTGGGTGACCGCCAACGCGAAGAAGCCGGCCGTGGCGAACATGAGCCTGGGCGGCGGGGCCAACACCTCGCTGGACAACGCGGTGAAGAAGTCCATCGCCTCGGGCGTCAGCTATGCGATCGCCGCGGGCAACGGCAACTTCCTCGGCCTTCCCATGAACGCGTGCAACTCCTCGCCGGCCCGCGTCCCGGAGGCGATCACAGTCGGCGCGACGGACAACACGGACCGGAGGGCGTCGTTCTCCAACTACGGGACGTGCCTTGACCTGTTCGCACCGGGCGTGAACATCACCTCGTCGTGGAAGGGCAGCGACACGGCGACGAACACGATCTCGGGCACGTCGATGGCGACGCCGCACACGGCGGGCGTCGCGGCGCTGTATCTGGCGACGCACGCGACGGCGTCCCCGGCGCAGGTCAGGAACGCGATCGTGAACGGCGCGACGACGGGCAAGGTCCAGGACCCGCGGACCGGCTCCCCGAACAGGCTGCTGTACTCGCTGTTCTAGGTTCCAGCCGAGCAACTGCCTCAGGGGTTCCTGCCCGACCGGGCAGGAACCCCTGAGGCAATGCCTGTGCCCGTTCCCGTCGCCGAAAAACTCGTGCTCTCGTCAGTGAGTTGGACGAGAGATACTGAACGGGTCCGGCCCGCACGGACGGCGGGTCCGTGCGGGCCGGGGCGATCCGGGGTGGCGTCAGTGGTTGCGGGGGAAGCCCAGGTCCACGCCGATGTGGCCCTCCGACGGGTCCGGCCAGCGGGTGGTGACGACCTTGCCGCGGGTGTAGAAGTGCACGCCGTCGTTGCCGTAGATGTGGTGGTCGCCGAAGAGCGAGTCCTTCCAGCCGCCGAAGGAGTGGTAGCCGACGGGGACGGGGATCGGCACGTTCACGCCGACCATGCCCGCCTCGACCTCCAGCTGGAAGCGGCGCGCGGCGCCGCCGTCGCGGGTGAAGACGGCCGTGCCGTTGCCGTACGGGGAGGCGTTGATGAGAGCCAGGCCGTCCTCGTACGTCTCGGCGCGCAGCACGCACAGCACCGGGCCGAAGATCTCGTCGCGGTACGCGTCGGAGTCCGTGGAGACCTTGTCGAGCAGCGACAGTCCGATCCAGTGACCGTCCTCGAAGCCGTCGACTGTGTAGCCGGTGCCGTCGAGCACGACCTCCGCGCCTTGGCCCGCCGCGCCCGTGACATAGGTGGCGACCTTGTCGCGGTGAGCCTTGGTGATCAGCGGGCCCATCTCGGACTCGGGGTCGTTACCGGGGCCGATCTTGATCTTCTCGGCGCGCTCGCGGATCTTGTCCACCAGCTCGTCGGCGATGGAGCTGATCGCCACCACGGCGGAGATCGCCATGCACCGCTCACCTGCGGAGCCGTACGCCGCAGAGACCGCCGCGTCCGCGGCCGCGTCCAGGTCCGCGTCGGGCAGGACCAGCATGTGGTTCTTCGCGCCGCCCAGCGCCTGGACCCGCTTGCCGTTGGCGGATGCGGTGGCGTGGATGTAGCGGGCGATCGGGGTGGAGCCGACGAAGGAGACCGCGGCGACGCCCGGGTGCGTGAGCAGCGCATCGACGGCGACCTTGTCGCCGTGGACGACATTGAGCACGCCGTCGGGCAGGCCCGCCTCGGCGGCCAGCTCCGCGAGGAGGTGCGCGGGCGAGGGATCCTTCTCACTGGGCTTCAGTACGAAGGTGTTTCCACAGGCGATCGCCAGCGGGAACATCCACATCGGGACCATCGCGGGGAAGTTGAACGGCGTGATGCCCGCGACGACGCCGAGCGACTGGCGGATCGCGGAGACGTCGACCCGGTTGGAGACCTGAGTGGACAGCTCGCCCTTGAGCTGGGTGGTGATGCCACAGGCGAGCTCCACGATCTCCAGACCGCGGGCGACCTCGCCGAGCGCGTCGGAGTGGACCTTGCCGTGCTCGGCGGTGATCAGCGCGGCGATGTCGTCGCGGCGCGCGTCGAGCAGTGCACGGTAGCGGAAGAGGATGGAGGTGCGCTGGGCCAGCGAGGACGTGCCCCAGGTGGCATACGCCTCCTTCGCCGCGCTGACGGCGGCGTCGACCTCCTCCGTCGAGGCGAGGGCGACCTGGGTGGTGACGGCGCCGGTCGCCGGGTCGGTGACCGGGCCCCAGTTGCCTGACGCGCCCTCGACGGTCTTGCCACCGATCCAGTGGTTGACGGTCTTCATTTCATGCTCCTTCGCAGATGGCGGCGTCACAGATGGCGGCGTCGGGCAGAGACGTGCCGGTCGTACTCCTCCCGGGCCTTGACCGCCGACGGGCGGGTCGCGGTCTCGGCCACCGGAACATCCCACCACGCCTGCGCCGGTGGCGCGCCCGACACAGTGTCTGCCGTTTCGGTCTCGACGTAGACACCTGTGGGGACGTCCGCCTCACGCGCCTCGGCGAGCGCTTCGCGCAGGTCACGCACCGTTTTGGCGCGGATCACGCATAGTCCGAGGGAGGCGGCGTTGGCAGCCAGGTCGACGGGGAGCGGGGCGCCTGTGTACGTGCCGTCGGCGGACCGGTGGCGGTAGGCGGTGCCGAAGCGCTCGGCGCCGACCGACTCGGACAGGCCGCCGATCGAGGCGTATCCGTGGTTCTGCACGATGATCACCTTGATCGGGATGTTCTCCTGGACGGCGGTGACGATCTCGGTGGGGTTCATCAGATAGGTACCGTCGCCGACGAGTGCCCACACCGGTCGTCCCGGCGCGGCCATCCCGACGCCGATGGCCGCCGGGATCTCATATCCCATGCAGGAGTAGCCGTACTCGACGTGGTACTGGTCGGCCGAACGGGCGCGCCACAGCTTGTGCAGGTCCCCGGGGAGCGAGCCCGCCGCGTTGATCACGATGTCGTCGCCGGTGACCAGGGCGTCGAGTGCGCCGAGCACCTGGGGCTGGGTGGGGCGGGTGTCCGGGTCCTCGGCCTCGTAGGCGGCGTCGACGCGGTGCTCCCAGCGCTCCTTGTCGTCGCCGTACTCCGTCGCGTAGGCGGGCTCGACACGGAAACGGGTGCCGAGTGCCGCAGCCAGCTCGTCCAGGGCGGTACGCGCGTCCGCGACCAGGGAGAGTCCGGCCATCTTGTGGGCGTCGAAGGCGGTGATGTTGATGTTGAGGAAGCGGACGGCGGGGTTCTGGAAGAGGGTCGCGGAGGCGGTGGTGAAGTCGGACCAGCGGGTGCCGAGACCGATCACCAGGTCGGCGGTACGGGCCAGCTCGTCGGCCGTGGCTGTGCCGGTGTGGCCGATTCCGCCGACGTCACAGGGGTGGTCGTGAGTCAGCGACCCTTTGCCCGCCTGGGTGGAGGCGACCGGGATTCCGCTGGCGCCGGCGAAGGACCCCAACGCCTCCTCGGCCTCGCTGTGATGGACCCCGCCGCCCGCGACGATCAGGGGGCGGCGGGCGGATGCCAGCGCGCGGCGGGCCGCTTCCAGGGCATCCAGGTCCGGCCTGGGGCGGCTCACCTTCCAGACGCGCTCGGCGAAGAAGTCCTCCGGCCAGTCGTACGCCTCGGCCTGTACGTCCTGCGGCAGTGCCAGCGTCACGGCTCCCGTCTCGGCCGGGTCGGCAAGGACGCGCATCGCCTGCAGGGCAGCCGGAATGAGCATCTCGGGACGGGTGACCCGGTCGAAATAGCGCGAGACCGGTCGCAGGGCGTCATTGACCGACACATCGCCCGCGTAAGGGAGTTCGAGCTGCTGGAGGACCGGGTCGGCGGGGCGGGTCGCGAACACGTCGCCGGGCAGCAGCAGGACCGGCAGCCGGTTGATGGTGGCGAGCGCCGCGCCGGTGACGAGGTTGGTGGCGCCGGGGCCGACGGAGGTGGACACGGCATGGGCGGACAGACGTCGGGACTGGCGGGCGTAGCCGACGGCGGCGTGCACCATTGCCTGTTCGTTGCGGCCCTGGACGTACGGCATGTCCGATCCGGGCTCCAGCAGCGCCTGGCCGAGTCCGGCCACATTGCCGTGGCCGAAGATGCCCCAGGTGGCGGTGATCAGGCGGTGGCGGCGGCCGTCGCGCTCGCTGTACTGGCGGGCGAGGAAGGCGACGAGGGCCTGGGCGACGGTGAGTCGGCGCGTACTGCTCATCGGGCACCCTCTTCGGTTCCGGCTTCGTACAGGGGGAGGCGTGGGTCGACGGGCTGCGCGGGCCAGGTGTCGCGGATCCAGCCGTGGTCCGGGTGGTCGCAGATCAGCCACTCCCGGGTGGCGCCCGGGCCCGCCATCACATTGAGGTAGTACATGTCGCGGGCGGGCGGCGCGATGGATGGTCCGTGCCAGCCGTCGGGGATGAGGACCGCGTCGCCGGTGCGGACCTCGGCCAGCACGTCCGTGCCGCCGGGCCTCGACGGGGAGACCCGGTGGTAGCCCACGCCGCCACGGTCGATCTCGAAGTAGTAGATCTCCTCGAGCTCCGACTCAGCGCCGGGGCGGTGCTCGTCGTGCTTGTGCGGCGGGTACGAGGACCAGTTTCCGCCGGGTGTGAGCACTTCGACCGCGATCAGCCGGTCGCAGTCGAAGGTGTCGGCCGCGGCGAAGTTGTTGACCTGGCGCGAGCAGTTGCCCGCGCCGCGCAGCTCGACCGGTACCTCCGGCGCGGGGCCGTAGCGAGCGGGGAGTCGTCGCTCGCACTTCGCTCCTGCCAGGGCGAAGCGGCCTCCCGCACCGGAGGCGATCTGTGCATGGGCATCGCGCGGGACATAGGCGAAGTCCGTCACTCCGCCGAACACGCTTTCTCTGCCCTGCAGTTCAAAGATCTCGCCTTGTGTCCGCACCGTGCAACCGCCGGTGAGCGGCAGCACGATCCACTCACTGTCCCCGGCGACGAGGGAGTGTGAACCCCCCGGCTTGAGCTCCAGTACACGCAGGCTGGAGTACCCCCAGCCGGCATGTTCCGGGTCGATCCGCAGGGCATAGGGCCCGGCGGCCGCGCTTCCCGCCGGCAGGTACTGCTTCTGGTCGTCGTGGTCGCTCATGACTTCTCCGTACCCCCTACAACAGTCCTACGGCCGTATCGACCGCACCGGCGACGTCTCCGTCGACCGGATAGAGCAGCGAGCGTCCCACCACGAGTCCTTGGACGGTGGGCAGTTGCAGTGCACCGCGCCATTTCTCGTACGCGCCGTGCTGGTCGTCGCCGATCTCTCCTCCGAGAAGGACCGCGGGCAGGGTGGAGGTCTCCATCACCGACGCCATGTCGTCGGGGTTGTCGGTGACGGGGACCTTCAGCCAGGTGTACGCGGAAGTGCCTGCAAGCCCGGACGCGATCGCTATCGACCGGGTGACTGCTTCGGCACTGAGATCGTTGCGGAGCTGCCCGTCGGTACGGTGACAGATGAACGGCTCGATGAAGACGGGAAGCTGACGCTCCGCCATCTCGTCGACGACTCGTGCGGTGGCGTGCAGGGTCTCGAGCGAGCCTGCGTCCTGGTAGTCGATACGCAGCAGCAGCTTGCCCGCGTCGAATCCGAGGCGGTCCAAGTCCTGGGGGCGGTGGCCGGTGAAACGGTCGTCGAGCTCGAAGGTGGCGCCGGCCAGGCCGCCGCGGTTCATCGAGCCCATCACCACCTTGTCTTCGAGGGCGCCGAGGAGGAGCAGATCGTCGAGGATGTCGGCGGTGGCGAGGACGCCGTCGACGCCGGGGCGGGAGAGCGCCAGACAGAGCCGTTCGAGCAGGTCCAGGCGGTTGGCCATGGCGAGTGGACGGTCGCCGACGGCGAGGGCGCCGCGTGCGGGGTGGTCGGCGGCGATGATCATCAAGCGTCCGCTCTCACCGATGAGCCGGGGCCGCCTGCGCCTCCGGGACGCTGCTTCGGCAACGGCCTCGGGGTGGCGGGTGCGAATCCCGATGAGCTCGGTGATGTCGACGGGGCTCACGACAGGGCTCCGGGCGGGACCGGCCCGAGCGCGGGCACCTCGCCGGGCGGGACCGGTCCGAGCGCGGGCGGCGAAGGCGGTGGGGTCGGGGACGGCGGAACCGGGGCGCCGGAGAGGACCTGGTCGACCTCGGCGGCGTACGGCATCGCGGTGGAGCAGGCGAGCCGGGCGGCGACAATCGCTCCGGCGGCATTGGCGTACCGCATGATCCGCTCCAGCTCCCAGCCGGACAGCAGTCCGTGGCACAGGGCCCCGCCGAACGCGTCTCCCGCGCCGAGCCCGTTGACCACCTCGACCGGCACGGGCGGGACCTCGGCCCGCGTACCGTCCCGGTGAACGGCGAGGACCCCCTTGGGTCCCTGCTTGACCACGGCGAGCTCGACCCCGGCCGCCAGCAGCGCGCGGGCCGCGGCATACGGTTCACGCTCCCCGGTGGCGATCTCGCACTCCTCCGGATTGCCGACGGCGACGGTGGCGTGTGCGAGCGCCTCGGCGTAGTAAGGCCGCGCCTCGTCCGGGTGCTTCCAGAACATCGGCCGCCAGTCGAGGTCGAAGACGGTGGTCCCCGACCCGTCCCGGTGGCCGAGCGCGGCCAGCGTCGCCGTACGGCTCGGCTCCGCGCACAGACCGGTCCCGGTCATCCAGAACACGCGTGCCTCGCGGATGGCCGCCAGGTCCAGCTCGTGCTCGTGGATCTCGAGGTCGGGAGCCTTGGGCTGCCGGTAGAAGTAGAGGGGAAAGTCGTCCGGCGGGAAGATCTCGCAGAAGGTGACCGGGGTCGGGTAGGCGGCCACCGGCGTCACCCAGCGGTCGTCGACACCGAACTCCAGCAGCGCCTGGTGGAGATAGTCCCCGAAGGCGTCCTGGCCGGTGCGGGTGATCACCGCCGTCCGCCGGCCGAGCCTGGCCGCCCCCACCGCGACATTCGTGGCCGAGCCACCGAGGAACTTTCCGAACATGTCGACCTGCGCCAATGGAACCCCGGTCCGCAGCGGATAGAGGTCCACCCCGATCCGTCCCATCGTGATCACGTCGTACGGCTGAGGCATGCGCGTCCCTTCGGTTCGACGCCGGCTGCACCCAGGTCTAGTGCTCCCCCCTGAGCCCTGTCAACATTTTGTCCTGACATTCGGACGAAGCCTTGACACCCTTCTCCGGCGGCCGGAAAGCTGGCCGGCATGACCTCATCCGTCCCCTCCCTGAACCGCATCCGGGTCGGCTCGGCCCCCGACTCCTGGGGAGTGTGGTTCCCCGACGACCCCCAGCAGGTCCCCTGGCAGCGCTTCCTCGACGAGGTTGCCGAGGCCGGTTACGAATGGATCGAGCTCGGCCCGTACGGCTATCTCCCGAGCGACCCCGCCCGCCTCGGCGAGGAAACCGCCCGGCGCGGCCTGAAGGTCTCGGCCGGAACGGTCTTCACCGGCCTGCACCACGGCCCCGCCGTGTGGGACGAGACCTGGGCGCATGTATCGGACATCGCGGCACTGACACAGGCGATGGGCGGGGAGCATCTGGTCGTCATCCCCTCCTTCTGGCGTGACGACAAGACCGGCCAGGTGCTGGAGGACAGCACCCTCACGCCCGCGCAATGGCGCGATCTGACCGTTCAGACCGAGCGGTTGGGCCGCGAAGTGCGTGAGCGCTACGGGCTGAAGATCGTCGTCCACCCGCACGCGGACACACATATCGACAGCGAGGAGAACGTCAGCCGTTTCCTCGACGCCACCGATCCCTCACTGGTCTCGCTCTGTCTGGACACCGGGCACTACGCCTACTGCGGCGGCGACAGCGTCAAACTGATCGAGACCTACGGCGAGCGGATCGGCTACCTCCATCTCAAGCAGGTGGATCCGGCGATCCTGGCCGAAGTGATCGCGGACGAGGTGCCGTTCGGACCGGCCGTCGGCCGCGGTGTGATGTGCGAGCCACCGGCCGGGGTGCCGGCGCTGGAGCCCGTACTGGCCGCGGCCCAGGCGCTGGACGTCGAACTCTTCGCCATCGTCGAGCAGGACATGTACCCCTGCCCGCCCGACAAACCCTTCCCGATCGCGCGGCGGACACGCCGTTTCCTGCGCTCATGTGGCGCCTGACGCCCACACACCACTTCTGTCACGGTTGTCGCCCGACCGTCACGCATGTCTCCATTACGCTGGCCTTCCGTCACAGCTGATCAACAGGCCCTCCCCTCCCCGCACCCGAAGTCGTTCAACGGGCAAAGGCTCAGTGATCGCCAGCGTCCGCGCCGCAGCTCCCCCGACAGCCCCCGGCGCTGCGGCGCATGCAGGGAGGTACCACACCGATGACGGACAGAAGACTCTGGTCGTACAAGGAGATCGCCGCGCACATCAAGGTGCAGCCGGACACGGTCCGTTCGTACCGCAAGCACGGGCTTCTCCCGCCGCCCGACCATGTGGAGGCCGGCAAGCCCTTCTGGTACGCGGACACGATCCGCGTCTGGGTCGCCAATCGCCCCGGGAACAGGGGCCGCCGGGCCTGAGTACAGACGGGCCCGGCCGACAGGACAACCTGCACACCGGAGCCCCGCCCCCCCTGCTGCGGGGCTCCGTTGTGCTCGCGGCGTCAGGCCTCGACCTTGTCCCGTACCGCGTCGGGGTCTGTCTCCGGGCCCGAGTCCGTCTTCGGTACAGAGTCCGTCTTCGGTACAGAGTCCGTCTTCGGCTCAGAGTCCGTCGTCGGCCCCGGGGCCGACGGCGAGGCCGGCTGCGGTTCGGCCCGGGATATCTCACCCTCACTCAGCCCGAACCGCTGGTGGAAGCGGCGCAGAGGCCCGGGCGCCCACCAGGTCGAGGCACCCATCAGCTTCATCACCGACGGGACCAGCAGACTGCGCACCACCATGGCGTCCATCAGCACAGCCAGCGCGATTCCGAGACCGAGCATCTTGGTGTTGGTCACCCGTGAGGTGCCGATGCCCACCATCACGACCGCCAGGATGACGGCTGCCGCGGTGATCAACCCGCCGGTGCGCTGAAGGCCGAACCGCACCGCGTGTTCATGGTCGCCCGTGTGGTCGTACTCCTCCTTGATACGGGAGAGCAGGAAGACGCCATAGTCCATGGAGAGCCCGAAGGCGATGCAGAACATCAGCACGGGCAGCGTCGTCTCGATGTCCCCGGTGGAGGTGAAGGAGAGCAGTCCGGAGAGGTTTCCGTCCTGGAAGACCCAGACGACGGCACCGAACATCGCTGTCAGGCTCAGCGCGTTGAGCACGACCGCCTGGACCGGGATCAGCACGCTGCCGGTGAGCAGGAAGACCAGGAGCAGGGTGACCACTGCGATGATGCCCAGCGCCAGCGGCAGCCGGTCCGCGATGGCTGCCTTGGAGTCCTCCAGCACCGCCGCCCTGCCCGTCACCGAGGTCTCGAACGGGGCCGTGACATCGCGCAGTTCGTGCACGAGGTGCTGGGCCTCCCGGCCCACCGCCTCGCCCTTGGGCTGGACCGTGAAGAAGGCCGAACCGTTCGCGGCGACGGGCCCGTCGACCCGCAGTACACCCGGCAGGGCAGCGATCCGGGCGCGGTAGTCGGCGTACTCGGCGGGTGTCGTGCGGGACTCCGTGTCCTCGGCGAGGACTTCGAGACCCCCGGCAGGGCTGCCGGGGAAGCCGTCCCGTATCTGCTGCTGGACCACATGCGACTCGGCGGTCGACGGCAGCTGCCGGTCGTCGGGCGTACCGAACTTCACGCCCAGGAAGGGCAGTCCGAGCAGCACCAGACCCGCGATGGTGGCGAAGGCGAAGAGCGGGGCTCGGCGCATCACCAGGCCCGCAACCCGCCCCCATCCCGCACCGGCCTGCGCCGAATCCCCGTCCTCACCGGCAGCGCCCTCGGCGCGCCCCCGCCTAAAGAGGCGGCGCAGGTCCAGTGCGTTGACCCGATGTCCCAGGAGCACCAGCGCGGCCGGCAGCAGGATCAGCGCGGCGCCCGCCGCCAGCAGTACGACCGCGATCCCCGCATAGGCGAACGACCGCAGGAAATACTGCGGGAAGACCAGCATCGCGGCCAGCGACACCGCCACGGTCAGCGCGGAGAACAGAACCGTTCGCCCCGCCGTGCGCAGCGTGATGCCCACCGCCTCCCGCACCTCTGCCCCTGCGGCCAGCTCCTCGCGGAATCTGCGCACGATGAACAGGGCGTAGTCGATGGCGAGTCCGAGACCGAGGGCCGTGGTCAGGTTCTGTGCGAAGACCGAGACATCGGCGAACTCGGTGATGCCGCGCAGTACGGCATTGGTCCCCAGGATGGCGACGATGCCGACTCCCAGCGGGAGCAGCGCGGCGATCGCGCTGCCGAAGACCATCACCAGCAGCACCAGCGTCACCGGCAGGGCGATCATCTCGGCCCGAAGCAGGTCGTCCTGGATGATCGTCGTCATCTCGTGCTGCACGGCGACAGGGCCGCCGATGGAGACGTCCACCGGCCCATGGGCACCGCGGAAGTCGGGCGCTATCCGCTCCAGCACCTCGGCCGCGGCTTTCTCGTCGCCCTGGATGCGGGCTGCGATCAGGGCCTGCCGGCCGTCCTGGGCACGCAGCGCGGGCGAGCCCGTCTGCCAGTACGAACCGACGCCCGTGACGTCCTTCTCGGCGGCCAGCCGCTCCGCCAGCCGCCGTCCCTCGGCGGCGACGGCCGGGTCGTCCACGCTTGCCCGTCCGCTGTCCACCAGCAGGAGCACGTTCGGCTGGGAGGCGGGGAACTCCCGCTCCAGTGCCTTGGTGGCATACGTCGACTCCGCGGACGGATCCGCCCAGCCACCGCTGCCCATGCGCTCGGCGACTCCGCTGCCGGCGAATACGGCCAGTGCGGTGAGGACGAGGGCGGCGAGCAGCGAGAGCCGGGGGCGCGCGGTGACGAAGCGGGTCCATCCCCCGAGAGAGGGCGGGCTGTTGACTTCGGACATGGTGCGGTGTCCCCTTCACCGTGGCCCATGCGCCGGCTTCCCGTCAGGCAGCATGGATCGACCATTGCCATAGACTGGCAAACGCGAGCTATCGCTCGCATTAACCAAGAATGCGAGCGACCACTCGCGTTTGTCAACCGCTTGAGGAAGCTGGGGATTTCACGTGCCGGAGCCCACGACGCCGGAGCCCGCCGCGACCGCCAGGCGGGCCGGGACCACGACCGCCGAGGACGCGCCTGCCGCCAAGCCGCGCCGTCGGCAGGCCCGCGGTGAGCGCCGTATCGCCCAGCTCCTCGACGCCGCGGCCAGCGTCTTCTGCGCCAGCGGCTACACCGCGGCCAGCACCAACGCCATCGCCCGCGAGGCGGGCGTCTCCCCCGGCACGCTCTACCAGTTCTTCCCGAACAAGGAGGCCATCGCCGTCGAACTGGGCGGCCGGCTCCTGGAGCGGTGGCGCGAGTCCCATGGCGCGGCGCTGACCGCCGCCAACCTGGACCTTCCCCTCGACCAGCTGCTGGACGCGGTCCTCGATCCGCTCTTCGCCTTCAATCACGAGAACCCGGCCTTCGCCGTCCTGGTGCACGGCCCGGACGTACCCGGCCAGATCACCCAGGAGTTCGAGGCTCTGCATGCCGTGCTGCTCACGCGGATCGAGGAGATCATCGCAAGCTTCGTCCCCGACGCCCCGCCCGCCGAGCTCTCCCGCATCGCCACCATGACCTTCGCCGTTTTCAAGGCGGGCCTCGATCTGGTCCTCGCCCACGAGGGGGAGGAGCGGCAGGCTTACATCGACGAGATCAAGAAGGTCATGTTCGGCTACCTGGCCCCCATGGTCGGCCTCTGCCCGGCCGGACAGCGGGCCCCGAAGCAGCAGGGCGCGGACGCGGCCCCGCATTCGCATAATACCCCCTAGGGGTATAGTATCCGGCGATGTAAGGGAGCCTCGGCATTCCCGTGGCCCTCAGGCGCCCCATGACTTCGTATGTGTCACACCTCGAAGAGGAGAACCGCATGACCGCCGAGACGAACACCGAGACCGCCCAGGCGACCGGCTCCTGCTGCTCGTCGACCGGCTCCTGTCACGACGGCGCGGCCGACGTGCAGATCGGCGGCGTCACCGCCGTTTACCGGGTCACCGGCATGACCTGCGGCCACTGTGAAGGCGCCGTCACCGCCGAGATCTCCGAGCTCACCGGCGTCACCTCGGTGAAGGCGGTCGCCGCGACCGGCCAGGTGACGGTCGTCTCCGATGCCCCGCTGGAGGAGAGCGCCGTGCGCGCGGCCGTCGACGAGGCCGGGTACGAACTCGTCGGCCAGGCCTGAGGGAAGCCGGGTACGAACTCGTCGGCCGGCCTGAGCGCGGACACTCCGCCCACCGGGCGCAGGCCCCCTCCGCCCCACCCACACCCCCTCGAAGTCCCCGCCGGGCCGTACGCGACCACTCCGACGCTGGTCCCGTGCGGCCCGGCCCTCGTTTCGGACCCCCGTCCAGCGCCGAGGCGGTCGTCCAGTTGCGCGCCCTGGACCCGAGTCCGGTGCCGCCGACCGGGGACGGCAGGGCACCGACGCGGCGATCGAGGTCGGTGACCTGACACTCGTACGTGGGGATCCGAGGGTTGCCGCAGACGCGATCCGTCTTGCACGCCGGACGCCCACAACGATCAAAGAGAATCTTTACTGGACGTTCGACTGCCACGTCCCCGCGCCGCCTTTCACGGCATCAGGCCTGCTCAAGCCCATGATCACCGGATAAGCCACGGCCTTTTCGTCCGCATTTGCGGCCGCCGAAAGTCTCCGCCTGCGCTCCTTCTCGTGACTACAAATGGGTCACAAGACCTTCACAACGAGACCTAGATCACAGATATTGAGGGGTAACCATTAAGGCTCCTCGCGGGTCTAAATTGGCGATGCCGAGAACGTCTTGGGGGACGTTCATGGGATGTCTTGGGGGACGTCCCAGGCAAGCGTTGGCCGGGGCACGTGCCCGGGGAGCTTTGAGCGGCCCTCCCGTGCGTACGTACCCCGGCAGACCGCGTGAGGAGCTCCTGCAGCCAGCAGGCACCCGGCCGGATCCCGTGGGGGGAATCCGCTCCGGGGATATGGGAAGCGCCCCGCCCGCCGACCCGTGGGGGGATCGGCAGCGGGGCGCTTTCCGCGCTCTGCGGGGGCGTTCAGCGGGGTACGGTCACCGGCTCCGCCTTCGGGCCGGAACCGCCCGCCGCCGGCCGCCGCGGGCGCTGTGTCAGCGGGACTCGACCGGGACGAAGTCGCGGAGGACCTCGCCGGTGTAGATCTGGCGCGGACGGCCGATGCGGGAACCCGGCTCCTTGATCATCTCGTGCCACTGGGCGATCCAGCCCGGAAGACGGCCGAGTGCGAAGAGCACGGTGAACATCTCGGTCGGGAAGCCCATGGCCCGGTAGATCAGACCGGTGTAGAAGTCCACGTTCGGGTAGAGGTTGCGCGAGACGAAGTAGTCGTCGGAGAGCGCGTGCTCCTCCAGCTTGAGCGCGATGTCCAGCAGCTCGTCGGACTTGCCGAGCGCCGAGAGGACATCGTGCGCCGCCGCCTTGATGATCTTCGCGCGGGGGTCGAAGCTCTTGTAGACGCGGTGGCCGAAGCCCATCAGGCGGACGCCGTCCTCCCTGTTCTTCACCTTGCGGATGAAGGAGTCCACGTCGCCGCCGTTGGCCTGGATGCCCTCGAGCATCTCCAGCACCGACTGGTTGGCGCCACCGTGCAGCGGGCCCCACAGGGCGCTGATACCGGCGGAGATGGAGGCGAACATGTTCGCCTGCGAGGAGCCGACCAGACGCACGGTGGAGGTCGAACAGTTCTGCTCGTGGTCGGCATGCAGGATCAGCAGCTTGTCGAGCGCCGAGACCACGACCGGGTCCAGGTCGTACTCCTGGGCCGGGACCGAGAAGGTCATCCGCAGGAAGTTCTCCACGTACCCGAGGTCATTGCGCGGGTAGACGAAGGGGTGGCCGATCGACTTCTTGTACGCGTACGCCGCGATCGTCGGCAGCTTGGCGAGCAGCCGGACGGTGGAGAGGTGACGCTGCTTCTCGTCGAACGGGTTGTGGCTGTCCTGGTAGAACGTCGACAGCGCGCTGACCACCGAGGACAGCATCGCCATCGGGTGTGCGTCGCGCGGGAACCCGCCGAAGAACCGCTTGACGTCCTCGTGGAGCAGCGTGTGCTGGGTGATCTCACCCTTGAAGGCCGCCAGCTCGTCGACCGTCGGAAGCTCGCCGTTGATCAGCAGGTATCCGACCTCGAGGAAGGTGGAGCGCTCGGCCAGCTGCTCGATCGGGTAGCCGCGGTAGCGCAGGATGCCCTGCTCGCCGTCGAGGTAAGTGATCGCGGATTTATAGGCGGCGGTATTGCCGTATCCGCTGTCCAGGGTGACCAGGCCGGTATTGGCTCGGAGCTTCCCGATGTCGAAGCCCTTGTCACCGACGGTGCTCTCGACCACCGGGTAGGTGTATTCACCGTCCGCGTACCGCAGTACTACAGAGTTGTCGCTCACGTCATCCCTCACCGACGTAGTGCCTCTTCTTCGAGGTGCCCTGACTGTCTCTACCATCCCCCATTTGGCTCAGGAGAGTGCACTCGGGGTCGACCATTGGGCCTACTGGCGGCACTCAGTGCCGCCAACCTGCTCATCTTGCCCCGTTCGCCCAGGTTCCGGAAACCGGGGTGGCGTTTCCCACCCCCGGGGGCCGGTTGGCTTCCCCCGGCCGGCCGAGCCGACCGCGTCAGCCGCCGCTCAGCCGGTGGTCGAGCGCCGTGAAGCGTCTGCCTGCGGAAACGGTGCGCACTGCCTGTCCTATCGCCTTACGGGAGCCGACCAGCACGACGAGTTTTCTGGCCCGGGTGACCGCCGTGTACAGGAGGTTCCGCTGGAGCATCATCCAGGCTCCTGTGGTGACCGGGATCACCACCGCGGGGTATTCACTGCCCTGCGAGCGGTGGATGGTCACGGCATAGGCGTGGGCCAGCTCGTCCAGCTCGTCGAAGTCGTACGGAACCTCCTCGTCCTCGTCCGTCAGCACCGTCAGCCGCTCATCGTCCAGTTGGAGCGAGGTGACCACGCCGACCGTGCCGTTGAAGACGCCGTTCTTGCCTTTCTCATAATTGTTGCGAATCTGGGTGACCTTGTCGCCGACGCGGAAGACCCGGCCGCCGAAGCGCTTCTCCGGGAGATCCGGCCGCGCGGGAGTAATCGCCTGCTGAAGCAGCCCGTTGAGCGTGCCGGCACCGGCCGGACCGCGGTGCATCGGAGCGAGGACCTGCACATCGCGCCGCGGGTCGAGGCCGAATCTGGCAGGGATCCGGCGAGCGGCAACATCCACGGTGACCCTGCCCGCGTCCTCCGTCTCCTCCTCCACGAAGAGAAAGAAGTCCGAGAGCCCCGAAGTGATGGGCTGGACGCCCGAATTGATGCGATGGGCATTGGTGACGACACCGGACTGCTGGGCCTGGCGGAAGATCCGGGTCAGCCGGACGCTGGGCACCGGGCCGCCGTCCGCGAGCAGATCGCGCAGCACCTCGCCCGCGCCGACGCTCGGCAGTTGGTCGACATCGCCCACCAGCAGCAGATGCGCGCCCGGGGCGACCGCCTTGACCAGCTTGTTGGCGAGCAGCAGATCGAGCATCGACGCCTCGTCGACCACCACCAGGTCCGCGTCCAGGGGCCGGTCCCTGTCGTACGCCGCGTCCCCGCCCGGCTTGAGCTCAAGCAGCCGGTGCACGGTGGAGGCCTCGGCTCCGGTGAGCTCGGCAAGACGCTTGGCCGCGCGCCCGGTCGGGGCCGCGAGCACCACCTTGGCCCTCTTGGCGCGGGCCAGCTCCACGATGGAGCGGACCGTGAACGACTTGCCGCAGCCCGGGCCGCCGGTGAGGACGGCGACCTTGCTGGTGAGCGCCAGACGGACCGCCTGCTCCTGCTCGGGGGCCAGCTCCGCGCCCGTCCGCTCGGCCAGCCAGGCCAGCGCCTTGTCCCATGCGACGTCCTGGAAGGCAGGCATCCGGTCCTCGGCGGTGCGCAGGAGACGGTTCAGCTGAGCCGCGAGAGAGATCTCGGCGCGGTGGAAGGGAACGAGAAAGACCGCGGTCAGCGCGTCGCCGCCGTCAGGAGCCGGGACCCGTTCCCGGACGACCCCCTCCTCGTCGCCCGCGAGTTCAGCGAGGCACTCGATGACAAGGCCGGTGTCCACCTGGAGCAGCTTCACTGCGTCCGCGATCAGCTGCTCCTCGGGCAGGAAGCAGTGCCCCTGGTCGGTGGACTGCGACAGGGCGTACTGCAGGCCGGCCTTGACCCGCTCGCGGCTGTCGTGCGGGATGCCGACAGCCTGCGCGATCCTGTCGGCCGTGAGGAAGCCGATGCCCCACACGTCGGCGGCCAGGCGGTAGGGCTGGTTCTTCACGACCGAGATCGAGGCGTCCTCGTACTTCTTGTAGATGCGCACCGCGATGGAGGTCGAGACGCCGACACCCTGGAGGAAGATCATGACCTCCTTGATGGCCTTCTGCTCCTCCCAGGCGGCACCGATCAACTTCGTCCGCTTCGGGCCCAGTCCGGGGACCTCGATGAGCTTCTTCGGCTCCTGCTCGATGATGTCGAGGGTGTCGACGCCGAAGTGATCGACGATGCGCTCGGCGATTCTCGGGCCGATGCCCTTGATCAGGCCGGAGCCGAGATAGCGGCGTATGCCCTGGATGGTGGCCGGGAGGACGGTGGTGTAGTTCTCCACCGTGAACTGCTTGCCGTACTGGGGATGAGAGCCCCAACGGCCCTCCATGCGCAGGGACTCGCCGGGCTGCGCGCCGAGCAGCGAGCCGACTACCGTGAGGAGATCGCCGCCGCCGCGGCCGGTGTCGACGCGGGCGACCGTGTAGCCGTTCTCCTCATTGGCGTACGTGATCCGCTCGAGGACACCTTCGAGCACTGCCAGATTGGACATGATCCGACGCTACCGCCGGGGTCCGACAGTGCGGGCGGCCTGTGGACAACTCGGGCCGGGCCCGTGTCATGGCCGGTGCGGCGGCAGGCCAAGGGGGCCCGGTCGGCCGACCGGGCCCCTCGAACTCCCCCCTCCGTCAAGGACTCCCCGATCCCCCCGGATCCCCCCAGATTCCCCCCGGGAGCCTTGATGACAGGTACGACTCGTGTCACGGGGGAATGGTTGCACGACTGCGTGCGGTTATTTTTGCGGAATCCCGGATTGCCGACGAAACGGGATGATCGTTGCGTTTCGCCCTGCGTGGGTGCGGGTTGCGTTGGTCCCCCAACCCCGCCCCTTCCCGAAACTGGGGGCCGGCCCCCAGACCCCCCGGGGGGCGTGGGGCTGACGCCCCGGCCCCGGGAGCGGCTGCTTCGCGCCGCGCTGGGTGAGCGGCAGATCCGGGAGGCGCGCGGAGTGGCGGCTCGCGCCGGGGGGCCGAAGGGCCTCACGAGACGGCAGCCTCTCGCCACCGATCGGTATGCGAACGCCCGCCGGGCCGGTAGCCTGCGAGCCCCCGATGGGGCGGAAGCGTCGCACCACCGCGGCGGAGGGGCCGCCCAGACCGCCGAACAGCAGCCTCGCGCCAAGCGCCAGGAGGCCGAAAGACCCCACGAGACGACAGCCTCTCGCCACCGATCGGAAGGCCGGGAACCGCCACCGGGCCGCAACTTCGCACCACGGGGCCGGAGGCCGCGACGCCCCCAAGGCGGCCGCCGCGGCCGCCGTCGCATGTACCGGCAGGCGGCAGCCGTGGCGCCCGCCCAGGGGGTACAACCCCCCGAGCGGCAGCATCGCGCGTGCGGGGTGGACCGGAGCGTATGCCGGGACGCCGGCAGCCCGCGGGCCCGGCGGCCTCGCCGCGGCCGCTCCCCAGCGCGCCCGGACCCGCTCCCAGGGACTGTCCCCTACGCCACGTACTCCACGTACCGCGCCACCGTCTCCCGCAGCACCTCCACCCCGTCCCGCGCCCACAACCCCTCGTTGAACAGCTCCACTTCGATCGGCCCCCCGTACCCCGCCGCTTCCACCCGCTCCCGCCACGCGCGCAGGTCCACCACCCCGTCGCCCAGCCGGCCCCTGCCGTTCAGGACCCCGGCCGGCAACGGGGTGACCCAGTCCGCCAGTTGGAAGCCGTGGATGCGGCCGGACGTGCCCGCGCGGGCCACGGCCAGCGGGGCCGTGTCGTCCCACCATGTGTGGTACGTGTCCACCACCACGCCCACCTGGTCCGACGGGAAGTGTTCCGCCAGGTCCAGGGCCTGGGTCAGCGTGGAGACCACGCAGCGATCCGACGCGAACATCGGGTGCAGCGGCTCGATCGCCAGCCGCACGCCCCGCTCCCCCGCGTAGGGAGCCAGGACCGACAGGGCGTCCGCGATGCGCGACCGTGCCGCCGGCAGGTCCCGGCTGCCCGGTGGGAGGCCGCCCGAGACCAGGATCAGGGTGTCCGTGCCGAGTGCCGCCGCCTCGTCGATCGCCGTGTGGTTGTCGGCCAGGGCGCGGGCCCTTTCCGCCGGGTCGGTCGCGGTGAGGAAACCGCCGCGGCACAGGCTGGTGACCGTGAGCCCCGCGTCCCGTACGAGCTGGGCGGCCGCGTCGACTCCGTACGCCTGGACCGGTTCGCGCCAGAGGCCGACCCCGCCGATGCCCAGGGCGCCGCACGCCTTGGTGAGTTCGGGCAGGGGCAGCTGTTTGACGGTCATCTGGTTGATGCTGAAGCGGTTCAGGCGCGTCGTCACCAGTCGGCTCCGTACATCGTCAGCAGGGACTTCACACGGTGCTCGGCCAGCCCGGGATCCGGGAACAGTCCAAGTCCGTCAGCCAGTTCGTACGCCCGGCACAGGTGCGGAAGCGAGCGCGCCGACTGCAGGCCGCCCACCATCGTGAAGTGCGACTGGTGCCCTGCCAGCCAGGCCAGCAGCACCACACCGGTCTTGTAGAAGCGCGTCGGCGGCTGGAACAGATGACGGGACAGCCCCACGGTCGGGTCGAGAAGCTTGCGGAAGCCGTCGGCGTCGCCGGTGTCGAGGACCCGTACCGCCTGCGCCGCCAGAGGGCCCAGCGGATCGAAGATCCCCAGCAGCGCGTGGCTGAAGCCTCGCTCGTCGCCCGCGATCAGCTCGGGGTAGTTGAAGTCGTCGCCGGTGTAGCACCGGACACCCTCCGGCAGCCGCCGTCGCAGGTCGATCTCGCGCTGCGGGTCGAGCAGCGAGACCTTGATGCCGTCGACCTTGTCGGGGTGCGCCGCTACGACCTCCAGGAACGTCTCCGTCGCCGTGCCCAGGCCGGACGAGCCCCAATACCCCTCCAGCGCCGGGTCGAACATCGGGCCCAGCCAGTGCAGGATCACCGGCTCGGCGGCCTGGCGCAGCAGGTGGGTGTACAGGGCCACGTAGTCGTCCGGCGTCCCGGCCGCGGCCGCCAGCGCCCGCGACGCCATCAGGATCGCCTGCGAGCCGGTCTCCTCGACGAGCGCGAGCTGCTCCTCGTAGGCCGTACGGACTGCGGGCAGATCAGCCTGGCAGCCGGTCAGTTGGTCGGTGCCGACCCCGCAGGCGATCCGGCCGCCCACCGCCCTGGCCTCGGCCGCCGAGCGCCGGATCAGCTCCGCCGCGCCCGCCCAGTCGAGACCCATGCCGCGCTGCGCGGTGTCCATGGCCTCCGCGACGCCGAGGCCGTGCGACCACAGATGGCGGCGGAAGGCGAGCGTGGCGTCCCAGTCGACGGCGGCGGGCGAGTCCGGCGAGACATCGGCGTACGGGTCGGCCACGACATGCGCCGCCGCGAAGACCGTACGGGAGGTGGGCGCAGCGCCCCCCGCGAACACCACCGGCGCGGTTCGGGGCTCGTACACCCCCTGGGGGAGCCTGATCGTCACAGCGACAGCTCCGGCACCTCGAAGCGGCGGCCCTCCGCCGACGACTTCAGGCCGAGCTCGGCGAGCTGCGCGCCGCGCGCGCCCGCCAACAGGTCCCAGTGGTACGGCTCGTCAAGCGCGACATGGCGAAGGAACAGCTCCCACTGCGCCTTGAAGCCGTTCTCGAACTCCCCGTTGTCCGGCACCTCCTGCCACTGGTCGCGGAAGGACTCCGTCGCGGGCAGATCCGGGTTCCAGACGGGCTTCGGAGTCGCGGATCGATGCTGCGCGCGGCAGCGGCGCAGGCCCGCGACGGCCGAACCGTGCGTGCCGTCGACCTGGAATTCGACGAGTTCGTCGCGCATCACCCGTACCGCCCACGAGGAGTTGATCTGAGCGACGGCACCGCCCTCCAGCTGGAAGATGCCGTACGCGGAGTCGTCGGCGGTCGCGTCGTACTGCTTGCCGCGTTCGTCCCAGCGCCGCGGAATGTGTGTGGCGGCATGCGCCGTCACGCCGGTGACCCTGCCGAACAGCTCGTGCAGTACGTACTCCCAGTGCGGGAACATGTCCACGACGATGCCGCCGCCGTCCTCGGCGCGGTAGTTCCAGCTCGGGCGCTGCGCCTCCTGCCAGTCGCCCTCGAAGACCCAGTAGCCGAACTCCCCGCGTACGGACAGGATCCGGCCGAAGAAGCCGCCGTCGACGAGGCGCTTCAGCTTCAGCAGGCCCGGCAGGAAGATCTTGTCCTGGACGACGCCGTGCTTGATGCCGGCGGCGTCCGCCAGACGGGCCAGTTCCAGCGCGCCCGCGAGATCGGTCGCGGTCGGCTTCTCGGTGTAGATGTGCTTGCCCGCGGCGACGGCCTGCCTGATCGCGGAGACGCGGGCGGAGGTGACCTGGGCGTCGAAATAGATGTCGATGCTGTCGTCGGCGAGTACGGCGCCGAGGTCGGTGGCGACATGGGTGAGGCCGTGGCGTCCGGCGATCTCACGCAGCGCGTGCTCGCGGCGACCGACGAGGACGGGCTCGGGCCACAGGACGTCGCCGTCGCCGAGGTCGAGGCCGCCCTGCTCGCGGATCGCGAGGAGGGAGCGCACCAGGTGCTGGCGGTAGCCCATCCGCCCCGTGACGCCGTTCATGGCGATCCGTACGGTCCTGCGTGTCACGAAGTGGCCTCCCCGCGCCCTCGACGCCTGCCGTTTCCTTCGGCACCTCCGGTTCCCTCTACACGGTCGTACTCCCTCGACGCCCATGACAGAAAGCGCTTTCTGGACGGTATGACGCTAGCCTGCCGACAGCGGCCCGGACAAGGGCCCCGCCCCATCTCCCGCGGAGGAAAGATGAGTGTCACGCTGGCGGATGTGGCAGCGCGCGCCCGGGTGTCCCCGGCCACCGTCTCCCGTGTACTCAACGGCAATTACCCGGTCGCGGCGTCAACGCGGGAACGGGTGCTGCGTGCGGTCGACGATCTCGACTACGTCCTGAACGGGCCCGCGAGCTCCCTCGCGGCAGCCACCTCGGATCTGGTCGGCATCCTCGTCAACGACATCGCCGACCCCTTCTTCGGGATCATGGCCGGAGCCGCCCAGACCGAGATCGGCGGGCAGGAGGGCTCGGGGCGCGCGGGAGGCGAGAAGCTGGCCGTCATCTGCAACACCGGCGGCTCCCCCGAGCGCGAACTCACCTATCTCACCCTCCTCCAGCGCCAGCGCGCCGCTGCGGTCGTCCTGACGGGCGGCGCCCTGGAGGACCCGGACCACGTCGCGGCGATGACGACGAAACTGGCCAAGCTCGTGGACACCGGCACGCGGATCGTGCTCTGCGGCCGTCCGCCGCTGCCGGGCAGCGAGGCGTACGTCGCCGCGCTCGCCTTCGACAACCGGGGCGGCGGGCGGCGGCTCACCGAGCACCTGGTCGCGCTCGGACACCGCAGGATCGGCTATGTGGCGGGGCCGACCGAGCGCACGACGACCCGGCACCGACTGGAGGGCCACCGGGCGGCGCTGGCCGCGGCAGGCATCGACGGCGACCAGGACCGGCTCACGCTCCACGGCCCGTACGCCCGCCGCTCCGGATACGACGCGACCCTCGAACTGCTGTACCGCGACCCCGGTTTGACGGCCGTCGTGGCCGCCAACGACACCGTTGCCCTGGGCGCCTGCGCGGCCCTGCGCGACCAGGGCCTGCGCATCCCCGAGGACATCTCGGTGGCGGGCTTCGACGACCTCCCCTTCTCGATCGACGCGGCACCGGCGCTGACGACGGTCCGGCTGCCGCTGTACGAGGCGGGCGAACGGGCGGGCCGCCTGGCCATGGGCAAGGAGACACCGCCGCCGGGCGGCATCGCGACGATCGGGGCGGAGCTGATGGCACGGGCGTCGACGGCGCCGCCCCGGAAGGGGTGATGGCAGGCGGTTCGGCACGCCCTGACGTGACACTCGCGCGGGGCCCGGTCACCCCATCTTCAGTTCCGCCCAGACAGACTTGCCAATGCCGTGGCGTCGCGGGCAGCAGCCCCAGCGTTCCGCCAGAGCGACGACGAGGACGAGGCCACGGCCGCCTTCGTCGTCGACAGCGGCCGAACGAGGCTCCGGGCGGCGGTGGTTGGCGTCGGCGACCTCGACGCCCAGCATCCCGTCATAGCGAGCGAGCCGCACCCCGATGTGGCGACCGGCCGGAGTGCGGGCGTGCCGGATGGAGTTGGCGACCAGTTCCGAGAGCAACAGCTCGGCGGTGTCGGCCACTTCATGCTCGACCTCCCACATGGCGAGCTGCTTCCGAAGCAGCGCCCGCGCACGCCCGGCACTGCGTGGGCTCCTCGGGAGTTGCCAGCCGACTTCGACGGTGTGGGTGGTCGGCACGGGAGCCTCCGTATGGTCGCAACGCATGGAATGAACATCTCTAGAGATGTCTAGTGAAGCGCGGAGCGCCTGCGGCAGTCAAGAGTTCTCTAGAGATGTCCACGGCTGCTCGCGCATGCCAAAGGGGCGGCGAGTGATGGGCAGGAGGAGGCGCCTAGGATGTCTAGAGATGATCAGGGAGGACTGTCCATGGGTAGCCAGGGCGCCGGCCGACAGCCCAAATATCAGCGCATCGCCGCCGAGCTTAAGGCCGCGATCGAGGCGGGCGAGTACGGTCCCGGTGATCGGCTGCCCGGCGAGAACGACCTGATGGGCACCTACGAGGTCGCCCGCATGACGGCCAGGCAGGCACTCGGCGTACTCCAGTCGGAGGGGCTGGCCGAGGCGCGCAAGGGGGCCGGGGTCTTCGTGCGGGAGTTCAGGCCGATCCGACGCTGTGGCGTCCAGCGGCTCTCACCTGCGCTGTGGGGCGAAGGCCGGTCAGTCTGGGCAGCCGACACTGAAGGCCGGGATCTGGCAGTCGATCTGATCTCGGTGACCGAGGAGGACGCGCCGGAGGCAATAGCGCGCATTCTGGGCCTCGCCGAGGGCGCGCAGGCGTGCGTACGGCGCCGACGGTTCGTACTCGACGGCAGGCCGGTCCTGCTGGCCACCTCCTACCTGGACGCCGAGCTCGTGGCGGGCACTGCGATCACCCGTACGGACACGGGGCCCGGAGGCATCTACGCCCGGCTCGACGAGATCGGCTCCAAGCCGGTCCGATTCCGTGAGGAAGTCCGATCCCGCATGCCCACCGCAGAGGAATCAGACGGGCTCGGCCTGACAGCGGGTAAACCGGTCGTCCTCATCTGCCGCACGGCCTACGCGCAGGAAGGCCGCGCGGTCGAGGTGAACGACATGGTCCTGGACGCCTCCGCCTACATCCTCGAGTACGACTTCGACGCCTGAGGCGTCCTACCACTCCCGCAACCCGGGATCAGCCGACGGAAGCCCGGTCGGTGGCTTGTGATCGGCTCCCTGAGCGTCGTTCCAACGGCGTCAGCTGAGCGACGACGCTCGCGTAGAACCGGTCCACAGACTCGTCGACGCTGCGGATGAATCCGGATTCGGCGCTGCCGCGAGTGGCGCCCATGCCCTTGAACAATGACAGCCGGAAGCCGGTTATCCGAGCGCCGTCCTTGGGCAGTATGTCGGCCGGTTCAGGACGCAGCCGTTCCAGAGTGCCGCGCGGACCGCTGCCGCCCTCGACGAGGGTCTCGACATGGAGGTCCGCCGGTGCCTCGGCGAGTAGTCGGAGCAGGCGCTTGGCCGAGGTCAGGGGATAACTCCCTTCCGGAGCCTGGATTTCGATGGAGGTGCGAAGTCTGGCTGTCCGCAGGTCGGCCGTGATCCCGAGGACCCCCGGCGTTCCGTCGATGCGCAGCTCAGCGGCCAGGCGGCCTTCGTCGCAGAGGCGATCGGCGAGTACGGCACGCCGGGACTGCGGGTCAGTGCCGCGCTTGGCTCGCTGTACCGGCAGGGCTTTCTGGCCGAGCTCGCCGCCCAGGCGCAGGCAGACCTGGCGGATGAGCCGTTCCCAGCTCTCGACGACCTCCACGGCACGCGGGTCGCCCTGGCAGAGAGTTTCCGTGTCGATGCCGTTGCGTACCGGCACCCAGGCCGGTCCCATGTTCTGAAATCCGTGGCAGCCGGAGTTCTCGTGCTGGAGATAGTGCAGCAATTCCTGCAGGAGCCAAGCGTGGGCGGCATTGCCGACACCCTCGTGACGGATCAGCATCTGCGCCTGGTGGGCCACCTCGGCCCAGGACAAGTGCCACAGGACGACTTTGTTTCTGCGGCGCCCGTCGGTCTTGACGTCCACCAGCGGACTGCCTTCCAGAGCAACGTCGTTGGACAGCGTGATGACAGCCTCGTAGCCGCGACGGGCGGCGATGTCCATGTAGCTCTGGACCTGCTCCGGCTTGAGCGGGTTTCCATTGGTCTTCGTCTCGACCAGAGCTGTCCACAGCTTGCCCGCGCGCTCCACACGGATCACGCCGTCCGGACGCTTGGGGGTATCGCCGTGCGGGAGCGTGACCTCGGTGAAGGTCTGCATCCTTCCGGCCGGTGCGCCGAAGGCGGCGGTGAGCCTTCGCCCCAACTCGGGCACTTCGGCCATCACCGAGAGGAGAACGGAAGTGGCCCGCAGCTCGCGCTCCTTGTCGCTCTTGAGCGAGGGCGCCGGGAAGAGCCGGGCAGGCCGCCACGCGTCGTTCTCGGCGAGGGACTTCTTGACCGCCTTGGGCAGTGTGACCTTCTTTTTCGCGGTACGAGGGCCACGCGCGCGTTTTGTCGTGGGCTCCACGCCGAAGGGCTGCGCCTCGCATGCGGCCTGGGCGGGGATCGCCGCCACCGGAAGGTCGGCTGGTGGCCGCATCTCATCGGCCTTCGGTACGTGCTCCACCGCGGCCGCCGCTACGGCGTCGTCTGCGCTCTCGTCATCACTCTCCTCATCGATGTCGATACCAAAGTCCGTGGCAAGACCCGCCAGACCGGTCTCGTAGCCCTGACCGACGGCCCGGAACTTCCACTCCTCGCCCCGCCGGTAGAGCTCACCGAAGATGAATGCGCTCTCGACGCCAGCATCGGTGATGGAGAATCCGAGCAGAGCCTGACCGCTGCCATCAGCGAGCACTACCCGCAGGTCGTCGAGTTCACCGAAGCAGGAACCGCCGTACTGACTGGCCGCCACGACAATGCGTTCAACGTCCTCGGGCACGGCAGTCAGATCGAGGCTGATGCGGTCCTCGCTGCCGCTGTCGGTCGGCGTCTTGCCCAGCAGTTGCACGCTGCCGTCGGCCGCGGCCGGGTTGTTGTAGAAGAAGAAGTCGGCGTCGCTGCGCACCTTGCCATTGCCGTCCAACATCAGTACCGAGACATCGGCGTCGCCGTCCCCCGCTGCGCTGCTCCAACGCAGGCTCACGACCACCGATCCTGTGTCATCGCTCAGGGCTGCCAGGCCGACGTTGGATCCCTTGGCCATTTCGCGCATGCAGTCCCCCAGACGTACAGCCGCCTCAGGGCAGGCCCGAGCAGCGGCAACGTGTCGATCTGTGACGTAGCTCGCACTCGGCGCTACGAAAAGTACCGTAGCGCTCACAACCGGTGCGCGAGGAGGTGATGTGAAGAATCAACCATCGTCGTGCTTCCGGAGGTGGAGCTCCATCCGTCAGCCAGGCCCGCCCTCTTGCCGGGGCCCGGGCCGCGTCGTAGCGTTGACTCAGTCAAAGGTACGGTCAGAGATCGGCCGAGTAACCGGCCCGGAGCAGCCCATGGCCATCCAGGAAATCCGCGCCTTCAACCGCTTTTACACCAACCTCATCGGCGCGCTCGACTACAGCAAGCACCTCTACACCCCGTACACCCTCACCGAGTCCCGCGTCCTGTACGAGATCGCTCACAGCCCCCGTACGGACGCCGCCGATCTGCGGGCCGAACTCTCCCTCGACGCCGGATACTTGAGCAGGCTGCTCGCCAAGTTCGAGCGGGACGGGCTGGTCGGGCGGGCGCCGTCCGAGGTGGATTCGCGGCGGCAGCGGATCACGCTCACCGAGCGGGGGCGCGAGGCCGCCGCGCTGCTCGACGAGCGGTCGCGGGAAGCCGTGGGGGCGCTGCTGGCCAATGTGGCCGCCGACGAGCGGCCGCGGCTCGTCGGGGCGATGCGGACCGTGCGCGACATCCTCGGGCGGGGGCGGCCGGCCCACCGTGAGGGTCCCGTGCTGCGGGAGCCCGGACCCGGGGATCTGGGGTGGATCGTTCAGCGTCATGGTGCGCTGTACGCCGCCGAGTACGGCTGGAACGCCGACTTCGAGGGGCTCGTCGCCCGGATCGTCGCGGACTTCGCCCAGGACCACGATCCGCATCTTGAGCGGGTGTGGATCGCAGAGCTGGACGGGCGGCCGGTGGGGTCGGTCATGTGCGTACGGGACGACGCCCCGGCGACCGCGCGGCTGCGGCTGCTGCTCGTCGAGCCGGATGCCCGCGGGCATGGGCTCGGCGACCTGCTGGTGCGTACCGTCGTGGATTTCGCTCGCGATGTGGGGTATCGAGATCTGGTGCTGTGGACCAATGACGTACTGGCCGGTGCCCGCCGGATCTATCAGCGGGCCGGGTTCACCCTCGTCGCCGAGAAGCCGCACCGTTCGTACGGAGCCGATCTGGTCGGCCAGGACTGGCGGCTGCCCCTGCTGGAAGGAAGCATCTCGTGAAGTTCGCCTTCTCCACCCTCGGTGTGCCGGGCATGCCGGTCCCCGACGTGGTCGCGCTCGCCGTGGAGACCGGTTATCAGGGGGTCGAGTTGCGCGCGCATCCCGAGGAGCCGGTGCATCCGGGGATCAGCATGCCGGAGCGGGCCGCCGTGGTCGCCGAGTTCGAGCGGGCGGGCGTGGACCTTCTCACGGTGTGCGGGTACACGGGTGTCGCGGCCGCCGGTGACGACGCTCCGGTGTACAAGGAGCTCGACGAACTGATGTGGCTGGCCAAGGACTTGGGCGCCCCGTATGTACGCGTCTTTGCCGGTGCCGGCGACCAGGACACGGACGAGGCGGAGGCCACCGCCGCCCGCCGGCTCGGGACCGCCGCGGAGACCGCGGCCGAACTCGGCGTACGGATCCTGCTGGAGACCCACGACTCCCACCGCACCGGCGCCGGTGTCTCGCGCATCCTGGGCACGGTCGGCCACAAGCACGTCGGCGCGATCTGGGACGTGGTGCATCCCTGGCTCGACGGCGAGACCCCCGCCGCAGCGCATGCCGCGCTGGCTCCCTTCCTCGGCTACGTCCAGGTCAAGGACGTCGCGTCGGCCGACGACCTCGCGCCATTGCCGCTCGGCGCGGGCGTACTGCCGCTCGCCGAGTGTCTGGCCACGCTCACCGAGGAGACGTGGCTGTGCTGGGAGTACGAGAAGCGCTGGCATCCGGAAGCAGCCGATCTGCCGGGACTGCTGGTGCCGGGACGGGAGCACCTGGAGCGCCTGCTCGCGACAGTGAGGTGAGCGCGACGCCGCCGACCAGCAGCACCGCCGCGCCCCAGCGCAGCGGGCTCACCGACTCGCCGAGCAGCAGCGCCGCGGACGACATGCCGAAGACCGGGACGAGGAGCGAGAAGGGGGCGACCGCGGACGCGGGATAGCGGCGCAGCAGAAAACCCCAGGCGCCGAAGCCGAATACCGTCGCGCCCCAGGCGACGTAGACGATCGTGCAGGCACCGCTCCAGTCCAGGGAGCGCAGCGCGTCCGCATCGGCCCTGGGGCCTTCGAGGAGCAGGGAGAGCGCGAACAGCGGCAGCACGGGGACGGTGGAGACCCAGATCATGAAGTTCAGGGCGTCCGGCGGGGACGCCTTGCGGGTCAGCACATTGGACACGCCCCAGCAGGCCGCGGCCGCGATGAGGAGCAGGAAGGCGAGGACGGGACCCGAGGTTCCCTCGTCGACCGCCGCGAGAGCGATGCCGCACAGAGCGATGGCCATCCCCAGAATCCGTACCCTGCCAGGACGTTCGTGGAGGACGACGGCCGCGAACAGAGCCGTGAAGACCGCCTGGATCTGCACGCCGTCTCGGTCCACGGGTCCGTCGCCGCGGCGGCCGTCGCGCTCGGGTACACCCCGTCCGCCGTCTCGCAGCAGATCACCAAGCTGGAGCGGGAGACGCGTACGACTCTGCTGGAGCGCCGGGGGCGGGGCGTCGCGCTCACCGAGGAGGCGCGTCACCTGGCCGCCACCGCACAGGAGTTGCTCGCCATTGTCGAGCGCGCCGAGACCACGCTGGAGGAGCGGCGGGGGCAGCCGACGGGGCGGCTCACGATCGGCGCCTTCGCCACGGCGGCGCGTGGTCTGCTGCCCGGGGTCCTCGCCGAACTGGGCCGCAGGCATCCCGGGCTCGACGTCCGGATGACCGAGGTCGACCCGCATCTGTCCGTAGACCTGGTCGCCCGCGGCATGCTCGACGTGGCCGTGGCACACGACTGGGACATTGCGCCGCTGCCCGCGCCCGAGGGGTCTCCACCTGCTGGTCCTCGAAGTCGGGTAAGTGAGCGTAACCATGTATGGGTGAGTGTCGTTGTCGGAGCGTGAATCTGACGGAATGGGCGAAGACGCAGGGCGTGCATCCGCAGACCGCGTATCGCTGGTTCCGTGAGGGGACGTTGCCGGTACCGGCTCAGCGGGTCGGGCCACGCACGGTCCTGGTGAACATCGACGCGAACACCACGTCCGAGGCCATCGGCGGGCTGGGCCTGTATGCCCGTGTGTCCTCGCACGATCAGAAGACCGATCTGGAACGCCAGGTCGCTCGGCTCTGCGCGTGGGCAGCGAAGGCCGGTCACCGAGTTGTTCGTGTCGAGGCGGAGATCGCTTCCGGGATGAACGGCTGCCGTTCCAAGGCCCGGCGTCTGCTGGCCGACCCGCACGTGACCTGCGTGGTGGTGGAGCACAAGGACAGGCTCGGCCGGATGAACGTCGAGCTTGTCGAGGCCGCTTTGTCCGCGACGGGCCGTCGCCTGCTGGTCCTGGACGACGGCGAGGTCGAAGACGACCTGGTGCGGGACATGGTGGAGGTACTGACCTCGTTCTGCGCCCGCCTGTACGGGCGCAGGTCGGCGAAGAACCGCGCCCGCAAGGCACTGGAGGCCGCCAGGCGTGGCTGACCTCCGCCCGATCGCCGCGCCGTTCGTCGCTCTCGGCCCGTCCGGTGTGGCGGTACGTACCCGGCTGAAGGACCTCACGCCCGAGGATGAGAAGACTGCGCTTGGTGGGGGTGCACCTGGGCTCGCTCGCCTCGAAGGACCTCAAAGCGCGTTGCATGGACGGCCCGGAGCACTCCACCGAGTCATGGGCGGCCCGTAAGAGGGACCTGACGGCCGAGTCGTCGTCCAGGTGGGCCGGGTCGATCACGAAGGCCACGCATGACCAGTGGGCGCTCGCCCTGCGCGGCCAGGCCGCACACGTGCAGTCCCTCGAAGCCGGTATCACGACGATCCGTCACCGGCTGTCGCTGCCGGTCGGACAGAAAGGCACCAAGCGGGCTCCGGGCGGCTACCGCTCCGCGCACGAGTGGTTCCACAAAACACGCCGCCTGCATGTACTGGAGGACCGCCTCGAACAGGTTCGGGCCGACCGGGAAGCGGGCCGGGTGCATGTCGTGCGTGGCGGTAAACGTCTGCTGGGAACCCGCCACAACCTCGACACGGCGCAGCTCACCGAGACCCAGTGGCGCCGGCGGTGGGAAGCCGAGCGCTGGTTCCTCCAGGCGGACGGCGAGTCGGGGAAAAGGTTCGGCAACGAGACGATCCGCATCACGCCCCACGGCGAAGTATCGATCAAGATCCCGGCCCCGCTCGCCGACCTGGCGAACGCCAAGCACGGCCGGTACGTACTCACTGCGCAGGTACGCTTCCCTCACCGGGGGCAGGAGTGGGCCGACCGCGTGGAGGCCAACCGGGCCGTGGCCTACCGCATCCACTACGACACGGGGCGCGGGCGCTGGTACATGGACGCCTCCTGGCAGATCCCACCCGCCAAGACCATCCCACTCCAAGCCGCCCTCGCCGATGGCGTGATCGGCGTGGACACCAACGCCGACCACCTCGCCGCATGGCGCTTGGACACTCACGGCAACCCGATGGGCCGGCCGCGCCGCTTCTCCTACGACCTGTCCGGCAACGCCCAGCACCGCGACGCCCAAGTACGGCACGCCCTCACCCGGCTGCTGAACTGGGCCAAGAGCTGCGGCGTCAAGGCCATCGCGGTCGAAGACCTCGACTTCCAGGCCGAGAAAACCAGAGAGAAGCACGGACGCAAGCGCCGATTCCGGCAGCTCATCTCCGGCATGCCGACCGGCAGGCTCCGCGCCCGGCTGACCTCCATGGCCGACGCCACAGGTATCGCGATCACCACCGTGGACCCCGCCTACACCAGCAAGTGGGGCGCCCAGCACTGGCAAAAGCCGATGGCCGGCCCCACCCGTAAGACCACCCGGCACGATGCGGCGAGCATCGCGATCGGACGACGCGCCCAGGGGCACCCGATCCGGCGACGGACGACACCGCCCCGTGCATACCAGAGCGATGTGCACGGGCATCGGACCGTCCAGGCCGACCGGCGTGCCCCCGGGCGTGAGGGACCCCGCCCCCGCATCCCCGGACCACGGACACGATCCGTGCTGCCGGACGCGGCGAGTACGCGGGCGACCAGGACATCCAAAACCGTTCGGGATGTCCGCAGTGACCAGGCATGGGTCCAAGACTCACTCCTGCTCACTGATTAGGAACGGTGGAGCAGGCCGTCATCGGCGACGACCCCTGCGACCTGCTGGTACCGGAGGCGCATACGCTGGCAGCGCACGCGTCCGTACGCCGCGAGGATCTGGCGGGGCAGCGGTGGATCTGCCAGCCGCCGGGCACCGTGTGCCACGACTGGCTGGTGCGTACGCTGCGCGCGGCCGGGTGCGAGCCCGATCTCGCGCACCGGGCCGAGGAGTACCACACCCAGCTCGCGCTGGTCGCGGCCGGACTGGGCATCGCGCTGATCCCGCGACTCGGCCGGGGCACGCTGCCGGCAGGGGTGGTCGCGGTGGGCCTGGATCCCGTGCCGATGCGGCGGCTGTACGCGCTGTGGCGCGCGGGGGCGGCGCGGAGGCCGGCGATCACGGAGACGGTGGGGGTGCTGCGGGCGCGGTGGGCGGAGGGTTGAGGGCAGGGGGGTGAGGGCGGCGTCCGGGGTGGGCGCGCCCCGGACGCCGCCCCCAGGCGGCCCCCGTCCCGGTGACCTTCCGCGCGCCGCGCCGTCCTTTGTCTTGCCACGCTCTTGACCTGGCAGTAATTTTCGGGCTATCCGTGTGTCCTTGGAAGTTTCCTTCAACTCCCTTGTCGAGCAAGGCCGGAAGGAGCCCCATGCACGACCGGAGCCTCACCCGACGCACCCTCCTCACCGCGACCGCCGCGACCGCTGTGGCGGCGGGCGCCGTCGTCGGCGCCTCCCCCGCACTCGCCCTCCCCTCGCACCGCGACCGCCTCAAGCGGCTGATCTCCCGGATGAGCCTGGAGGAGAAGGTCGGCCAGCTCTTCGTGATGCGGGTGTACGGGCACTCCGCGACCACCCCCGACCAGGCCGACATGGAGCTGAACCTCAAGGAGATGGGCGTCCGCTCGGCCGCGGAGCTGGTCGCGGCGTACCACGTCGGCGGCATCATCTACTTCTCCTGGGCGCACAACACCCGTGACCCGTACCAGATCGCCGACCTGTCCAACGGCATCCAGCGAGCCGGACTCGCGCAGTCCACTCCCGTACCGCTGCTGATCTCCACCGACCAGGAGCACGGCATCGTGGCCCGCGTGGGCAGACCCGCCACCCTGATGCCGGGTGCGATGGCCCTGGGCGCGGGCGGCTCCCGTTCCGCCGCCCGTACGGCGGGGCGGATCGCCGGGGCCGAGCTGGCCGCGATGGGTATCCGCCAGAACTACGCCCCCGTTGCCGACGTCAACGTCAATCCCGCCAACCCGGTCATCGGCGTCCGCTCCTTCGGTGCCGACCCCGATGCGGTGGCCGGCCTGGTCGCCGCTCAGGTGAAGGGCTATCAGAGCGCGGGCATCGCCGCGACGTCGAAGCACTTCCCGGGGCACGGCGACACCACCGTCGACAGTCACACGGGCATCCCCGTCATCACCCACACCCGCGCGCAGTGGGAGGAGACCGACGCCCCGCCGTTCCGGGCGGCGATCGCCGCCGGGATCGACTCGATCATGACGGCGCACATCCAGTTCCCCGCGCTGGACCCGAGCAACGACCCGGCCACGCTCTCACGCCCCATCCTCACCGGCATCCTGCGCGAGGAACTGGGTTACGACGGTGTGGTGGTCACCGACGCGCTCAATATGCAGGGCGTGCGCGACAAGTACGGCGACAGCAGGGTGCCGGTGCTCGCGCTGAAGGCGGGCGTGGACCAGCTGCTCAACCCGCCGGACCTGGCCGTCGCCTGGAACGGCGTCCTCAATGCGGTCAAGAGCGGCGAGCTCACCGTGGCCCGCCTCGACGAATCGATCCTGCGCATCCTGCTCCTGAAGGAGAAACTGGGCCTGTTCCGCGACCCGTTCGTCTCCCGGCGCGACGTGGAGCGCACCGTCGGCGCCCGCGCGCATCTCGCGGCGGCCGACCGGATCGCCGAGGGGACCACGACCCTGCTGGTCAACGAGGACGGGCTGCTGCCGCTGGACAGGCGCAGCCGGCGCAGTCTCCTGGTGGTCGGGGCCGATCCGGCCTCGCCCACCGGGACGACCGGCCCGCCGACCTCCGTACTGGCGCAGGCGCTGACCGAACTGGGCTTCGCCGCGACCGCATTGTCCACCGGGATCACGCCGACGGCCGCGAAGATCGAAGAGGCGGCCCTGGCGGTGGGCGGCAAGGACGCGGTGATCGTCTGCACCTACAACGTCACGGCGGCGAGCCCGCAGCGGACGCTGGTGGCCCGGCTCGCCGCGACCGGTGTGCCCGTGGTCGCCGTCGCCATCCGCAATCCGTACGACGTCGCCCAGCTCACCGGCGTAGGGGCGGCACTCGCCACGTACTGCTGGACCGATGTCGAACTGCGCGCGGCGGCCCGGGTGATCGCGGGCCACGCCGACCCGGAGGGGAAGCTTCCGGTGCCGGTGCAGCGCGCGGACGATCCGCTTCAGGTGCTGTATCCCATCGGCTACGGCCTGTCGTACGACTGACCACCGGAAAGAGGCGACAAGCCGGTGGGCTGCGCCCGTCGCCTGTGAGGATCCCTCGGCGGCGGGCACAGCCCACTCAGCAGTGCGTTACGGCCGCAGGGCCGGTTCCCGCTCGATGTCGCGCTTGTCGAGCTTCGCGTCGTACGTGGTCAGCGGCTTCGCCTTCGCCTCGTCCTGCTGGACGGCGGCCGGGGCGACGCCCGCCCACTTCAGGATCGCGGCAGTGGCGGCCGCCTTCTGGTCGGGCACCAGACGGGCCACGTTGGCGCCGTGGTTGGCACCCGGAGCGACGTACACATGGCTGTCGCGGGTGCCGCTGCCCGGCCGGAACTGCTCCGAGCCCCACGGGTCGTTCTCGCCGTAGACGAACAGCATCTGGTTGGCGTTGTGCCGCACCCAGGTGTCCACGTCGCGCATGACCCACGGCTTGAAGCGCATCGGGATGTCACGCGGCACGAAGTTCCGAGGCGGCTGGTACCCGTACCGGGTCAGGCCACTGAGGTGCGGCTGCTTGATGTCGGGCGAGCCCAGCTCGGTGCCTGCCTGGTAGTAGTACGGGGTGTACGTCTCCAGGCCCTGGTCGGTGTAGGCGGAGAAGCCGGAGATCGCGTCGATGCTGTCGTAGATCTCCTGGTCGCCGGCGGTCGCGGCGACCGGGATCGATCCGCAGTCGGCCAGCAGGCTGTACTGCCAGAAGGCCCAGACATAGTCGAGGACGACCGCCTCGTACGCCTTGTCGAGGCTGCCGACGGTCTTGAAGGTGTAACCCTCGGCGGTCGCGTACGCCTGGTACTTGGCCTCCAGCGGCTCGCGCCGCACCAGGGCCTCGCGCTGGACCGCGTTCAGCTTGTCGCGGCACTCCTTGGTGCCGACCTTCTCGAAGAACCGGTCGTAGGCCGAGTCCTCCTTGTTCACCACGTCGTTGGGCGCGACGTACGCGACGACGCCGTCCATGTCCCGCGGGTAGTAGCGCTCGAAGTAGGTGGCCGTCATGCCGCCCTTGGAGGCGCCGGTGGCGAGCCACTTCTTGGTGTAGATCTTCTTCAGCGCCGTGAAGACCCGGTGCTGGTCGCTGGCGGCCTGCCAGATGTCCAGCTTCGACCAGTTCGCCGGGTCGGGCCTGGACGGGGTGAAGAACCGATACTCCAGGGAGACCTGGTTGCCGTCGATGATCGCCGTCGGCTCACTGCGGCGTGGCGTGGTGCTCACGTTGTAGCCGGAGGTGAAGAAGACGGTGGGGCGGCTGGTGTCCTTGTGCAGCAGGGTGATCCGCTGCTTGAACGTGCCCTTGTCGGGGTGCCGGTGATCGACCGGCTGCGTGTAGTTGAGGACGAAGTACCGGTAACCCGGGTACGGCTTCTCCTCGATGAGACTCATGCCCTCGATCGCGAGGATCCGGTCCTTGATGTCCGTCCCGGCTGTCGGCTCCGCGGCGGTAGCCGCACTCGCCGTCGCACCGGCCGCACTCATGGTGCCAATGAGCACCACGAGCGACAGCAGCCATCTGAGCGCCTTGCGCATTCACCCTCCCCTTGGTTCACCTGTGGTCGCGGTGAACCTAGCGGGGGCAACACCCGCCCCGCCAGCCCCAGTTGGGATCGGCCGGTCTGACCAGGTGTCATACGGAGGGCGAAGTCAGCACAGGATCCAGCCGGTCGAACGCGAGATGCCCGCGATCGAACCGGTGACCCGGACACAGCGGTTGAGCGCGTGGACCGTGACGGGGCCCGCCTGGCGGATGAAATGGCCCTCGTCGACGGCGGCCCGGCCGCCGCGTGCCTGGAGCGAGATGGACATGACCCGCCGCACGCCGGGCTTCCTCGCCACGGTCATGGCGCAGGCGTACTGCCGGTTCTTGTAGACCCGCAGCTCACCGGTGGCGAACTTGACGGTCTTCAGCGGTCGGCCGCTGCACGTGGAGGCGACGGCTTCGGCGTTTGACGCGCCGGGTCCGGCCAGTGTGAGCACTCCTGCTGCCATGAACACGGCGACACCCTGCGCGAGCAGCCGCCGTCGCCCCAGTCGTTTGTTCCCCGCCTCACCGAACACGCTCGCACCCCTTTGTCACGGCCCCGTACATGCGTACGACGCAGCGGGGCTTCCTACGGTTGCGATATCCGGCGATCCGTCATACCGCGGCGGGCTCGTCCTCCCCGATGAAGGTGCGCCAGAGCGTGGCGTAGCGCCCGCCCAGGGCGAGGAGTTCGTCGTGCGTACCGTCCTCGACGACCTTTCCGCCGTCCATCACGACCACCCGGTCCGCCCGGGCCGCCGTGGTCAGGCGGTGGGCGACGACCAGCGTGGTGCGGCGGCCCGTCAGCCGGTCCGTGGCCTGGTTGACCTGGGCCTCGGTGGCCAGGTCCAGGGCGGCGGTCGCCTCGTCGAGCAGCAGGATGTCCGGGTCCACGAGCTCGGCTCGGGCGAGCGCGATCAGCTGGCGCTGGCCCGCAGAGAGGTTGCGGCCGCGCTCGGAGACCTCGTGCAGGTAGCCGCCGTCGAGGGTGGCGATCATGTCGTGGGCGCCGACCGCGCGGGCCGCCGCCTCCACTTCGGCGTCGCTCGCTCCGGGGCGGCCGTAGGCGATGGCGTCCCGGACGTTCCCCTCGAAGAGGTACGCCTCCTGGGGGACGACGCCGAGCCGGTGACGGTAGGCCGTCAGATCCAGCTCGCGCAGATCGGTGCCGTCGGCGGTGACCCGGCCGCCGGTCGGGTCGTAGAACCGCGCGACCAGCTTGACGAGTGTCGACTTGCCCGCGCCGGTCTCGCCGACGAAGGCGACGGTCTGGCCGGCCGGTATGCGCAGGTCGATCGAGTTCAGGGCCGCCTCGTCGTCCCCGTAGGCGAAGTCGACGTTCTCGAAGGCGATCTCGCCGCTCAGCGAGCGCACGTCGAGAGGCGCCTTCGATGTGGCGGTCGACGTCGGCTCCTGGAGGAGCTCCTGGATACGGCCCAGCGACACCGTCGCCTGCTGGTATCCGTCGAAGACCTGCGAGAGCTGCTGCACGGGCGCGAAGAACAGGTCGATGTAGAGGAGGTAGGCGACCAGCGCGCCGGTGGTGAGAGTGCCCGCCTCGACCCGGCCCGAGCCGACGATCAGCACGGCCGCCACGGCCACCGAGGACAGCAGCTGAACGAAGGGGAAGTAGACCGAGATCAGCCACTGGCCGCGCACCCGGGCCCGGCGGTAGCTGTCGCTGCGGCCGGCGAACCTGTCCGCGCCGTCGCGCTCGCGCCGGAACGCCTGCACGATCCTCAGCCCGGACACGGACTCCTGGAGGTCGGCGTTGACGACACTGATGCGTTCACGGGCCAGTTCGTAGGCCTTGACGCTCTTCTTGCGGAAGAAGTACGTGCCGACGATCAGCACCGGCAGGGTCGCGAAGACGACCAGCGCCAGCTGAAGGTCGATGACCAGCAGGACGACCATGATGCCGAAGAAGGTGACCACCGAGACGAATGCGGTGACCAGGCCCGTCTGCAGGAACGTGGACAGGGCGTCCACGTCCGTCGTCATCCGGGTCATGATCCGGCCGGTCAGCTCGCGCTCGTAGTAGTCGAGTCCGAGCCGCTGGAGCTGCGCGAAGATCTTCAGGCGCAGGGAGTACAGCACGCGCTCGCCGGTGCGCCCGGTCATCCGGGTCTCGCCGATCTGGGCCAGCCACTGCACGATCACACTCGCCAGCGCCAGCAGGGACGCCGCCCACACCGCGCCGAGCGCCAGCTGTTCGACGCCCTCGTCGATTCCGTGCCGGATCATCACGGGCAGCAGCAGGCCCATGCCCGCGTCGGTCGCCACCAGCAGCAGGCTGATCAGCAGGGGCAGGCCGAAGCCGCGCAGCAGTCGGCGCAGGCCGTAGGTCTGCTCGGGACGTACGGCACGCGCCTCGTCGATCCGGGGGGTGTCGGTCGCCGGGGGCAGCGCCTCGACCTGGGCGAGCAGCTCGGGGGTGGCACCGGGTGCCGCCGACTCCCGGTCCCTTTCACCGCGCTCCCACAGGCGGGGCGTGATGCCGCGCTCGACGTCGAACTCGGCTTCCAGCTCGTCCCGTACGGTGTGGTCCTCTTCCGGTTCCGCGGCGGGCGGCGGGGTGTGTCCCGGCGATACGCCGCCGAGTCCGTCCGGGTCGGTCAGCAGCCGCCGGTACAGGGCCGAGCGCCGGGTCAGCTCCTCGTGCGTACCGATGTCGGCGAGGCGTCCGCCGTCGAGGACCGCGATCCGGTCGGCGAGACCGAGGGTGGAGCGGCGGTGGGCGATCAGCAGGGTGGTCCGGCCGGCCATGACGCTGCGCAGCGCCTCGTGGATCTCGTGCTCGACACGGGCGTCGACGGCCGAGGTGGCGTCGTCCAGGAGCAGCAGCCTGGGGTCGGTGAGGATCGCGCGGGCGAGCGCGATGCGCTGGCGCTGGCCGCCGGAGAGGGTGAGGCCGTGTTCGCCGACCTTGGTGTCGTAGCCCTCGGGCAGCTCGGCGATGAAGCGGTCGGCCTGGGCGGCGCGGGCGGCGGTCTCGATCTCTTCCTGGGAGGCGTCCGGCTTTCCGTACGCGATGTTCCTCCGCACGGTGTCGGAGAAGAGGAAGCTGTCCTCCGGCACCAGGCCGATGGCGGCGCGCAGGGAATCCAGGGTCAGCTCGCGCACGTCGTGACCGCCGACCAGGACGGCGCCGTGCGTCACGTCGTAGAAGCGGGGCAGGAGCAGCGAGACCGTGGACTTGCCGCTGCCGGAGGAGCCGACGACGGCGACGGTCTCGCCCGGCCGTATCTCCAGCGAGAAGCCGTCCAGGACGGGGCGCTGCTCGTCGTATCCGAAGGTCACGTCGTCGAACTCGACCGTCGCGGGCGCGTGGGCGGGGAGTTGTTTGGTGCCGTCCTGCATCGTCGGCTCGGTGTCGATGAGCTCCAGTACGCGTTCGACACCGGCACGGGCCTGCTGTCCGACGGTCAGCACCACGGCGAGCATCCGGACCGGGCCGACGAGTTGCGCCAGATAGGTCGAGAAAGCGACAAACGTGCCGAGGGTGATCTGGCCCCGGGTGGCCAGCCAGCCGCCGAGCGCCAGCATCGCGACCTGTCCGAGCGCGGGGACGGCCTGCAGCGCGGGGGTGTACACGGCGTTCAGCCTGATGGTCCGCAGCCGTCCCGCGAAGAGCTTGCGGCCGACCTCGCGCAGCTTGCCGGTCTCCTGGTCCTCCTGGCCGAAGCCCTTGACCACGCGTACGCCGGAGACGGCGCCGTCGACGACGCCCGCGACGGCCGCGGCCTGGCTCTGGGCGTACCAGGTGGCGGGGTGCAGCCGGACGCGGCTGCGCTTGGCTATGTACCAGAGGGCGGGGGCGACGGCCAGGGCCACCAGGGTGAGCGTCAGCGACAGCCACGCCATGATCACCAGGGAGATCAGGAAGAGCAGGATGTTCCCGATGGTCATCGGGAGCATGAAGAGCAGGCCCTGGATGAGCTGGAGGTCGCTGGTGGCGCGGCCGACGACCTGGCCGGTGGAGAGTTCGTCCTGACGGCGGCCGTCCAGACGGGTGATCGTCCCGTACATCTCGGTCCGCAGATCGTGCTGGACGTCGAGGGCGAGGCGTCCGCCGTAGTAGCGGCGTACATAGGTGAGGGCGTAGATGACGAGGGCGGCGGCTATCAGCAGACCGGTCCAGACGGCGACCGATCCCGCCCCCTCGCCGATCACGTCGTCGATGACGACCTTGGTGATCAGCGGGACGAGCGCCATGACGGCCATACCCGCCAGCGACGAGCCGAGCGCGAGCACCACATTGCGCCGGTAACGCCAGGCGTAACCGGCGAGCCTCCGTGCCCAGCCTTGGTCTGCCGCCGCCACGTGATGCCTCCCGGTCGCCCGATCCAGTTCTGAAATCGTGTTCTGGTCTACCGGAAAGCACCAACGCGGCGAGCAGCGGATTTCATCCCGCCGCAACAAGCGTCCGGCTCAGCGGGTGGCTTGAATCGCGTCCCTCGCGGCGGTCTCCGGGGTGGCCGGCAGGGCCTCCTGCGGAACGGCGGGCGGAGCGACGACCCCGGCCGAGCGGGCGGTGGCCGGGTTGAGGTCCTTGTGGATGGCGCGGGCAACGGCCTGGATGGTGGTGACCCCGTAGTCCATGGTCGCGTTGTCCCACGTCAGGACGGTGATCGTGTAGTCGTGGCCGTTGCCGGTGAAGGCGCCGATGCTGTGGACGCGCCAGCCGTGGGTGGCCCGGGACAGCCAGCCGTTCTTGACCTGGACCGTGACATCGGCGGGGGCTCCGGCCGGGGTGCCCCAGCGCTGGGAGGCGATGACCTTGCTCATCAGCTTGAGGGCGTAGGAGCGGTTGCCGTCCAAGAGCACGGTGTTCGGCACGGTCAGCAGCGCGAGCAGCTTCTGCTCGTCACGGGCGGTGATCTGGGTGAGGCCCCAGTAACCACCGGTGCCGGGGACCGTCTGGGTCATCCCGGCGGCCGTGAGGAAGCTCTTGATCTTCGTCAGGCCGAGCTGCTTCCACAGGGCGCTGGTGGCGGTGTTGTCCGACTTGGTGATCATGTCGGAGGCAAGCGTGAACTCGCGCTGGGTGAAACCGCGCTTCTGCCGCTGGGCGTCCAGCAGCAGGGCCCCGAGCACGGTCGCCTTCACCACGCTGGCCGAGTCGTACTTCTGGTCCGGGCGCAGAACACAACTGGTCTTGCTGACCCGGTCGTTGAGAAGCACCGCGGTCGTCGACGCACGGCCCGAGAGCGCGGCGGTGATGTCGGCGGTCAGCTTTGCGGCGAGCCCCGCGGTCTTGGAGGTGCAGGCGACCTGCGGCGTCGCGGCGGCCGCGGGCGCGGCGCCCGCGGCCAGGGGCACGAACAGGCCCGCGGCCGCGACGGCGGCGGCCGCCCGCGCGCGCCGCGATATGGGGTGGTGAGTCATGGATCCCTGTCTCCTGGTGCTGTCGCGGGTGCGCCTCTCCGGTGCACCCGCCACACATGACTCACGACTGGCGGAAAGGTTGTATGAGTTACGTCTCAGTGCCCGGCTCAGGCCGGCGGAAGACAGACCGAAAGCCGGTAGAAACGGGTGATTTGAGCGGAATTCTGGTTGTCGTCACTGGCCAGCAGGAGCTGGAGCCGCCCACCGGGTCCTCGCCAAGTGACCGCCATGGCCTCGATGTTGTCGAGCAGCGGATTGCGCTGGGGCTGCTTGGCCGGGGCGCCGAGGGAGGGGCAGTCGGCGAGGTCCGCGAGCAGCGTCTTGCGTACGAGCCGGATCCCGTCCTGCCCCGTCACGTACTCGGTCCCGCTGACGTCGGCGGCATGGCGCAGGTCGGCGAGATAGAGCCGGACGGTGTTGCCGACGCCCGCCGTGAAGCCTCGCTCCAGCACGAGCAGGCGGCCGTCCCCGGTGGCGGTGGTCTCGCTGATCCCGAGACCGGTGTCGGCACGGTAGGCGTACTGCTCGTCGAGCCGGAAGTCCTGATTCGGGCTGTGCCGCCGCCAGGTCTGCAGCCGCACGATCCCGGCCCCGTCACCGGCGATCGGCCCCTCCATGGCGGCGACGAGGGTCCGGCCGCCGGGCCCCAGCGTCAGCCCCTCGAAGGTGAGATTCCGCGTGGCCCGCCCGGCGGGGGCGACGCGCAGCGCCCCGGGCACGGGGAGGGAGCCGAGTATCGCGCCCTCGCGGCTGTAGCGGCGGATGGACGGCTCGGTCTCGGAGCTGATGAGCCGGGTGCCGTCCCGCTCGACGGCGAGCCCCTCGGAGTCGAGCTGCGCCCCCTTCTCGTCGGCGAGATGCACAACGCTTTTGGGCACAAGACTCGTGCGGTCGAGGCCGAACAGCTCCGAGCGGTCCGAGACCGCGGCCATGCCGCCGTCCGTGTCGACGGCGAGGGCGGAGAAGTTGCCGACGAAGCTGCCATGGAACTCGGTCTTGTCGAGCGCGTCGGAGTAACTGTCGATGCTCACCCGGGGCGAGCAAGTGCCGGGCCGAGGACGGGAGTCGGCGGGAGCGGCGGCGCCGAGGCAGGTGGCGACGGCCAGGCCGGCGGTGACGGTGGCGAGTACGGTTCGCAGACGCATGGCGCCACCGTAGGCCGGTCCGGGCCCCGCCCGGGTGGACTTCCCGTGAACAGCGAGACTGCGCCCCGCCGCTTCGGGCGAGCGAACGGCGGGGCGCAGAGGTCGGGAGCGGCTCAGAGGTGCTTCGGGGTGGCTCAGAGGTGCGTCGGGGTGGCTCAGAGGTGCGTCGGGGCGAACATCCGCAGGACCGCCGGGAGTACGACCATCGAAGGGCCCGGCTGCGTCAGGGACTTCGCGAGGTCCTGAGCAAGGGACTGAGGAGTCGTACGGACCGCGGGCACCCCGAAGGATTCCGCCAGGGCCACGAAGTCCGGGCGGGTCAGTTCCGTCGCCGTCGCCCCGCCGAAGGCGTCCGTCATGTACTCGCGCAGGATGCCGTAGCCGCCGTCGTCCACAATCAGCCATGTGACGGGGAGGTTGTACTGGCGGGCTGTCGCAAGTTCCGCGATCGAGTACATCGCGCCGCCGTCGCCGGAGACCGCGAGGACCGGGCGGGTGGGGTCGGCCGCTGCCGCCCCCAGCGCCGCCGGGAAGCCGTATCCGAGGCCGCCCGCGCCCTGCGCCGAGTGCATGGTGTTCGGACGGCGGGCGTCGAAGGCGGACCAGGCCCAGTAGGCCAGGATCGTCATGTCCCAGAAGCTGGGGGCATCGTCCGGCAGGGCCTTGCGGACCGAGGCCAGCACCTGCTGTTCCAGGGTGAGTTCCTGGGCCTCGATGCGGACCCGGACCTTCCCGAGCACCGAGCGTACGGATGCGGCCGCCGTGTCGTCCTCGCGCTCCTGCACCGTCTCCAGCAGCGCCGACAGGGCGATCCGCGCGTCCGCGTGGATGCCCAGGGCCGGGTGGTTGGACTCCAGCTTGCCGGCGTCCGCCTCGATCTGAACGACCCGGCCGCGCGGCGCGAACGTGTGGTAGTTCGAGGACAGTTCGCCCAGTCCGGAGCCGACGACGAGCAGGACGTCCGCGGACTCAAGGAAATCCGTGGTGTGGCGGTCCTCCAGCCAGGACTGGAGCGAGAGCGGGTGCTCCCAGGGGAACGCGCCCTTGCCGCCGAAGGTGGTGACGACCGGGGCGTTCAGCTTCTCCGCCAGCGCGAGCAGCTTGCCGGACGCGTCGGAGCGTACGACTCCGCCACCGGCGATGATCGCCGGACGCCTTGCGCGGGAGAGCAAGTCGGCTGCCACAGCCGTCAGTTCGGGGCGCGGCACGACCTCGTGCGGCGTCGCGTCCATCGCAGTGACGACCGGCAGCGTCGTCGGCGCCAGCAGGACGTCCTGCGGGATCTCGACCCACACCGGCCCGTGGGGAGCCGTCAGCGCCGACTCCCAGGCCGCCGCGATCGCCGACGGGATCTGGGACTGGGTGCGGGCCGTGTGGACGGACTTCACCACATCCCTGAACGAGGCCTGCTGGTCGCGCAGTTCGTGCAGATAACCGTGGCGTCCGCCGCCCAGCCCGGCCGTGGGCACCTGACTGCCGATCGCGAGGACGGGGGCGGAGGCCGCCGCGGACTCCTGCAGCGCCGCGAGCGACATCAGCGCACCCGGGCCGGTGGACAGCAGCAGCGGCGCCACCTCGCCGGTGATCCGGCCGTACGCGTCGGCGGCGAAGCCCGCGTTGTTCTCGACGCGCAGTCCGACGTACAAGAGCGAGGAGCGGCGCAGGGCGTCGAACATGCCGAGCGCGTGCTGGCCCGGCAGCCCGAAGACGGTCGTCGCGCCGAGACCGGCGAGGGTCTCGACGACGAGGTCCCCGCCGTTGCGGCCCGCCGGGGGGTTCAGCGCGGCCGCGGTCTGCGCCTCGGTCGGCCGGAGGACCAGGTCGTGACCGTGGGTCACTGCGCCGCCTTCGCCGCCGCGATCTGGCGGGACATGATCGTGGTCAGCTCGTAGGCCGTGTGGGAGGCGGCCACGCACGTGATCTCCGCGTGGTCGTACGCCGGGGCCACCTCGACCATATCCGCGGAAACAAGGTTGCAGGAGGCGAGCCCGCGCAGGATCTCCAGCAGCTCGCGGGAGGTCATGCCGCCGGCCTCGGGCGTGCCGGTGCCCGGTGCGTGCGCCGGGTCGAGGCAGTCGATGTCGATGGAGATGTAGAGCGGACGGTCGCCGATGCGCTGGCGCAGCTGGTCGGCGACCTCGTCGGCGCCGCGCCGGTAGACGTCGGCGGAAGTGACGATGCCGAAGCCCATCTTCTCGTCGTCGGTCAGGTCCTGCTTGCCGTACAGCGGCCCGCGGATGCCCACGTGGGACAGGGCGGAGGTGTCGAGGATGCCCTCCTCGACGGCACGGCGGAACGGGGTGCCGTGGGTGTACTCCGCGCCGAAGTACGTGTCCCAGGTGTCCAGGTGTGCGTCGAAGTGCAGCAGAGCGACCGGGCCGTGCTTCTTGGCGACCGAGCGCAGCAGCGGCAGCGCGATGGTGTGGTCGCCGCCGAGCGTCATCATGCGCGCGCCGGTGCCGAGCAGATCGTCGGCCGCGGCCTCGATCGTCTCGACGGCCTCGTTGATGTTGAACGGGTTCGCGGCGATGTCGCCCGCGTCGGCGACCTGGGCGAGCGCGAAGGGCGAGGCGTCCTGTGCCGGGTTGTACGGGCGCAGGAGCCTGGACGCCTCGCGGATGGCGTTGCCGCCGAAGCGTGCGCCGGGACGGTAGGAGACGCCGGAGTCGAAGGGAACGCCGACCACGGCGACATCGGTGGTGCCGACCTCGTCGAGCCGGGGCAGCCGGGCGAACGTCGCAGGTCCGGCGTACCGCGGAATACGGGACGAGTCGACCGGGCCGCGCGGCTGCTCGTTGCTGCTCATGCGTTTTGCCTTCTTTCCTACGATTCGTTGCGGTATTCGACTTTAGCTGGGAACGGCCTCGGTCCCATCTGGGGGCCCTCCGCTCCTTGTGCGATGACGGTAGGTGGCCGGAGTGTGGCGCTGAAGTGTACGTTTTATCCATTCTTCACCCCGCTGATGGATGGATCGTCCATGCCGGAGACCGCAGCAGCCCCACCGACCCCGCCGATCCCTCTCGCCGCACTGCTGGCCCGCGAGGATCTGGGTCTGCGCCAGATCGCCGGGCCGGTGGAGACGGGCGCGGCGGTGCACATGGTGCACACCTCGGAGATGGCGGACCCCTATCCGTATCTGCTGGGCGGCGAGCTGCTGCTCAGCGCGGGGGTGCTGCTGAAGGACCCCGACCGGTATGTCTCGCGCATCGTTCAGGCGGGGGCGACAGCGCTCGGCTTCGGGCTCGCGCCGGTGTACGACACGGTGCCGGCGAACCTGATCGAGGCGTGCGACCGACATGGGCTGCCGCTGCTCGAAGTGCCGCCGCAGACCACGTTCACGGCGGTGGCGCGGGCGGTGTGGCGACTGATGGCGGAAGCCCGCCACCGGGAACTGCGCCGGGTCACCCGGGCACAGCAGGGCCTCGCCGCGGCGGCGGCCCGCCCGGACCCGATCCCGGCGGTCCTGCACCAGCTGGCGGTACGGCTGGAGGGCTGGGCGGTTCTGCTGGGCCCGGACGGCACGGAAATGTCGTCGTCGGGCCGTGCACCGTCCCCCGAGGCCAGGGGGGGCCTGGCCCGGCTGGCGCGCGTGGTCCGCCCCGGCACCACGTCGGCAGGCACGTCCCGTCCCGCCCCGGCATCGGCGACGGACACGGTGCCGCCGCCACCGGCATCCGGGGCCGGTTCCGCCGAACCGGCGGAGCCGGGCAGCAGCGCCACGACCTCCTCCGCCCTCTCCCACCTCTCCGCGTACGCTCTCGGCGGCAGCCGGAGCCTGGTCCTCGGGCTCGCGGCACCCGCCCGCGAGGCCGGGGACCACACGGTCGCCGGGGTCGCCGTTGTCCTGCTCTCACTGCTCACAGCACCGCACCAGGGCGCCGACGCCGCGGGCCGCAGCGCCGCCCTCGTACGCATGCTGCTCGGCGCGAGTCCCGCCCAGACCGCCCCACTGCTGGGACCGGGGCCCTGGACGGTGGTCCACGGACAGGGCGGCGACGACAGCCCCTTTGCTGCGACGGCCCTGGGCGCGGCGCTGGGCAGCGCACTGGTCGATCCGGACGCGGACGACTGCGTACGGGTGCTGCTCCCGGCCGGACACGAGGTCGGCGCACAGCCCGGCTGGACGCTCGGCGTAAGCGCGCCCGCGTTTCCCGAGGAGCTCGCGGCGGCCGACGCGCAGGCAGCCAGGGCGGTACGCCGCGCCGTGGCCACCCGCAAGGACCTGGTGCGCCACCGGGAGAGCGCCCCCCTCTGGCTCGACCAGGCCCGCCACCGCCTCGCACCCCTTGCGGACTCCCCCGCGCTCGTCGAGACGCTGCGCACCTGGCTGTCCCTGCACGGCAGCTGGGACCGCACGGCCGCGGCGATGTCGATTCACCGCAACACCGTCCGCCACCGCATCGCCCGGTGCCAGACGCTCCTCGACCAGGACCTGGACGACGCGGACGTACGGATGGAGCTGTGGTTCGCGCTGCGGCACAGCTGAGGCGCCGCGGCCCGGGGTGCGGACGGTTCTGGCGAGAGCCCACCAATCCCGGCCTCGAAAGCTGTCTCCGAAACCTCAAGTCCCGCGTGGGGAAGGCATGTTGGAATCAAACATGACCACCACCGCTGACAGTTCCATGCACCTTGGCCCGGATGAGCCCTCGCGCCGCCTGCGCGCCGAGATCGAGCGTCTGCGCGACGAGGCGGCGCGGCAGCGCGCGCTCGCCCACCGGCGGGCGGAATTCTGGAACAGGGCCCACATCGTCCTGGGATTCCCCGCGGCTCTGCTCGCGGGTATTTCCGGTGCCGCGGGACTGGCCACGGCGGACGCCCGCGTCCCCGCGGCGCTGATCGCCCTCGCCTCTGCCGGGTTCGCGGCCGGGTCGGGCTTCCTGCGGAGTGATGCCCGGCGCGTGGCCAACAAGCGCGCCCGGCAGGCGTGGGCCGACCTGGAGGGCAGGGCAAGCGTGAAGCTGGCGCACGAGCGCCTGACCCCCGAAGACCTGCGCGAGCTACTGCAAAGCCGTCAGGCGGCGCTGGCGGCGTACGACGGCGAAGGACCTCAGCCGGGCCCGCAGCCGGTGCTGCCCGGCTGAACCGACGCGCCTCGCCGACGGCGCCACCGCGTGCGCCACCGCGCGATTCGGCCGCCTGACACCCGAAGGGGACATCACAGCGTGCTCATCATCACTCTGGACAGCTCTTGCGACTGCCGGGTAACTTATGACTGAGCAAGCGCTTAGATATCTGAACCCGGCACCGCGAAGGAGGCGTACCGTGCGCCGCACCGTTTACAACGAGGACCACGAGGCGTTCCGCGAGACGATCCGCGCCTTCATCGAGGCCGAGGTCGCACCCGTCTTCGACGAGTGGTACGCGGCGGGCCAGGCGCCCCGCGACTTCTACTACAAGCTAGGCGAGCTGGGCGTCTTCGGCATCAACGTGCCCGAGGAGTTCGGCGGCGCAGGCATGGACACGCACAAGTTCGAGGCCGTGCTCTACGAGGAGACCTCGCGCGCGGGCGTCAACTTCGGCGGCTCCGGTGTGCATGTGCTGCTCGCTCTGCCGTACATCAAGATGCTGGCGACCGACGCGCAGAAGAAGAACTACCTGCCGAAGTTCGTCACCGGCGAGGAGATGTGGGCGCTGGCGATGACGGAACCGGGCACCGGTTCCGACGTCGCGGGCATGAAGACCACCGCCAAGCTCTCGGAGGACGGGACTCACTACGTCCTCAACGGCGCCAAGACCTTCATCACCGGTGGTGTGCACGCCGACCGCGTGATCGTCTGCGCCCGCACCTCGGCCCCGCGCGAGGACGACCGCCGCTTCGGCATATCCCTGTTCGCCGTGAACACCAAGTCCGAGGGCTACTCCGTCGGCCGCAAGCTGGACAAGCTCGGCCTGAAGACCTCCGACACCGCCGAACTGGCCTTCGTCGACGTCAAGGTCCCGGTCGAGGACCTGCTCGGCGAGGAGAACAAGGGCTTCTACTACCTCGGCGCGAACCTTCCCTCCGAGCGCTGGGGCATCGCGTTCGGCGCGTATGCACAGGCCAAGGCCGCCGTCCGGTTCGCCCAGCAGTACGTGCAGGAGCGCACGGTGTTCGGCAAGCCGGTCGCGCACTTCCAGAACACCAAGTTCGAGCTGGCCGCCTGCCAGGCGGAGGTGGACGCCGCCGAGGCGGTTTCCGACCGTGCTCTGGAAGCCCTGGACGCGGGCGAGCTGACCGCCGCCGAGGCCGCCTCGGCGAAGCTCTTCTGTACCGAGGTCGCCCACCGCGTCATCGACCGCTGCCTCCAGTTGCACGGCGGTTACGGCTACATGAACGAGTACCCGATCGCCCGCCTCTACGCCGACAACCGCGTCAACCGCATCTACGGCGGCACCAGCGAGGTCATGAAGTCGATCATCGCCAAGGACATGGGCCTGTAGGGCAGTTGGCTCCTCAACTACCTTCACCCCATGAGCGAAGCACTTGACGATCTGCTCGATCTGCTCGACGTGGAGCAGATCGAGCAGGACATCTTCCGGGGGCGGTCCCGCTCGGCGATCGTCCCCCGCGTCTTCGGCGGACAGGTCGCGGCCCAGGCGCTCGTCGCCGCGGGCCGCACCGTCCCCGACGACCGCACGGCCCATTCCCTGCACGCGTACTTCCTGCGCATGGGCGACCCGGGCGCGCCGATCGTCTACACGGTCGACCGCATCCGCGACGGCCGCTCCTTCACCACGCGCCGGGTCGTCGCCGTCCAGCACGGGCAGCCGATCTTCCATCTCTCGGCGTCCTTCCAGACGTACGAGGAAGGCCTCGAACACCAGACGCCGATGCCGCCCGCGCCCGCCCCGGAGACCCTGCCTACAGCGGCAGAGATGCTGCCCAGGTACGCAAAGGACTTCGTCGACCCGGGCACCGTGGAGCGACTGCTGCAGGCACGCGCCGCGGTCGATCTGCGCTACGTCGACGATCCGCCGTACGGAACCGTGGGCCGGCCGCGCGAGGCGCGCTCGCAGGTGTGGTTCCGGGCCAACGGCAAGCTCGCCGACGATCCGCTGCTGCACGTCTGCCTGGCCACCTACGTCTCCGACATGACACTGCTCGACTCGGTGCTCCTCGCGCACGGCCGCGGCGGCTGGACGGTCGGCGACGTGGTCGGCGCCTCGCTCGATCACGCGATGTGGTTCCACCGCCCCTTCAGGGCGGACGAGTGGCTGCTCTACGACCAGGAGTCCCCGTCGGCGTCCGGCGGCCGGGGTCTGGGGCAGGCGCGGATCTACACCCAGGACGGCCGGCTGGCGATTTCCGTCATCCAGGAGGGCGTGGTCCGCGTCCCGCGGTGATCGGGCGGGTCAGGCGAGCCCCGCCGCGTCCAGCAGATACGCCGCCATCGGGTCGTAGAAGCGCGGATCGGTGACATGGTCGTCCAGCGGCACGGTCACCTGGAGCGTGCCCTCCGCCTCGCCGATGAAGAGCGCGGGGTCGTTGCAGTCCGCGTAGCCGACGGAGTCCAGGCCGCGCTGACCCGCGCAGCCTGCCCAGCCGTGGTCGGCCACCACCAGGTCGGGCTGCTCTCTGCCGTCCCGCTCCAGGCCGTCCAGGATCGCGGCCATGGGCGCCGGGGAGTGCGTGTGCCACAGGGTCGCGCCGCGTTCCAGCACCGCGACGTCGGCGAACTGGAAGACCATGCCCTCGTCGGCCGTAAGACCGCCTGGAATCCTCACGATCTCGCACCCGGCGGCCCGCAGCGCGTCGGCGGTCTGCCGGTGCACGTCGAGGAGACCGCCGGGATGACCGGTCGCGAAGAGCACCCGCTCCTGACCTGCGGCGGCCTTGCGCAGCCGCGCCGCGAGCCGCTCCAGGGCGTCGACGGTCAGTTCCGGGTCGATGGTGTCCTGCCCGGTCCGGTACTCGGGATCGTCGTTGACCCCGCACCGCTCGGCCATGACGGCGAGTACGTCCTGCTCGTCGGTCCAGCGGTCGCCGAGCTCCAGTCCCAGCCAGAAGTGACGGTCGCCGTTGGCCAGTTTGCGGTAGTGGGAGAGGTTGTTGTCGCGGGGTGTGGCGACATCTCCGGCGATACGTGTGCGGACGAGGTGGTCGACAAGGGCGGCACGGCTGGGTATCGGCATGAGCCCATTGTGCCGTCAGGGGCACACGCCGTGCCGGGCGTCCCGAAGGCTGGACGGGCCGATCGCGTCACCCGCAGGCGCGACGAACCTCGGGAGCGGCCGCAGGAGCGGACGTTCAGGCGTGCTTCACCCCTGGTTCGCCCAGAACTGCGCGCCCATCAGGACGAGCACTCCGAAGGCGAACACCGCCCCGACACCGGGATTCCTGCGCCGGCCCGCAGACCTGACGAGCAGGCCCAGGGCGGCGATCCATCCCGCGGTGTAGATGATCCAGGCGACGGTCGAGGCGGACGTGGCGTCGTTCTTCTGGAACAGCGCCCAGGACACGGCGACGAACACCGCGGGCGCCGCCCACAGGTTCCGCTCGATCGTCTCCCGGCAGTCGGGCCTGAAGCTTTCGGACATGAAACCCCCGTGGTCGACGAGGCTGGTCGGGCCTCGCTGCGCCGGTCGTGGCACCGACTGGGACTGTACATGGGCCGGCTGGGGCCCTTCCCGTACGCCGGGGCGGCTCAGGAACCGTCCGCCGCGGCCGCGAACGCCCCGCGGGCCAGGCGGTGGAGCAGGTCCGCGGTCGCGTCGCGGCCGAGGCGGGCGTCCGGGCGCCCGAGGTGCGGTGTGGAGTTGAGCAGGCCGAAGACCGCGTGGACCGCGGCCCGGGCGTCGGCCTCGGCCAGCGCCGGGTACATCGCGCGGACCGCCTGGACCCACAGCTCCACGTACTGCCGCTGGAGCTGCCGCACCAGCTTGCGGTCGCTCTCCCGCAGGCGGTCAAGCTCCCGGTCGTGCAGGGTGATGAGTGGGCGGTCGTCCAGCGCGAAGTCGATGTGCCCGTCGATCAGTGCGGCGAGCAGCACCTCGGGGTCGGTGGCGGACTCCTCGACCCGCAGCCGGCCGCCGCTCAGCAGCCGCTCGCTGATGCCCACGAGCAGCTCGGCGAGCATCGCGTCCTTGCCCGCGAAGTGGCGGTAGAGACCCGGCCCGCTGATACCGACGGCAGCTCCTATCTCGTCGACGCCGACCCCGTGGAAGCCGCGCTCGGCGAAGAGGCGCGCGGCCTCCTTGAGGATCTGCTCGCGGCGCGTCGGGGCCGTCGTCCTGGTGCTCATGGGAATTCATTCTAGACAGGGGTGTTAGCGCTCGTTAACCTAGAGGAAACACGTTAACGCTCATTAACTGAGCAAGGGAGCTCGAGCGAATGCAGCAGGCACCCGTGCTGGCGAGCGCGGCAGACCCCGCCTCCCCGGCCTGGCAGGCCAATGAGGCGGCGCACCAGGAGCTGGCCGACGCCCTGCGCGCCAAGCTCGCCGCCGCCCGACTCGGCGGAGGTGAGAAGGCACGCGCCCGCCACACCGCACGCGGAAAGCTGCTGCCGCGCGACCGCGTGGACACCCTCCTGGACCCCGGCTCCCCCTTCCTGGAGCTCGCTCCCCTCGCCGCCGAGGGGATGTACGAGGGGCAGGCCCCCGCCGCCGGAGTGATCGCCGGGATCGGGCGGGTCAGCGGCCGCGAGGTGGTCGTCGTCGCCAATGACGCCACCGTCAAGGGCGGCACGTACTACCCGATGACCGTCAAGAAGCACCTCCGCGCCCAGGAGGTGGCCCTGGAGAACCGGCTGCCCTGCGTCTATCTCGTCGACTCCGGCGGCGCCTTCCTGCCGATGCAGGACGAGGTCTTTCCCGACCGCGAGCACTTCGGCCGGATCTTCTACAACCAGGCGCGGATGTCCGGCGCGGGCATCCCGCAGATCGCGGCCGTCCTCGGCTCGTGCACCGCTGGCGGGGCGTATGTACCCGCCATGAGCGACGAGGCCGTGATCGTCCGCAACCAGGGCACGATCTTCCTCGGCGGCCCGCCGCTGGTGAAGGCCGCGACCGGCGAGGTCGTCACGGCCGAGGAACTCGGCGGCGGCGAGGTCCACTCCCGCGTCTCCGGCGTCACCGACCATCTCGCCGAGGACGACGCGCACGCGCTGCGGATCGTACGGAACATCGTGGCGACGCTGCCCGAGCGCGGCCCGCTGCCCTGGTCGGTCGAGCCCGCCGAGGAGCCCAAGGCCGACCCGGCCGGTCTGTACGGAGCGGTGCCGGTGGACTCCCGCACCCCCTATGACGTACGGGAAGTGATTGCCCGGATCACCGACGGCTCCCGGTTCCAGGAGTTCAAGTCCGAGTTCGGGCAGACCCTGGTCACCGGATTCGCCCGGATCCACGGCCACCCGGTCGGCATCGTCGCCAACAACGGCATCCTGTTCTCCGAATCCGCCCAGAAGGGCGCGCACTTCATCGAACTGTGCGACCAGCGTGGCGTCCCCCTGCTCTTCCTGCAGAACATCTCGGGCTTCATGGTCGGCAAGGACTACGAGGCGGGCGGCATCGCCAAGCACGGCGCGAAGATGGTCACGGCCGTGGCGTGCACACGCGTGCCGAAGCTGACGGTCGTCGTCGGCGGTTCGTACGGCGCGGGCAACTACTCGATGTGCGGCCGGGCCTATTCGCCACGCTTTTTGTGGATGTGGCCCAACGCCAAGATCTCCGTGATGGGCGGCGAGCAGGCGGCCTCCGTGCTGGCCACCGTGAAGCGGGACCAGTTGGAGGGGCGCGGCGAGGCGTGGTCCGCCGATGCGGAGGACGCCTTCAAGGCGCCGATCCGGGCCCAGTACGAGTCCCAGGGCAATGCCTACTACGCGACGGCCCGGCTCTGGGACGACGGCGTGATCGACCCCATGGAGACCCGCCAGGTGCTCGGCCTCGCCCTCACCGCCTGCGCCAACGCCCCGCTGACCGACCCCGCCTTCGGCGTCTTCCGGATGTGAGACGGACCATGACGATGTTCAGCACAGTCCTTGTCGCCAACCGAGGCGAGATCGCGGTGCGCGTCATCCGTACGCTGCGCGCGATGGGCATCCGCTCGGTCGCCGTCTTCAGCGACGCGGACGCGGACGCCCGGCATGTACGGGAGGCGGACACCGCGGTCCGTATCGGCCCGCCGGCCGCCGCCGAGAGCTACCTCAGCGTGGAGCGCCTGCTCGAAGCCGCCGCCCGCACGGGCGCTGAGGCGGTCCACCCGGGCTATGGCTTCCTCGCCGAGAACGCGGGCTTCGCACAGGCCTGCGCCGACGCCGGCCTCGCCTTCATAGGGCCGCCCGCCTCGGCCATCGAGCTGATGGGTGACAAGATCCGCGCGAAGGAGACCGTGCGGGCGGCGGGCGTCCCGGTGGTTCCGGGCTCCTCGGGATCCGGCCTGAGCGACGACCAACTGGCGGGCGCCGCCCGGGAGATCGGCATGCCGGTGCTGCTGAAGCCCTCGGCGGGCGGCGGCGGCAAGGGCATGCGGCTCACGCGCGTGGAGTCGGCTCTCCTCGACGAGATCGCGGCGGCCAGGCGCGAGGCGCGGGCCTCCTTCGGCGACGACACCCTGCTCGTCGAGCGCTGGATCGACCGGCCCCGGCACATCGAGATCCAGGTCCTCGCGGACGGGCACGGGAACGTGGTGCACCTCGGCGAGCGCGAATGCTCGCTGCAACGCCGCCACCAGAAGATCATCGAAGAGGCTCCGAGCGTCTTCCTCGACGAGAAGACCCGTGCGTCGATGGGCGCCGCGGCCGTGGAGGCGGCCCGGTCCTGTGGCTATGTGGGCGCGGGCACGGTGGAGTTCATCGTCCCCGGCAGCGACCCGTCCTCGTACTACTTCATGGAGATGAACACCCGGCTCCAGGTCGAACACCCGGTGACGGAGCTGGCCGTGTCGATCGCAGGCGGCGGCCTGGACCTGGTGGAGTGGCAGCTGCGGGTCGCGGCGGGCGGGCAACTGCCCTTCGTCCAGGACGATGTCACCTTCACGGGCCACGCGATCGAGGCCCGCATCTGCGCGGAGGACCCCTCCCGGGGCTTCCTGCCCTCCGGCGGCACGGTCCTTGCCCTGCACGAGCCGCACGGCGACGGCGTGCGCACCGACTCGGGACTCACCGAGGGCACGGAGGTCTCCAGCCTGTACGACCCGATGCTGTCCAAGGTCATCGCGTACGGCCCCGACCGCGCGACCGCCCTGCGCAAGCTGCGTGCGGCCCTGGCAGACACGGTCACCCTCGGCGTCCCGACGAACGCGGGCTTCCTGCGACGTCTGCTGGCCCACCCTGCGGTGGTGTCGGGCGACCTGGACACCGGACTTGTGGAACGGGACGCGGACAGCCTGGTGGTCGACGGCGTCCCGGCGGAGGTGTACGCGGCGGCGGCGCTGGTGCGGCAGCCGGCTCTCCCCCGCGCGGCCGGGGGCTGGACGGACCCCTTCGCAGTGGCCAGCGGCTGGCGCCTCGGCGGCGTCCCTGCCTGGACGGTCCACCACTTCCGCGTGCCGGGCCAGGATCCTGTGGCGATTCGCGTACGGGGCGAGGCGACGAGCGCGGAACTCCTGCCCGCCGCCGGGGAGATCCAGCGAGCCCGGCTCGTCAGCCTCGACGCTCGGCGCGTCACCGTCGAACTCGGCGGCCTCACCCACACCTTCACCCACGTCTCCTCCGCGGAGGGGACCTGGCTCGGCCGGGACGGCGAGTCGTGGCACGTCCAGGACCACGACCCCGTCGAGGCATCCCTCAGCGGCGCCGCGCACGCGGGCGCGGACACCCTCGCCGCGCCCATGCCCGGCACGGTCACCGTCGTCAAGGTCGCCGTCGGGGACGCGGTCGTGGCGGGCCAGGGCCTCCTCGTCGTCGAGGCGATGAAGATGGAGCACGTCATCTCCGCCCCGCATGCCGGCACCGTCAGCGAGCTGGACGTCACGCCCGGCTCGACCGTCGCCATGGACCAGATCCTGGCGGTCGTCACCCCGAGGGAGGAAGCATGACCGACGGGCTGCCCATGGCCGTTCCGGCACAGGGTCTGCCGCCCCGCGTGCGGATCCACGAGGTCGGTGCGCGTGACGGCCTGCAGAACGAGAAGACCGTCGTCCCCACCGAGGTCAAGGCGGAGTTCATCCACCGGCTCGCCGAAGCGGGCCTGACCACCGTCGAGGCGACCAGCTTCGTTCACCCCAAGTGGGTGCCCCAACTCGCCGACGCCGAGCAGTTGTTCCCCCTCGTCGGCGACCTCCGGGGTGTCGCTCTGCCCGTTCTGGTACCGAACGAGCGCGGTCTTGAGCGGGCTGCCGCCCTCGGTGCGCGCCGTATCGCCGTGTTCGGGTCCGCGACCGAGACCTTCGCCCAGCGCAATCTCAACCGCAGCGTGGACGAGTCGCTGGCCATGTTCGAGCCGGTCGTCGCCAAGGCCCGCGCGGACAGGATGCATGTCCGCGGCTATCTGTCCATGTGCTTCGGCGACCCGTGGGAGGGGCCCGTCCCCGTCCACCAGGTCGTCCGGGTCGCCAGGCGGCTCATCGACCTCGGCTGTGACGAGCTGAGCCTCGGCGACACCATCGGTGTGGCCACACCCGGCCATGTGCTGGCCCTGCTCGCCGCCCTGAACGAACAGGGGGTGCCGACCGATGCCATCGGCGTGCATTTCCACGACACGTACGGCCAGGCACTGGCCAACACCCTCGCCGCTCTCCAGCACGGCGTGACCACCGTGGACGCCTCCGCGGGCGGCCTCGGCGGCTGCCCGTACGCGAAGAGCGCGACCGGGAACCTCGCCACCGAAGACCTCGTGTGGATGCTCCAGGGCCTCGGCGTCGAAACCGGGGTCGATCTCGGCCGCCTGACCGCCACGAGCGTGTGGATGGCCGAACAGCTGGGCCGACCGAGCCCCTCCCGCACCGTCCGCGCCCTCTCCCACAAGGAGTGACTCCCCCATGTCCCTGGACCACCGGCTCACCCCCGAGCACGAGGAACTCCGCCGCACCGTGGAGCAGTTCGCGCACGACGTGATAGCTCCCAAGATCGGCGACTTCTACGAGCGCCACGAATTCCCCTACGAGATCGTCCGCGAGATGGGCCGCATGGGCCTGTTCGGACTGCCGTTCCCCGAGGAGTACGGCGGCATGGGCGGCGACTATCTCGCCCTCGGTATCGCCCTGGAGGAACTGGCCCGCGTCGACTCCTCCGTCGCGATCACCCTCGAAGCGGGCGTCTCGCTCGGCGCGATGCCCGTGTACCGCTTCGGCACGGAGGAGCAGAAGCGGCAGTGGCTGCCGCAGCTGTGCTCGGGCGAGATGCTCGGTGCCTTCGGTCTGACCGAACCGGGCGCCGGCTCGGACGCCGGCGGCACCAGGACGACGGCTGTGCGCGACGGTGACGAGTGGGTGATCAACGGCTCGAAGTGCTTCATCACGAACTCCGGCACGGACATCACGGGCCTCGTCACGGTCACCGCGGTCACCGGCCGCACGCCCGAGGGCAAGCCGCTGATCTCCTCGATCATCGTCCCCTCCGGCACCCCCGGTTTCACCGTCGCCGCCCCCTACTCCAAGGTCGGCTGGAACGCATCGGACACCCGCGAGCTGTCCTTCGACGACGTCCGGGTGCCGCTGGCCAACCTGCTGGGTGAGGAGGGCCGCGGCTACGCCCAGTTCCTGCGCATCCTCGACGAGGGCCGGATCGCCATCTCGGCGCTGGCGACGGGCCTCGCGCAGGGCTGTGTGGACGAGTCCGTGAAGTACGCCAAGGAGCGTCAGGCGTTCGGTCGGCCGATCGGCGAGAACCAGGCCATACAGTTCAAGATCGCGGACATGGAGATGCGAGCGCACATGGCCCGGGTCGGCTGGCGCGACGCGGCCTCACGGCTGGTCCAGGGCGAGCCGTTCAAGAAGGAGGCGGCGCTCGCCAAGCTGTACTCCTCCACGGTCGCGGTGGACAACGCGCGTGAGGCCACCCAGATCCACGGCGGCTACGGCTTCATGAACGAGTATCCGGTGGCCCGGATGTGGCGCGACTCCAAGATCCTGGAGATCGGCGAAGGCACGAGCGAGGTGCAACGGATGCTGATCGCCCGGGAGTTGGGGCTTACGGGCTGACCCGGTCGCCCTGGGGCGGGCTTGTGCCGGGCCGCCCACTGGACAGAAGCTAAGGTTAGGCTAACCTATCCTAGACCTGCCCAGTGGCCGACCCGGCACGTACGAAAGCGGACTCATCATGCCCAACGCCCGCCCTTCCCATCTCACCCGCCGCGGCCTGCTTTCCGCGGGCAGCGCCCTCGGGCTCGGCGCGGCGCTGGCCGCCTGCGGCAGCGAAGACAAGAAGGGCGGCACCGACAAGGCCGCCGAGAAGTCGGGCCCCTGGTCCTTCACCGACGACCGTGGCAAGAACGTCCAGTTGAAGGCGTTCCCGAAGAACATCGTCGCCTTCACCGGCACCGCCGCGGCCCTCCACGACTACGGCGTCGAGGTCAAGGGCGTGTTCGGCCCGACGACGACCAAGGGCGACAAGCCCGACGTCCAGGCCGGCGACCTCGATGTCACCAAGGTCAAAATCATCGGCAATTCGTACGGCGAGTTCAAGATCGAGCAGTACGCGGCCCTCAATCCCGAGCTGCTGATCACCAACATGTGGGCCAAAGACGACCCGTGGTACGTCCCGCCGCAGTCCAAGGACAAGATCATGAAGCTGGCCCCCAGCGTTCTGCTGTGGGCGGCCGAGACCACGATGCAGAAGGCGCTGGAGCGTCACGCCGAACTCGCCGCGTCGCTCGGCGGTGACGTCAAGGGCAAGAAGGCGACCGACGCCAAGGCCCGCTTCGAGAAGGCCGCGGCCCGCCTGCGCGCCGCCGCCAAGGCCAAGCCGAACCTCAAGGTGCTCATCGGCTCCGGCAGCCCGGAGCTGTTCTACGTCTCCGTGCCGAAGATGTCCGCCGACACCCTGTACTTCCAGGAGCTGGGCGTGAAGTTCGTCGAGCCGAAGGCCAATGCGCAGGGCTTCTTCGAGGAGCTCAGCTGGGAGAACGCCGGCAAGTACGGCGCCGACCTCATTATCCTGGACAACCGCACCGGGACCCTCCAGGCCGACGCCCTCAAGAGCAAGCCGACCTGGAACCAGCTGCCCGCTGTCAAGGCCGGACAGGTCATCCCGCGCGTCACCGAGCCGATCTACTCCTACGACAAGTGCGCGCCGGTCCTCGATGACCTGGCCAAGGCCATCGAGACCGCGAAGAAGGTCGCCTGACCATGACGACCACGACCGAGCTCGCCCCGTTCCGCTTCTTCGACCTGACGGTTGTACGGACCAGGCGGCTCGGCCGGTCCATGGTCCGTGTCACCTTCGGGGGCGAGGATCTGAAGACCTTCGCCGCCGGAGGCCGCGACCAGAGCCTCTCCCTCTTCCTGCCGCACCCCGGCCAGGAGAATCCCGTCGTGCCGGTGCCCGAGGACGGGGACCTGTACGCCGCGCTGGGCGTCTGGCGTGCGATGCCCGAGGACGTACGCGCAGTGATGCGCTCGTACACGGTGCGGGAGCAGCGGGCCGAACCCACCGAGGTCGACATCGACTTCGCCGTCCACACCGACGGAGGACCTGCCTGCCGCTGGGCCCTGAATGCCGCGCCCGGCCACCGGGTGACCGTGCTCGGCCCCGCCGTCGCCGACAACACAGCCGTGCGCTGCCGTCCGCCCGAGGACACCGACTGGGTGCTGATCTGGGCCGACGAAACGGCTCTTCCCGCCGCCGGGGCGATCCTGGAGTGGCTGCCGGCGGGAATGCGGGCCCGGGTCTGGCTGGAGGTGCAGCACACCGAGGACCGCCAGGAGTTGAGGACCGACGCTGACGCCCATGTCACCTGGCTCGTACGGGAGGAGGGCGCCCCATCGGCCCTGGAGGCGGTCAGCCGGGCGGAGTTGCCCGAGGGGACGGGGTACGCCTGGATCGCGGGCGAATCGGGCAGCGTGACGGCACTGCGCCGCCACCTGGTGCGCGAGCGTGAACTCGACCGCCGCCGCGTCACCTTCGTGGGCTACTGGAAGCGCGGCGTGAGCGAGGACGGCCTCCGCGAGCAGGCGGTGGCCGACGAGGCTGCCGACATGTGCACAACGGCATAACAGCCGTGCCCCGAGGGGGGCGTGGGACCACTGGCGCAGAAAGTTAGGTTAGGCTAACCTAACTCCAGCATTCCTCGCCCCCCTCGCTTGTCCGGAGGACATCGCATGCGCTCACACCTGCTCAATGACGTGACGGCGGAGAGCTATCGGCGCTCCGTGACCGAAGGAGTCGAGCGGGTGGCGCACCGACTCGCCACCACCCGAAGGCCGTTCACCGGCGTGACCGCCGACGAACTCGCTCCGCTGATCGCCGCGGTCGACCTCGACCGGCCGCTCGGCGACGCCTCCGCCGCCCTGGACGAGCTGGAGACCGTCTACCTGCGCGACGCCGTCTACTTCCACCACCCCCGCTACCTCGGCCACCTCAACTGCCCGGTCGTCATCCCGGCCGTGCTCGGCGAAGCCGTACTCTCGGCGGTCAACTCCTCGCTCGACACCTGGGACCAGAGCGCGGGCGGCACCCTCATCGAGCGGCGCCTCATCGACTGGACCGCGCAGCGGATCGGCCTCGGAGCCGCCGCCGACGGCGTGTTCACCAGCGGCGGCACACAGTCCAACCTCCAGGCGCTGCTGCTCGCCCGCGAGGAGGCCAAAACGCGGGACCTGGCCAAGCTGCGTATCTTCACCTCGGAGTGCAGCCACTTCAGCGTGCAGAAGTCGGCGACACTGCTGGGGCTTTGCCGCGAGGCCGTCGTCTCCGTCCCCGTCGACGCCAACAAGCGGATGCAGACGCTCGCACTCGCCGCCGAGCTGGCCCGCTGCACCCGTGACGGCCTGGTCCCCATGGCCGTCGTCGCGACCGCGGGCACCACCGACTTCGGCTCCATCGACCCGCTTCCCGAGATCGCCGAGCTGGTCGAGCTGTACGGCACCTGGATGCATGTGGACGCGGCGTACGGCTGCGGGCTGCTGGCCTCACCCGCCCGCCGCCATCTCCTCGACGGCATCGAGCACGCCGACTCGGTCACGGTGGACTACCACAAGTCCTTCTTCCAGCCGGTGAGTTCGTCCGCCGTACTGGTCCGGGACGGGGCCACGCTCGGCCATGCCACTTACCACGCGGACTACCTCAACCCCCGGCAAACCGTCGAAGTGGGTGCCCCTTCCGTGCCCCTGGGGCTACGGGGGAGCATTCCCAACCAGGTCGACAAGTCCCTCCAGACCACCCGCCGCTTCGACGCGCTGAAGCTGTGGATGACGCTGCGCGTGATGGGTGCCGACGGCATCGGGCAGCTCTTCGACGAGGTCTGCGAGCTGGCTGCGGCGGGCTGGGAGCTGCTGGCCGCCGACCCGCGCTACGACGTGGTCGTCGAGCCCCAGCTGTCCACGCTGGTCTACCGCTACATCCCCGTGTCGGTCACCAGCCCCGCCGAGATCGACCGGGCCAACCTGTACGCCCGCAAGGCGCTGTTCGCGTCCGGCGAGGCCGTCGTGGCCGGCACGAAGGTCGGCGGCCGCCAGTACCTGAAGTTCACCCTGCTCAACCCCGAGACGACGACCGAAGACATCGCCGCCGTACTCGATCTGATCGCCGGCCACGCCGAGCAGTACCTGGGAGAGAATCTTGTCCACGCCTCGTGAGCCCCTGGATTTCATCGGTATCGGGCTCGGGCCCTTCAATCTCGGACTGGCCTGCCTGGCCGAGCCGATCGGTGAACTGGACGGCCTCTTCCTGGAGTCCAAGCCGGACTTCGAGTGGCACTCCGGCATGTTCCTGGAAGGTGCCCACCTCCAGACGCCGTTCATGTCGGACCTGGTCACCCTCGCCGACCCCACCTCGCCCTACTCCTTCCTCAACTATCTGAAGGAATCGGGGCGGCTGTACTCCTTCTACATCCGCGAGAACTTCTACCCGCTGCGGACCGAGTACAACGACTACTGCCGCTGGGCCGCGGCCAAACTCGGCTCCATCCGCTTCAGTACCACGGTGACCCGGGTCGAGTACGACAACGAGCTGTACGTCGTCCACACCGAGGGCGGCGAACACTTCCGCGCCCGCCGCCTCGTCCTGGGCACCGGCACGCCGCCGTACATCCCCGAGCCCTGCCGGGGACTGGACGGCGACCTTCTGCACAACTCGCACTATCTCGACCACAAGGAGGCGCTGCAGCAAAAGGAGTCGATCACCCTCGTCGGCAGCGGCCAGAGCGCGGCGGAGATCTACTACGACCTGCTGTCCGAGATCGACGTGCACGGCTACCGGCTCAACTGGGTCACGCGCTCCCCGCGGTTCTTCCCGCTGGAGTACACCAAGCTGACGCTGGAGATGACCTCGCCGGAGTACATCGACTACTTCCACGCGCTGCCCGAGGCCACCCGCTACCGCCTCGAATCCCAGCAGAAGGGCCTCTTCAAGGGCATCGACGGCCATCTCATCAACGAGATCTTCGACCTGCTCTACCAGAAGAACCTCAAGGGCCCGGTCCCCACCAGACTGCTCACCAACTCCTCGCTCCAGAGCGCGCGGTACGAGAGGGGGACCTACACCCTCGGGCTGCGCCAGGAGGAGCAGGGCAAGGACTTCGAGCTGCGCACAGAGGGCCTGGTCCTGGCCACCGGCTACAAGTACGCCGAGCCCGCATTCCTGAAGCCGGTCGCCGACCGTATCCGCCGTGACGGGCAGGGCCGCTTCGACGTCGCCCGCAACTACGCCATCGACACGGCGGGCCGCGAGATCTTCCTGCAGAACGCGGGGGTGCACACGCACTCCATCACCTCGCCCGACCTGGGCATGGGCGCGTACCGCAACGCCTGCATCATCAGAGAACTGCTGGGATCCGAGTACTACGCCGTCGAAAAGTCCATCGCGTTCCAGGAGTTCGCAGTTTGACATCCTCCACCCCCTATAGGGGATGGATTCCAGCCATCGCTGGCTGGGCTTTCTGCTTCAGTGACCGTTGCCTGCCCGGAGGTCTCCGTTGGGGTCTTACACCGTCTCCACAGACTGTAACCGCCAGCCCGGCGGCCAGGATGTTGCGTGCCGCGTTGATGTCCCGGTCCAGCACCAGGGGACATCGGTCGCAGCGGAAGACCCGCTCCCTCAGCGGCAGGTCGCCCTTGACATGCCCGCAGGCGGAGCAAGTCTTGGACGAGGGGTACCAGCGGTCGATAACCACGAGGTCGCGGCCGTACCACTGGCACTTGTACTCCAGCTGGGAGCGCAGCTCCGTCCAGCTCGCATCGCTGATCGCCCGCGCCAGCGTGGGGGTCTTGACCATGTTGCGGACGGACAGGTCCTCGATCACGACCGTTTGGTTCTCACGGACGAGACGAGTAGTCAGCTTCTGCAGGTGGTCCCGGCGGCGGTCGGCGATCCGCGCGTGCACGCGAGCGACCTTGACGCGGGCCTTCTCCCGGTTCTTCGAGCCCTTCTCCTTGCGGGCCAGGTCCCGCTGCGCCCGCGCCAGGCTCGCGCGGTCCTTACGCTCGAACTTCGGGTTCACAACCTTGCCTCGGGCGTCGCTCAGCCCCTCGACCGGCCGCGACAGGGCGACCAGGGACGTGATCCCGACGTCGATCCCTACCGCGGCATCCAGGCGCGGCAGCGGCTTGACGGCCGGGTCCTCGCACAGCATCGAAACGAACCAGCGTCCCGCGCTGTCCTGCGACACGGTCACCGTGGACGGCACGGCGCCGCCGGGGAGCGGACGCGAGAACACGACATCCAGAGGCTCGGCCATCTTCGCCAAGGTCAACTGTCCGCCACGGAACGTGAACGCCGAGCGTGTGTACTCCGCGCTCTTGCGGGTCTTCCTCTTCGACTTGAAACGCGGGTACTTACCTCGCTTCTCCCAGAAACGAGTGAATGCTCCCTGCAGATGACGCAGTGCCTGTTGCAGCGGCACCGACGACACCTCCGCGAGAAACGCCAATTCCTCAGTCTTCTTCCAGGCGGTCAGCATCGCGGACGTGGCGTTGTAGTTCACCCGCTCCTGCCGCTGGTACCACGCCGCAGTGCGGGCTTCCAACGCCAGGTTGTAGACCTTCCGCACACACCCGAATGTGCGCGACAGCTCGGCTGCTTGCGCATCGGTCGGATAAAAGCGGTACCGATAGGCCCGCTTCACATGCTCGGTCTTCACCCCTAACAAACTAAGTCCCCATCCGGTAAGGAGCAAATCCCGTGCAGATCAGGACAGTTCGGAATATACTCCGGCGCTCCGCGCCTGCGAGCCAAGGACCCATTCTTTTCCAGCCTGAAACCCAGGACTTCCTGGGAGAAGAAGGATGACCTTCACCGTCCGCCCCCTCGATCCGTTCACTGACGCCGGGCTGGTGCACGGATGGGTCACCCACCCCAAAGCCGCGTTCTGGCTGATGCAGGACGCGAAACTCCAGGACGTCGAGCGCGAGTACATGGCGATAGCCGCCCATGAGCACCACGACGCCTTCATCGGGCTGAAGGACGGCGAGCCCGTCTTCCTGATGGAGCGCTACGACCCGGCGCACGTCGAACTCGTCGGGCTGTACGACGCCCGGCCGGGCGACGTCGGCATGCACTTCCTGGTCGCGCCGACCGACACGCCCGTGCACGGCTTCACCCGCGCGGTGATCACCGCGGTGATGGACACGCTGTTCGCGGACGAGGCCACCCGGCGTGTGGTCGTCGAGCCGGACGTGCGCAACAAGGCCGTTCACGCGCTCAACGAGGCCGTCGGCTTCGAGATCGTCAAGAAGATCGCGAAGCCGGAGAAGGACGCGTACCTGAGCATCTGTACGCGCGAACAGTTCCTGGCGGCGCGAGGAGCGGTCCGATGAGCCTCACCGACGCCGTATCGCATCTGACGCCCGAGCGATGGGAGCAGGCCAACCGGCTCCTCGTCCGCAAGGCGCTGGCGGAGTTCTCGCACGAGCGGCTGCTGGTCCCCGAGTCGCTCGGCGGGGGTACTTCCCGGGCCGAAGGCCCGGGAGGAGACCGCTACCGGGTCCTCAGCGACGACTCCGCGACCGAATACCGCTTCTCCGCACGCCGGTTCGCCCTCGACCACTGGCAGGTCGACGCCGACTCGATCACCCGCCACCGGGAGGGCGAACGGCAGCCCCTGGACGCGCTGGACTTCTTCATCGAACTGCGCGGCTCGCTGGGGCTGAGCGAGGAGATCCTGCCGGTCTATCTGGAGGAGATATCCTCCACCCTCTCCGGCACGGCCTTCAAACTCACCAAAAAGCCCGTCACCTCCGCCGAACTCGCCACGGCCGGCTTCCAGGCCATAGAGACCGGCATGACCGAGGGCCACCCCTGCTTCGTGGCCAACAACGGCCGGCTCGGCTTCGGAGTGCACGAATACCTCTCGTACGCCCCCGAGGCGGCCGGCGAGATCCGCCTCGTGTGGCTCGCCGCCCGTCGGGATGTCGCCACGTTCACGGCAGGCGCCGGACTCGACTACGCGTCGCTGATCCAGAGCGAGCTCGGCGAAGCGGCGCTCGCCCGCTTCGGCGGGCAGCTCAGTGCGATGGGCCTCGACCTCGCCGACTACTTCCTGCTGCCCGTCCACCCCTGGCAGTGGTGGAACAAACTGTCCGTCACCTTCGCCTCCGAAGTCGCCCAGCAGCGGCTCGTGTGCCTGGGCACCGGCGACGACGACTATCTCGCGCAGCAGTCGATCCGCACCTTCTTCAATACGAGCGCGCCGGCGAAGCACTACGTCAAAACCGCGCTGTCCGTACTGAACATGGGCTTTATGCGGGGCCTTTCTGCCGCGTACATGGAGGCGACCCCGGCGATCAACGACTGGCTCGCGGGCCTGATCGACAGCGACGACGTCCTGAAGGCGGCGCGCTTCTCGATCATCCGGGAGCGGGCGGCGATCGGGTACCACCACCGCCAGTACGAGCGGGCGACCGACCGCTACTCGCCGTACCGCAAAATGCTCGCCGCGCTGTGGCGCGAGAGCCCGGTGCCGTCGCTGCGGGCGGGTGAGCGGGCGGCGACCATGGCGTCGCTGCTCCACGTCGACCACGAGGGCTCATCGTTCGCGGGCGCGCTGATCGACGAGTCGGGCCTCGCCCCGGCCGACTGGCTGCGGCGGTACTTGGACGCGTACCTGACGCCGATCCTGCACAGCTTCTACGCGTACGACCTGGCCTTCATGCCGCACGGCGAGAACGTCATCCTGGTCATCGGCGAGGACGGCACGGTCCGGCGCGCGATCTTCAAGGACATCGCCGAGGAGATCGTTGTGATGGACGCGGACGCGGTACTTCCGCCGGCCGTCGAGCGGATCCGCGCGGACATCCCCGACGACATGAAGCTGCTGTCCGTCTTCACGGACGTCTTCGACTGCTTCTTCCGCTTCCTGGCGGCTACGCTGGTCGCGGAGGAGCGGATCGACGAGGAGACGTTCTGGAGGACGGTCGCCGAGCGCGTGCTGGCGTACCAGGAATCGGTGCCGCATCTCGCGGACAGGTTCCGGGAGTACGACATGTTCGCGGACGAGTTCGCGCTCTCGTGCCTCAACCGGCTCCAGCTGCGCAACAACAAGCAGATGGTGGATCTGGCGGACCCGGCGGCCGCGCTGCAGCTGGTCGGCTCGCTGGAGAACCCGATCGCGCGGTTCTCCCACTGAAACGGGGCGCGCGCCGGTGAATACGGTCCCTCACCGGCGCGCCCGTCCTCTCGCCCTCAGGTCATCCCGAAGGCCATGGCACCTGCGGGCTGCGGTAGAAGTCGATGCCCAGCGCCTGCATGCGCGGCCCCTGCGCCGCCAGCCGCACCCGGTATGCCTCCCAGTCGTGCGTGGAGGCAGGCGACCAGCCCAGCTCCGCGACGCCCACCACCCTCGGGAACGCCATGAACTCGATGTGGTCGCTCGTCGAGATCGTCTCCGACCACAGCGGTGCCTCGACCCCCGCCACCGCCGACGCCGGAGCCCCCGGCAGATACGCGCCCGGATCCCAGTCGTACGCCCTGCGCACCTCGACAAAGCCTGCCCAGTCCAGCCCCAGCGGGGTGTCCTTGGTGTACTTCATGTCGAGGTAGATACGGTCCGCGGGCGACAGGATCAGCCCTGTGCCGTTCCGCGCGGCCCGCGCGACCTGCGCCTTCTCCTCGGCGCCGGTGCCGTCCAGACCCCAGTACTGCGCGAGCGCGCCCTTGGCGGGCGTGGCGCCGGTCAGCTGGTGCCAACCGACCACCGTCTTCCCGTACTTGGCGACGATGGGCTGCACCTTGTCCATGAACGCCACATAGTCCGCGTGGCTGGTGGAGTGCGCCTCGTCACCGCCGATGTGGAGGTACCTGCCGGGCGTCATCGCGGCGAGCTCGCGCACGACGTCGTCCACGAAGTCGTACGTCACGGCCTTCGGCACGCACAGCGAGCTGAAGCCGACGTCCGTGCCGGTGTAGAGGGGCGGCGCGACGCCGTTGCAGTTCAGCTGGGCGTACGAGGCGAGCGCGGCGTTCGTGTGGCCCGGCATGTCGATCTCCGGGACGACCTCCAGATAGCGCGAGGCGGCATAGCCGAGGATCTCCTTGTACTGGGCCTTGGTGTAGGAGCCGCCGGGCCCGCCGCCGACCTGGGTCGAGCCGCCGTAGGTGGCCAGTCGCGGCCAGGAGTCGATGGCGATGCGCCAGCCCTGGTCGTCGGAGAGATGCAGATGCAGTTTGTTGATCTTGTACAGCGCGAGCTGGTCGACATAGCGCTTGACCTGGTCGACGGTGAAGAAGTGCCGGGAGACGTCGAGCATCGCACCCCGGTACGCATAACGCGGGGTGTCGGTGACGGTGCCGCCCGCGACCTGCCACGGGCCCCGCCGGGGGGTGTCCTTCTCCACGGCTGCGGGCAGCAGCTGGCGGAGCGTCTGCACGGCGTGGAAGAGGCCGGCGGGCTTGTGGGCGGTGAGGGTGAGCCCGGCGGGCGAGGACTGGAGCCGGTAGCCCTCGTCGCCGAGCGCACGGTCGGCTGCGCTCAGCCGCAGCCGGATGCCACCGGGGGCGGGGCCGTCGGTGACGGGCAGCGCGTATCCGGTCGACGGCCGCAGAATCCCGGCGAGATAGGTTCCTATCTGCCGCCCCTCACGGGAGTTCCCCTCGACCCGGATCCGGGTCGAGGGGGTGAGCGAGTACGGATCGCCGCCCGGGCGCACGGACGCGGGGGCGGGGACGATCTGCCCGAGGGGCCGGGGCGTGGACGCGGACAGGGCGGGTCCGGCTCCGATGGCGCAGATGCCCGCGGCGGCGACGAGCAGCAGCGAGCCGAACAGACGGGGTAACGCTCTGGGCTGTCTCACAGGCTGGGTCCCTTCGACGGGCGTCGCGACTGTGGTGCCGAGCAACCGAACGGCAGTCAACATGCGTACCGTGCACCCCAGTTGAGGTCAAGGTGTAGACCACTTCCTCAGGCCTCGGGCGAAAGAATCCCGCATGGCGGCTGTGCCGTCCCGGGGGCAGCCCCCGGACCCCCGGCCGAGAAACCCGCAGGCACACCCCCGGCCAACTCACCCTGGGCGAACCCCCGTACCCCACCCCCCGATGCGAGAATCCCCGCATGGCGGAAATCATCCAGAAGGACGGCACCTGGACCTTCGACGGGGACACCGTGCGCATCGTGCCCGGCAGCGACAAGAGCGTGAGCCTCCTGCGCAAGACCCTCGGGGAAGTCGCCGTACCCCTGACCGCGCTCGCCGGGATCTCCTTCGAACCCGGCAAGAAGTCCGGACGCCTGCGGCTGCGGCTGCGCAACGGCGCCGACCCGCTTCTGCAGATCACCGGCGGCAAGCTGGAGGACGGCTCCGACCCCTATCGGCTCACCGTCGAGAACGACCGCACCGGCGTCGCCGAGTACTTCGTCGACGAGGTCCGCAACGCCCTGCTGCTCGAGCAGGTGCCGACCGGCCCCGTCGACTCTTATCTCCTGCCGGGACCCGCCCTGCCCATCACCGTCGGCGCGGGCGACGGCACCGCCACCTTCGACGGTGAGCGGATCCGGCTGGAGTGGAACTGGAAGACCGAGGAGTCCAAGTCCTCAGGCGGCGCTCGCAGCGTCGCCCTGGAGGACGTGGAGGCGGTGGAGTGGCTGCCCTCGGCCGGTCTTGAGAACGGCTACCTCCGGTTCCGGGTGACCAAGGCCGGCTCCCCGCCCCCACCGAAGTACGACCCGTACGCCGTGGAGCTGTGGGGCTTTCGCAAGGACCCCCTGATGGCGCTGGTCGGGGCGGCCGTAACGGCAGGGATGCCGCATCCGTACGCACCGCAGGACGCCGTGCCGTCCCTCGCGCCCGGCAGCGACGATCATGACGCGCTGCTGCGCCGCCTGCGCGAGCTGGGCGAGCTGCATCACGCCGGGATACTGACGGAAGAGGAGTTCACCACCGCAAAACGGGCGGTTCTGAAGCGGCTCTGAGTGAGATGTGCCCGCGATCGGGCAGGATTCTTGCAATCTCGACAGGTGGCACCGCAATATCTACGGGTGCTCGAACGCCGCCCATCGTCCCACGACGATCTCATCGACCATCTGGTGCGCAGCACCGCGCTCCAGCGCGGTGAGGCGGCCCGGGTGGTGCTCGACGTGCTGGCGTACTTCGACGAGAAGACCGAGGAATTCGTCCGCCGCCGCCACCGTGAGCTGCAATCGGGTGGCCTGGCGAACACGGAGATCTTCGAGCGCATCGCGGCCGAGCTGCCGTACCGCGCCGTGGCGCCGCCGGAGCTCTCGCTCCGCCAATTGCGCCGCATCGTCTACGGCTGACCGGCCGGGCACACATCTGATCTACCGGAGGGCATAACTCTATGTGTGGAATTGTCGGTTACATCGGCAAGCGTGACGTGGCTCCGCTGCTGCTGGAAGGCCTGCAGCGGCTGGAGTACCGGGGCTACGACTCCGCGGGCATCGTGATCACGAGCCCCAAGGCCGCCGGCCTGAAAATGGTCAAGGCCAAGGGCCGGGTCCGTGACCTGGAGGCCCGGATCCCCAAGCGCTTCGCCGGCACCACCGGCATCGCCCACACCCGCTGGGCCACCCACGGCGCTCCCAGCGACATCAATTCGCACCCGCATCTCGACCCCGAGAACAAGGTCGCGGTCGTCCACAACGGCATCGTCGACAACGCCGCCGAGCTGCGCGCGAAGCTGGAAGCGGACGGCGTCGTCTTCGCCTCCGAGACCGACACCGAGGTGCTCACCCACCTGATCGCCCGTTCCCAGGCCGAGAAGCTCGAGGAGAAGGTCCGCGAGGCGCTCAAGGTCGTCGAGGGCACCTATGGCATCGCCGTCATGCACGCCGACTTCAGCGACCGCATCGTCGTGGCCCGCAACGGCTCCCCGGTCGTCCTCGGCATCGGCGAGAAGGAGATGTTCGTCGCCTCCGACGTCGCCGCGCTGATCTCCCACACCCGCCAGGTCGTCACCCTCGACGACGGCGAGATGGCCACGCTGAAGGCCGACGACTTCCGTACCTACACGACCTCGGGCACGCTCACCACCGCCACCCCCGAGACCGTCGAGTGGGAGGCCGCCTCGTACGACATGGGCGGCCACGACACGTACATGCACAAGGAGGTCTCGGAGCAGCCCGACGCGGTGGACCGCGTCCTGCGCGGCCGCATCGACGAGAAGTTCTCCACCGTGCACCTGGGCGGTCTGAACCTGGACGCCCGCGAGGCACGCGGCATCCGACGTGTGAAGATCCTCGGCTGCGGCACCTCGTACCACGCGGGCATGATCGGCGCCTCGCTGATCGAGGGCCTGGCCCGGATCCCGGCGGACTCCGAGCCGGCCTCGGAGTTCCGCTACCGCAACCCGGTCGTGGACCCCGACACCCTCTACATCGCCGTCTCCCAGTCCGGTGAGACGTACGACGTGCTCGCGGCCGTGCAGGAACTCAAGCGCAAGGGCGCCCGCGTCCTCGGCGTGGTCAACGTGGTGGGCTCGGCGATCGCCCGCGAGGCCGACGGCGGCGTGTACGTGCATGCGGGCCCCGAGGTCTGTGTCGTCTCCACCAAGTGCTTCACCAACACCGTCGTCGCCTTCGCGCTGCTGGCCCTGCACCTGGGCCGCATCCGCGACCTGTCGGTCGCCGACGGCAAGCGGATCATCGAGGGCCTGCGCAAGCTGCCCGCGCAGATCAGCGAGATCCTCGAGGGCGAAGCCGAGATCAAGAAGCTCGCCGAGGAGTACGCGGGCGCCAAGTCGATGATGTTCATCGGCCGTGTGCGCGGTTACCCGGTGGCTCTTGAGGCCTCTCTGAAGCTCAAGGAGATCTCCTACATCCACGCCGAGGCCTACCCGGCCTCCGAGCTCAAGCACGGCCCGCTGGCGCTGATCGAGCCCGCGCTGCCGACGGTCGCGATCGTCCCGGACGACGACCTGCTGGAGAAGAACCGCGCGGCCCTGGAGGAGATCAAGGCCCGCAGCGGCCGGATCCTCGCCGTCGCGCACCGCGAGCAGGAGAAGGCCGACCACACGATCATCGTGCCGAAGAACGAGAACGAGCTGGACCCGATCCTGATGGGCATCCCGCTCCAGCTTTTCGCCTACCACACGGCCCTGGCCATGGGCCGCGACATCGACAAGCCGCGCAACCTGGCCAAGTCGGTCACGGTCGAGTAGGTCCTGTCCGGTCGACCAGGCCGGATCAGTGAGCGGGATCTGGTGCGTGCGATCGCAAGGCGGAGGATGGGGGTCCCCCCGCCGAAGGCAGGGGGAGAGCCCACGCGGAGCGTAGGCGACTGACGACAACGCGGCGAGCGTGCGTGCCAGGGCACGCGAGCCCGGCAAGATCGACCGGACAGGGCCTGGGGGACCCGTCCCCGGACACCGGCGGTCCCCCCGCGCGCAGCCACCGATGCGCGCGGGGGGACCGCCTTCTGGGTAAGCCGGCGCGGCCCGGGCGCCGGCTTTGCGGCTGCCTCAGCCGGTGGCCGTCACTCCACGGCCGGCAGCGCGTCCGGAGAAGGTCGGCCACTTGGCGAGTGCGGCCGTCGCGCCGTACCAGGCGCCGAGGCCCGCGACCGCGCCGGCCCAGCCGCCCGCCTTGGCCAGGCTGTCGTTGTCAGCGAACGACGCGATGCCTATGAGCAGCAGTGAGACGAACAGCAGCCCGTAGACGCCCTGTCCGAACAGTCCGGTGCCCGCGGACGCGGCGGTCAGGGTGAGGGCGAGCAGCGCCCACAGCATCATGAAGAGGCCGGTCGCCTCGGCCGACATCTCGGTGCCGACCCCGGTTCCCCAGGTGAACCAGAAGGCGCCAAGTCCCGAAAACGCCGTGCCCGCACCGGCGTTGCCCGCGCGGTACTCGAGCAGACCGAGTACGAACAGTGCGACGCCACCGACCCACGTCGCGAGACCGGCGGCGTCGGTCGCCGCCACATTGTCGATCACACCGGTGTTGCCGACGCCGAACGCCAGCAGGGTCAGTCCGAGCGCGAGGTGGCCGAGAGTCGAGGTGGTAGCGCTTCCCGCAGAGACTTCGTTGTCCACGGCGGGCTCCCTTCGTGTCCTGTGCAATGTGCTGCTTCCCAGCCACCCTTATCTACCCTTCACAAGCGCACAATCCACCCCTACGGACGGGTAGTTTTCCGTGCACACCAAGGGAGTTGACCCCGCGCCACCTGCACGGAAAGCACAAGTGGAAGCGCGATTACGGGTTGGCTACGGGATGACGACAACAGGCCGCTGCGCGCGCTTCGCCAGCCGTCCCGCCACCGAGCCGAAGAGGCGCCCCACGATGCCGTGCGTCGAGCCGACCACGATCGCGTCGGCCGAATACTCCCGGCCGACCTCCTCCAGCTCGTGACAGATGTCGCCACCGCGCTCGACCAGGATCCAGGGCACCTCGGCGAGATAGTCCGCGCAGGCCAGCTCCAGGCCGAGCACCTCGGTGCGGTGATCCGGGACATCCACGAAGACCGGGGGCTCACAGCCCGCCCAGACGGTGGTGGGCAGCCGGTTGGCGACATGGACGATGATCAGGCCGGAACCGCACCGTCTGGCCATACCGATGGCGTAGGCGAGCGCCCGCTCACTGGATGTCGACCCGTCGAAGCCGACGACGACTCCGTGCCGGAAGGCCGGATCGCATGAATGACGTGTCTCTTCTGCCGCCTGGAGGTCCGACGTGGGGTCGGCGACCTGCTTGCGGTCCGCGGGTTCGGGGAATTCGTGACCGGCCATCGGTGTCTCGGCGTTCAGATCCTCATGGGAGGTGACGGTGGGCGGCAGAGCTGTGTCCGGGAATCATCTTCCCTGGCCCCTACCCCAAGGGTACGGCGACACTCCTTCCCTGCCCAGAGCCCACAGCCCCTCTCACGGCGTTCCAGGGAGCATGCCCGAGCCCGCCCCGTATGGCAATGCCGCTTGGTGTCTACAGCAGTCCGGCACACCGCCGGTGCCGCCCCAGGGTGACCGAACCGCTGCGGTTGTCGTTGGCACTTCGGTCACCCCGCCGCCTCCAGGGAGCTTCCGTGTCCGCACGACCGCCCGACCGGGCCTCCGCCCCCTCCCCGGCCCTGCAGCGCGGACGGCGCCGCGCGCCGCGACGGGAGCAGGAGGCGCCCACCGGGCCAGTCGGGCACGGCCCTCACCCCTCGTCCGAGTCCGCCGGCGACGTGATCCGCTGGGCGGCCTTCAGCTGCGTGCTCGTGCCTGTCGTGCTGGTTGTGTACGGGACATCCGTCGGCGGTGCCGCGGCCGCGGCCCTCGGCCTCGCGGCGGTGACCGCCGCCTGCCGGGTGCTGCTGCGCCAGTCCGAGCGCAGTGCCGCCCGGGCGCGCGCGGCCGAGGTCGCACCACCCCGCGGGCGCCGTGCGCGCCCCGGGCCGAGGGCGCACAGGAGCGGTCGGCACGGGGCGGGAAGTGCGCCCGGCGACTGACGGGTTCGTACACTCACACCCGCATGTTTTCAGCCAACTTCGCGCCAGTGGCTTCTCCTTGGCGAAATGGCCTGCCAACCCCCTTGCCACCAGGGAAGAAAGGACTATTCGCGGCCCTTGCGCCCTACGCGGTTGGGCCATGAGTGTCAGGCGCACTTCCCTGGGAGCCCGCCGAGTGGAACGCTTCGTGATCGAATGCTTCGCGCCAAGTTGCCATGTCGACATAGCGGGGCATGCCGAACTTGTCACGTCGGCGCCACGGGACACAGTAGATTCGATCATGAGTATCGAAGACTCGGGACTCGTGCAAAACCGAGGGGAAACGTGCAGGAGCGAAAGGCCCGAAACGAACGGGGAGACGCGAACACCGAGGGGGGCTTAGCGTCATGAGTCAGGACTCCGCCGCACCGGAGGCAGCGCGGAAGCTTTCCGGCCGCCGGCGCCGGGAGGTTGTCGCGGTGCTGCTGTTCAGCGGCGGCCCCATCTTTGAAAGTTCCATCCCGCTCTCGGTGTTCGGAATTGACCGTCAGGACGCCGGAGTTCCCCGCTATCGACTGCTCGTCTGCGGTGGCGAGGAGGGCCCGCTGCGGACCACCGGCGGGCTCGAACTGACCGCGCCGTACGGCCTTGAGGCCATCGGCAGAGCAGGCACCGTCGTCGTACCGGCCTGGCGGTCGATCACGTCACCGCCACCGCCGGAGGCGCTCGACGCGCTGCGCCGGGCGCATGAGGAGGGGGCCAGGATCGTCGGGCTGTGCACGGGTGCGTTCGTGCTCGCGGCGGCCGGCCTGCTGGACGGCCGCCCGGCAACCACGCACTGGATGTACGCGCCGACACTGGCCAAGAGATATCCCTCCGTCCATGTCGATCCGCGCGAGCTGTTCGTCGACGACGGCGATGTGCTCACCTCCGCGGGGACGGCGGCCGGAATCGACCTCTGCCTCCACATCGTGCGCACCGACCACGGCACCGAGGCCGCCGGGGCACTGGCCCGCAGGCTGGTCGTGCCGCCGCGCCGCAGTGGTGGGCAGGAACGCTATCTGGACAGGTCTTTACCAGAGGAAATCGGGTCGGACCCACTGGCCGAGGTCGTCTCGTGGGCGCTGGAGCATCTCCATGAACAGTTCGACGTGGAGACGCTGGCGGCCCGGGCGTACATGAGCCGGCGCACCTTCGACCGGCGATTCCGTTCCCTGACCGGCAGCGCGCCGCTTCAGTGGCTGATCACCCAGCGCGTGCTTCAGGCCCAGCGGCTGCTCGAGACCTCCGACTACTCGGTCGACGAGGTGGCGGGGCGCTGCGGCTTCCGTTCACCGGTGGCGCTGCGTGGCCATTTCCGGCGTCAGCTGGGCTCATCACCGGCCGCGTACCGGGCCGCCTACCGGGTCCGGCGCCCGCAGAGCGAGTCCGCACCGCCCGCGGTGGTGGAGGCCGTCGTACCGGCGCAGGCCGGCCCCCAGGCCAGAAGGGCAGCGGCGGCGGCCGGAGCGACGGGACCGGCGGCCACGTCGGCCGCACCGCCGGAGCTCGGGAAGCCTTCTTCCGCCGCGTACGCGGCGGGCCACGGCCGTCCGAGCCTGCCGGGCCAGCGGAGTGCACCATAGGCCGACCGGGCGCGACGCCGCTTCCCGACCGCCGGTCGGCCCGGGTCCTGTCCGGTCGATCAGGCCGGATCAGGGAGCGGGGTCCGGCGATGGGAGCCCCTCCCGTGCCCGAAGGGCTACGGGGGAGTGCCGTGCCAGGGCACGCGAGCCCGGCCGGGCCGGCCGGGCAGGACCTAAGGTAGGACGCATGAACGATCGCATGGTGTGGATCGACTGCGAGATGACCGGGCTCTCGTTGGCGGACGACGCACTCATCGAGGTGGCCGCACTGGTCACCGACTCGGAACTGAACGTGCTCGGCGAAGGGGTGGACATCGTGATCCGCCCGCCGGACGCGGCGCTGGAAACGATGCCCGAGGTGGTGCGGCAGATGCACACCACCTCGGGCCTCCTCGACGAGCTTGCGGGCGGCACTACGCTCGCTGCCGCCGAGGAGCAGGTCCTGGCGTACGTACGCAAGCACGTCAAGGAGCCCGGCAAGGCCCCACTGTGCGGGAACTCGGTCGGGACCGACCGCGGCTTCCTGCTGCGTGACATGCCCAAGGTGGAGCAGTACCTCCACTACCGGATCGTCGATGTCTCCTCGGTCAAGGAACTGGCGCGCCGCTGGTACCCGAGGGCGTACTTCAACAGTCCGGAGAAGAACGGCAACCACCGGGCGCTGGCGGACATCCGCGAATCCATCGCGGAGCTGCGCTACTACCGGGAGGCGATCTTCGTGTCGCAGCCCGGACCGGACTCGGAGTCCGCGAAGAAGATCGCGGCGAAGCACGTCCTTCCGGTGGAGTAGGACCGGAGGGGGCCCGCGCCGGGGGAAGCCCCTGAGGGGCGTAAACCCGGGCGCGAGCACCCACTGGGACCCTGTACACTTTTTCTCGGCCGGTCGGAAAGAGACCGGTCGTGGTGGGTATAGCTCAGCTGGTAGAGCACCTGGTTGTGGTCCAGGATGTCGCGGGTTCGAGTCCCGTTACTCACCCTGAATGATCAAGGCTCGGCCTGTGAGAACAGGCCGGGCCTTCTTCATGCCCGAACAGGCGTGGATCGATGCACTCTTAGCCGATCCACGCGGACCCGTCGGCCGCCCGTCGGCGAAGGCGGGTAGACGATCACGGGCAGCCCGGCCATGCCTCCTGCGTCACATCGCCAGTCACAGCAGCCCCAGCACAGTGTCCGGCCGGCAGAACTGGCACGCCTCAAGCCCCTCGCCAATCGCCCGCCGCGCATCCTCCTCGCTCACCGCCTTTCGATGCTTGGCCATGCGGCAGTCCCCTATGTGCACCTCGATGGGCCGCCGGTCGGCGCCGATGCCGTACGACACGCACCAGCCCGGGTCGGCGGGCGGCCGGGTGAGCTCCGCGCGGGCTGCCGCAGCCTCCCGCTGCTCCTCCTGATGAATCCACCGGTCGGTCTGCTGGAGCTGCTGCTCCTGGACACGGCGGAGGAAGCGGAGCAGCTCCAGCCGCGGCACATTTTCGGACACGTATTCGATTCTAGATCCAGCCAGACAACACAGAGCCCCGACCTCCAGCGAGGCGGGGCTCATGCGCGAGGACGCTACTCCTCGGCGGCGCCCTCCATCTTTGCCCGCGACGGGTCCCTCCCTGGGCCCGTGTAGCCCCGCTCGATGGCCTGCACGGTGGTCGGCGTGAGCTCCGCGACCTTGATCGAGTCGAAGACGGGGATGCCCAACCGCTCGACGACGCGGCCATGTACAGCGCGAGCCTCGGCGGCTCGCTCAAAGCCGAGGAGAAGCCCACCCCGGGCAAGCCTCAGTAGCCCTCGAACACCCGGTGTCAGCACCGTGAAGCCTCAGCCACTGAACACCCCACAGGCAGACAATTGCCTATCCACACCCACAAATCTGACGGCAGCAGGCAGAGCCCCTTCTCGCGCTGCGTGCGCGGGAGGGGGCTTTCGTCATACCCGGGTTGCGTGCAACCGCACCACCGCCGCGGCGCTCTGCAATCTGCCGCAATCCGCAAGCACACTCACGCTATCCGGCTCATCCTGGTCATCCCAACCAGCCAGCACGGAGGGCCCTATGACGCTCAGGTTCATCGGCACCACCAGCGACGGCGGCGACTGCCCCACCCTCTATGAGGTCGAGGCGACCGGTGACATCCTCGTCCAGGGCGAGCGCGTGACCGATCCCGAGCAACTGGCCGGACTCCGCGACGTGAAGGACTCCGACACGTTCGTCATCGTCCCCCGCGAACTCCTGACGCGCTTCGCCCCGCGGAGCGAGTCCGCGGACATGGTGCCGTTCGCCGAAGTCACCCACATGTTCCGCGACTTCAAACACACGGCCTGGCGGCTGGAAACCCGCCGCGGCTACGCCACCGACCGTAAGAGCGCGAAGTGGCAGGACTGGCTGGCGGGCGAGGACATCGCCTCCGAGCCGTTCGACGACTGGCGCACCAACGTCGCGGCGCAGACCGCACAGGGGAAGCGGTTCGAGCGCGTCCGCATCGTCGACACGCCGCCCACCGACGGGCAGCGGTTCCTCCTCGCCTCCGGGCTCGGCAACGTTGCCGCAGGCGAGGACATCCGCAACCTCACCCGCGCGGACGCCGAACGCTTACGCCTGCCGGACTTCGACTTCTGGCTCTTCGACTCCCGCACCCTGGTCCGCTTCGTCTTCGACGAGCAGGACACCACCCTCGGCGTCATCCTCAGCGAGGATCCCGCCGAAGTCCTCGCCGCCTGCCAGGCCCGGGACACGGCATGGCATCACGCAACCCGTACCGCCGACTTCACGAGGCAGGTACGTTCCACCGTGTGAGCACGGATTTCCAGCAGGCCAGGATCGTCCTCGGTGCGCGGCTGCGCGAGCTGCGCACCGGGGCGGGCCTGGACGGCAAAGGCATCGCCGAGCGGCTCGGCTGGCAGCGCTCGAAGGTGTCACGCCTGGAGAACGGAAAGCAGACGCCGTCCCGAACCGATCTGGCCGAGTGGGCGCGCGCGGTAGGCCGGTCCGACCTCGCCCCCGAACTGGCGGGGCGCCTGGCGGGGATGGAGACGCTGGAGACCCAGCACCGGTCGTGGCGGCGACAGTTGGCCGGTGGGCACCGGGCGCGGCAGGAGCTCGCGATTGCAGAGACGTCGGCGACGCAGATGATCCGCGGGGTGGAGGTGTCGCGGATCCCAGGCCTTTTCCAGACGGCCGAGTATGCGCGGTACACGTTCCAGTCGAACGCCGAGTTCCGGCAGATCGCGAAGGACGTTGAGGACGCAGTACGGGCGCGCATCCGCCGCCAGCAAGCTCTGTACGAGCCGGGCAAGCGCTTCCGCTTCCTGATCTGGGAAGGCGCCTTGTACGTGCGGACGTGCCCACTGGAGGTACACGCGTCGCAACTGGACCGGCTAGTGAGCCTGATCGGACTGGACACGGTCGAGCCGGGCATCGTGCCGCTCGGGGCGCAATTGCGGCGTACCCCGTCGCATGGCTACTGGATCTACGATCAGCGGCTCGTCATCGTCGAGACCATCAGCACCGAGATGTGGCTCGATGATGAGGACTCCATCCGGCTGTACGAGCGGGCCTGGGAGTGGCTTGCTGAGTCCGCGGTCTACGGGCACCAGGCGCACCGCGTTATCGGCCGGGCGCGGGCTTCGCTTGACGTGAGGTAAGCAACTGGGATCAACCCTTGGGGCGCCGCGCGCAACCACGCGCAATCGGCAGGCAATCGCGCAATCACGGTGCCTACGGTCCTGGCCATGGACCCAGCAACCCGCCCCTCGGGGGCCTCCGAAGCGGGCCCGTCCGGCTGGTGCAACTGGCACAGGGGACCCAGCAGGACAGCCTTGGTCGTCCAGGCCGTTGACCGGCCCTGCGGCCCGCCGTTCCCGCTGTCGGCGTGCGCACCGTGCCGTGAGCAGCGGCACCTCGTACCACTCGCGTCATGAAGCCGTACACGACCCCGGGCCGGGTGCCGCTCCCATTCCTCTGCTGGATTCGGAAGCCGGGGACTGAGCTGCGCTGCACACTGCGCCCGCACGACAAGGGGGCGCACTGGCACGCCCATTCGCGTACGGAATGGCCCCACCGCGGCCCGGAGCCGCAGTGAGCATCGCCGCGCGGTCGAGCCGCGCCGTGAAGATCTGCCGGGACCAGCCTGTCCCGTCGGCGGGCTCCCTCAACTGGGAGCAGTACGCCGGCCGGGCCTGTTACGCGTGCGGCCGGCGGCTGACGTCCAGAGCCATCCCTTGCGGGTGGGCACGCGGCCGACAGGGCGTGCACCTGCTGGACGTCGAGGTGTGGTCGTGCCCCTGATCTCCGCGCCCGCGGTCGCGCCGATGGCCGCGGGTAGCTGACGCCCCACTGAACGCCCGCCTCGGCCAATGCATCCGGCCAGGAACCCGGCCGAGGCGGAGACGGGCTCCTCGCAGAGCCCAGCACGCGGCGCGCGGACAGGCCTCGCGCCGAGCACACACAAGGGAGCATCGCATGACCGCTCTTGCAACAGAACTGACCCACGGGCGCACGCTCGTCAACGCCGAATTATTCGACCGTCTCACCGACTTCTGCGCCGAGGAGTACGGCCTCGAACGGAGCGTCGCCGAACGCGTGATGGATCAGGGCCTCGCGTTCCTCGACGTCATGGGGAGCACCGGCGAGACCCTGTCCCCCTCGAAGCTCATCGACCCTGCGTGGCACACATTCATGCTGCACAGCCCTCAGTACACGGCCTGGTGCCAGGAACGCTACGGCCGCTACATCCACCACGCACCGAACTCCCGGTACCGGGACAAGGCGGCGATGGTCGACGTCGTCGGGAAGATCCGCGCGGCCGGATACGCGGTCGATGAGTCCCTGTGGGGCACGAAGGCGGACTGTAACGAGCCGAGCTGCTGCGGCGACGGCCCCTGCTGCTAAGGGCTGTCCCGCAATACCCGCCGGGCGCGCGCCACTCACAGAACAGAGCCGCCGTGGTTGCCCTTCTCTCCGCCCGCAGCCGCATTACGGTCTTCCCGCTGGAGGCCCTGACCGTCGCGTACACCACACAGTCGAGCGACTCCCGGAACCTCGGGGAGGTCGCCATCGTCGGCGTCATCGAGCCGGACAACGCGACCGGCGACTACCTGTGGCGGCTGGCCGCGAGCATGTACACCAACCCGCCCACCAGCCAGACACAGGCCCGGTGGATCCTCACCCAGTGCACCAGGGCCCGCACCGTCCACGCGCCCTCATACCGCGATCTGCCCGACACGAAGTGGACCGGCCACCTGACCCGCAACTTCCACCTCGACGCCCTCTTCGCCAACCATGCCATCCTGCGCACGGGTCGACTCACCATCGAGTGACGGCTCAAGCAACCTGACCGCGCCGGCCTGCCACTCCCCGTCATGGGGCGGGCGGGGCCCTTCTCTGAACAAGAGGATCGCCCTCGCCGCGACGCACACGCCACTCTCCCTCGTAAAGCAGGAAGGCTCGGTAGGTATCCGCAGGCCCATCCAGACCGGCCCTCCGCAGCCTCCCCCAGGTGCGTTTGCCACGCCCGACCTGTGAAAACAGGTCGGGCATTCTTCATGCCCGACTCCGTCGTGAGGTGTGGGTCGCGCCCCTGATCTCCGCGCGCGCCGCCTCGGCAGAAGGCGAGAGCGACGCGCCCGCTGAGAAGGCGCGCGGCCGAATACGTACACCCCACTGATCCCCCGCCCCGGCCGGGGGGACTGCAAGGACCGAGCACTTCCACGAGAGAGGACACCGTTCATGGGCACACTCAGCAATCGCCGCGGCACGGTCTCGTTCGACAACTCGCATGCCCCCGGGCTGGACTGGCGCAAGGCGAGCAGGACCGACCTCGACCCGATCCTGAAGGACTGCGTCATCGTCGCCGAGGCGCCGGACGCGAAGGACCATCCGCACCACAGCATCCCGGACGGCACCCGCATGGTTGCTCTCTCGGACGACAAGGACGCGAACAGTCCGGTCCTGTATTTCAGTCGCGCCGAGATCCGGAAGTTCATCGAGGGCGCGAAGGACGGCGAGTTCGACGACCTCATGGCCAGCGACGAGGAGATGGAGCGGGCCGCCGCCGGCGCCGGCGCGCCGGCCGCCGCGTAAGTCCGCCTCTACCGGCCCCGGTCTGCCACTCGTCCTCCGCGTGGGCAGGCCGGGGCTTTTACTCCGCCCCGTCGCGACGGACGGGCCGCCCTCCGTCGTACAGCAAAGTGAGGGCGGGCGACATGGCGCCGGGCCGGCCTGATCGTTTTTACGAGGACTCGCGTACGACCAGCTCGGTCGGGAGCACGATCTGCGGAGGCTCCGGGGCCTGCTCCGTAATTTCCTGAAGCAGCAGCCGCGCCATCGTTCGGCCCATCTCCTCGATCGGCTGTCGCACGCTCGTCAGCGCAGGGTCCATGTGGCGGGCCATCGCCGAGTCGTCGAAGCCGACCAGCGCCACGTCGTCCGGGATCCGGCGGCCCGACTCGCGCAGCACATGTCGGGCGCCCGCCGCCATCACGTCGGAGGCCGCGAATACCGCGTCCACCTCGGGGCAGCGCTCCAGCAGGTCCCGCATCGCACGGCGGCCGCCCTCCTCGGTGAAGTCCGCGCGAGCCGTCAGCCGGGCGTCCGGGGGCAGGCCCGCCGCCGCCAGGGCGGCGCGATAGCCCTCCAGGCGGCACTGCGCGCCGTACACGTCCAGGCGTCCGGTGATCGTCGCGATCGTGCGGCGGCCGCGGGCGGCCAGGTGGGCCACCGCGCTGCGGGCGCCCTCGAAGTTGTCGGAGTCGACCGCGGCGAGCGTCTCGTCGGCGGAGCGGCGGCCGCTCATCACGGCCGGGATGGACAGTTCCTCCAGCATGTCGGGGATCGGGTCGTCGGCGTGCACCGAGACCAGCAGGACGCCGTCGACGCGGTGGGCGGCCAGATACTGGGCCAGGCGGCGGCGCTCGCGGTCGCTGCCGGCGAGGGTCAGCAGCAGCTGCATGTCGGTGTCGGCGAGAGCCGCGCCGACCCCTCGGACGATGTCGGAGAAGTACGGCTCGGCGAAGAAACGGTCCTCCGGCTCCGGGACGACGAGGGCTATCGCGTCGGTGCGGTTGGCGGCGAGGGCGCGGGCGGCGCGGTTGGGTACGTATCCGAGCTCGGCGACGACCGCCTCGACGGCGGCGCGGGTGGCATCGCTGACCCGCGGCGAGCCGTTGATCACGCGGGAGACCGTGCCGCGGCCGACCCCCGCGCGTGCGGCGACTTCTTCGAGGGTGGGCCTGCCCGTGCCGCGTCCACCGTTGCGCGTACCGATTGTGCGAGACACCATTTCCGCCTCCCCAGGCTTCCCGACCGAGAACATTACGTGCCGGGTGCCTTGACACCCCCGCGGCGAGCCGCGAACCTTCAACACATCGCTTATGGGAGCGCTCCCACCGTACCTGACTCATACACAACCCGCACGTTCCCCGCCCGAGCCGCACAACGTCAACACAACGGGGCCGCACACAAGTTGGCCGGGGGGTCGGCACGTCAGGGCACAAGGAGGACGCAATGCGCAGGGCAGTAATCCTCGCGGTCGTCGCCGCGCTCGGCGCCGGTCTGCTGGCCGGCTGTGCCGAGGACAGCGACGAACCGGCCGGCACGGCCTCCAACGGCGGCGGTGGCGGGGGCAAGGGCAGGACCACCCTCACCGTGGGTGTCTTCGGCGCCTTCGGCCTCAACGAGGCCGGTCTGTACGACGAGTACATGAAGCTCCACAAGAACATCGAGATCAAGCAGACCTCCATCGAGCGGAACGAGAACTACTACCCGCAACTGCTGACCCACCTGGGCAGCGGCAGCGGACTGGCCGACATCCAGGCCGTCGAGGTCAACAACATCGCGGAGATCACTGCCACTCAGGGGGACAAGCTGGTCGACCTCGGCACGACCGAGGGCGTGCAGAAGGACGCGTTCCTGCCCTGGAAGTGGGCGCAGGCAACCACCAAGGACGGCAAGACGATCGCGCTCGGCACCGACATCGGGCCGCAGGGCATCTGCTACCGCAAGGATCTCTTCGCCAAGGCCGGACTGCCCACCGACCGTGAGGCGGTCGGCAAACTGTGGGCGGGCGACTGGAACAAGTACCTGGCCGCGGGCAAGCAGTTCCGGGCCAAGGCGCCCAAGGGCGCTGCGTTCGTGGACTCGGCGACCGGGGTGATGTCGGCCATCACCGGCAGCAACGAGAACCGCTTCTACGACAAGGACGGCAAGATCGTCTACAAGACCAACCCGGCCGTGAAGCAGGCCTGGGACATCGCCGCGGCGTTCGCGACGGAGTCTTTGACCGGCAAACTCCAGCAGTTCACTCCGGCCTGGGACCAGGGCTTCGCCAACGGCACCTTCGCCACCGTCTCCTGCCCCGCCTGGATGCTCGGCTATATCCAGGACAAGGGCGGGGCCGCGGGCAAGGACAAGTGGGACGTGGCCGCCGCGCCCAGGCCCAGCAACTGGGGCGGCTCCTTCCTGACCGTGCCCGCCGCGGGCAGGAACAAGGAGGAGGCGGCCAAGCTCGCCGCCTGGCTGACCGCGCCGGAGCAGCAGGCGAAGCTCTTCGCCAAGCGCGGCAGCTTCCCGAGCGCCAAGGCCGCGTACTCCCTGCCCGAAGTCTCCGGCGCCAAGCACGCGTACTTCGGCAACGCGCCCATCGGGGAGATCTTCTCCAAGGCCGCCGAGGGAGTGCCGGTCCAGATCATCGGGCCGAAGGACCTGATCATCGCGCAGAACCTGGGAGACGTGGGCATGCTCCAGGTCGACCAGAAGGGCCGCTCCCCCAGGCAAGGATGGGACGCGGCGGTGAAGGCGATCGACAACGCCCTGGACCAGTGACCGATATGGCACGTGACGCACAGGCTGCCGCGCCCTCCCAAGGGGAGGAGGGCGCGGCCCCGCGCACACACTCCGGCGCGCCCGCACCGCACACCGGCCCGCCCGCTCCGTCCGAGTCGCGCACACCGTCCGAGTCGGCGGCCGACCGGCGTCGCCGGGCCCGGCGCAGCCGCCGCTACCGGCTGGACGTCAGGTGGAGTCCGTACGCCTTCGTGGCGCCGTTCTTCGTGTTCTTCCTGGCCTTCGGGCTCTTTCCGCTGCTCTACACCGGCTGGGCCTCGCTGCACCGGGTGGAGTTGACCGCGCCCACCGACATGGAGTGGGTGGGGCTGCGGAACTTCTCCCGCCTGCTGGAGGACGAGTTCTTCTGGAACGCGTTGAAGAACACCGTCACCATCGGGCTGATCTCCACGGTGCCGCAGCTGCTGATCGCGCTCGGCATCGCGCATCTGCTGAACTACCGGCTGCGCGGCTCGATGTTCTTCCGGGTCGCCGCGCTGACTCCGTACGCCACCTCGGTGGCCGCCGCGACGCTCGTCTTCGTGCTCCTCTTCGGGCGCGACTACGGAATGATCAACTGGGCGCTGGGGCTGGTCGGCTTCGACAGGATCGACTGGCAGAACGGCACCTGGACCTCCCAACTGGCCGTCTCCACCATCGTCATCTGGCGGTGGACGGGCTACAACGCGCTGATCTATCTGGCCGCGATGCAGGCCATACCGAACGATCTCTACGAGTCGGCCGCCCTCGACGGCGCCTCGCGCTTTCAGCAGTTCCGGCATGTCACCGTCCCCTCGCTGCGCCCCACGATCCTGTTCACCTGTGTGGTCTCGACGATCGGCGCGACCCAGCTCTTCGGCGAGCCGCTGCTGTTCAACGGGAGCGCGGGCGCGACCGGCGGGGCCGAGCACCAGTTCCAGACGCTCGGGCTCTATCTGTACGAGCAGGGCTGGGTGAATCTCCACCTCGGCCGGGCCTCCGCGATCGCCTGGTCGATGTTCCTGATCCTGCTGATCATCGGCGCGGTGAACTGGCTGCTCACCCGCCGTCTGAGCAAGAGCGCCTAGGGGGTATGTGACGTGACGACTTCGCTGAGCGCCAAGCGTGCCAAGGGCCGCGCCGGACGCCATCTGCACGGCGGCCGGATCACCTATGCCGTACTGATCGTTTTCACCATCGGCTCCCTCTTCCCCTTGGTGTGGACGGCTGTCGCCGCCTCCCGCAACAACACCCGGCTCGCGCAGACCCCACCGCCCTTCTGGTTCGGCGGCAATCTCTTCAAGAACCTCCAGTTCGCCTGGTCGGACGCCAATATGGGGACCGCCCTGCTCAACACCACGATCGTCGCGGGGTCGATCGCGGCCGGGACCGTCTTCTTCTCCACACTCGCCGGCTTCGCCTTCGCCAAACTCCGCTTCCGCTTCAAGAACCTCCTGCTCGTGCTGGTGATCGGCACGATGATGGTGCCGCCCCAGCTCAGCGTCGTGCCGCTGTACATGCTGATCGCCGAGTTGTCCTGGACCGACCAGCTGCAGTCCGTCATCCTGCCCACCCTGGTCAGCGCCTTCGGCGTGTTCTTCATGCGGCAGTACCTCATGGAGGCACTGCCCACCGAGCTGATCGAGGCGGCACGCGTGGACGGCGCGAGCAGTTGGCGGGTGGTGTGGCATGTCGTCTTCCCCGCCGCGCGGCCCGCGATGGCGGTGCTGGGGATGCTGACCTTCGTCATGGCCTGGAACGACTTCTTCTGGCCGATCATCGCGCTGACCCAGAACGGCAGCCCCACCGTGCAGGTCGCGCTGACCGGGCTCGGCCGCGGCTTCATCCCCGACCAGTCGGTGATCATGGCGGGCGCTCTGCTGGGCACGCTGCCGCTGCTGATCGCCTTCGTCCTGTTCGGGAAACACATCGTCGGCGGCATTATGCAGGGCGCCGTCAAGGGCTGACCTGAGGACCTCCTCACATCCTCGTACCTACGCACATGTTGGGAGCACACCCATGTCCGTCGCGCCCATGACCTTTCCGCCCGCCTTCCTGTGGGGCACCGCAACCGCCGCGTACCAGATCGAGGGCGCGGTGCACGAAGGCGGCCGCACGCCCTCGATCTGGGACACCTTCAGCCATACCGCGGGCAAGGTGGAGGGCGGTGACACCGGGGACACGGCCGTCGACCACTTCCACCGCCGCGCCGAGGACGTCGCGCTGATGGCGGGCCTCGGCGTCAACGCCTACCGCTTCTCCGTCTCCTGGCCGCGGGTGCAGCCCACCGGCCGCGGCCCCGCCGTCCAGCGAGGCCTCGACTTCTACCGCGGCCTCGTCGACGATCTGCTGGAGCGCGGCATCCGTCCCGTGCTCACCCTCTACCACTGGGATCTGCCCCAGGAGCTGGAGACGGCGGGCGGCTGGCCCGAGCGGGACACCGCGCACCGCTTCGGCGACTACGCGCGCATCGTCGCCGACGCCCTCGGCGACCGCGTGGATATGTGGACCACCCTCAACGAGCCCTGGTGCAGCGCCTTTCTGGGATACGGCTCCGGAGTGCACGCCCCCGGCCGCACCGATCCGGTCGCCGCCCTGCGGGCCGCCCACCATCTCAACCTCGGCCACGGACTGGCCGCCCAGGCGCTGCGCTCGGCGCTTCCCGCGGGCGCCCAGCTCTCCGTGAGCCTCAACCCGAGCGTGGTCAGGGCTGCCGGCCAGAGCCCCCAGGACCTGGACGCGCGCCGCCGGATCGACGCGCTGGCGAACCGGATCTTCGCTGACCCGATGCTGAAGGGCACGTATCCGGACGATCTCCTCGCGGACACCGCGCGGCTCACCGACTGGTCCTTCGTCCACGGCGACGATCTCGCAGTCATCAAGCACCCCCTGGACTCGCTCGGACTGAATTACTACGCACCTGCAGTTGTATCGGCTGCCACTGACAATCACGCCGAGCGCAATGACGGCCACGGCGCGAGCGATTACTCCCCCTGGCCGGGCGCGGACGCGGTCTCCTTCCACCAACCGCCCGGCGACCGCACCGAGATGGGCTGGTCGATCGACCCGACGGGGCTGTACGACCTTCTGCTGCACTACACCCGCGAGGCCCCCGGCCTGCCCCTGATGATCACCGAGAACGGCGCGGCGTACGTCGACAAGCCCGCCGCCGACGGCTCGGTCCACGACCCCGACCGCATCCGCTATCTGCACGGCCATCTCCTCGCGGTCGGGCGGGCGATCGCTGACGGCGCTGATGTGCGCGGCTATTTTCTCTGGTCCCTGATCGACAACTTCGAGTGGTCGTACGGGTACGGCAAGCGCTTCGGCGCGGTGTACGTGGACTACGAGACGCTGGCCCGTACGCCCAAGTCGAGTGCGTACTGGTACGGGGAGCTGGCGCGGACGGGGGTGCTGCCGGAGCCTCCGGCGTAACTCACGGCCGGGGACTCACGGCAGGGGACTCACGGCAGGGACTCACGGCGGGGGACTCACCGCCGGAGCCTCACGTGCTTCACCGTCGGCGCTTCGCCGCCGGTACGGAGCGCGCTCGATGTCCGCGTCGCTCCTGTCCGCCACGGCGTCGTCGTACAGAGCCTGCGCGTCCTTGCCGTACACCGGCGAGTACGTGATCCAGTCGACGTTCTGGTCGTTGCCTCCGCCGTTGTAGCCGCCGGTGTTGCCGATGACCTTGCCGGTGCGCTTCGCGGGGTCGTAGTCCGTGATCCAGGGGCCGCCGGACACCCCTCCGTGGAAGCCGGCACACGTCATCTGCATCTGCCGGAAGCCGGTGAGGCGCGAGGTGGTGACATCGCAACGGAGCGCCTGGTGCTTCTTGTTGACGGCTTCGCCGCTGGGATAGCCGATCACGGTGACGTCGTGGCGGTAGCCGGCGGCCCGGGTGAAGGTGAGGGAGCCGGTGACGTCCTCGGCCCTGCCCCTGTTGTTGGGGGCGAGGCGCACGAAGGCGACGTCCAGGTCGGACACGGCTTTCTTGCTGTTCTGCTCGTAGCGCGGGTCGACGAAGACCCGCTGTACCTCGAAGATGCCGCTGGGCTGGCCGGCGCCGGGCGCTCCATGGCGGTACTGGGGGACGAAGATGCTGTGCGTGGCACTCTTGAGGCCGTTGGCGCAGTGACCGGCGGTGAGAACGAGGTCCTTGGTGCTGCTGTGGACGACGCTGCCGGTGCAGGAGGTCGCCTTTCCGCCCAGCGGTCTGCCGTCGTAGAAGAAGGTGCCGACCATCGGCAGGCCGTCGAAGTACTCCCCCTTCTTGACCCCGTCAGGCGCGGCCGCCGGCCTGCCGGACGCTCCTTCAGCCGAGTCGACCGGTTCGGCGTCGGCCATGCGCTGCGCCGTCCAGTACCCGTCTCCGTCAGGGGTCGGGCCCGGGGTCGCGGCATGGCCCGGAGCCGTTGCGAGGGCTACCGCGCAGAGGATGAGCGCGAGAACGGGCAACCGCTGTGAGCGCAACAAACTGTCCTTCCCGTGGATGATCAATTGCCCGGACTCAGTGAATCAGCTCGAACCAGGTCGCCTTCCCCCTGCCCGGTCCGTGGCTGCAGACACCCCACGCGTCGGCGCCGTACGAGATCAGTTGCATGCCCCGACCGCTCTCGTCCTCCTCCGCGGGCGTCCGGCAGGCCGGAACTCCGGGCGCCTCGTCGTGCACGAGAATGCGCAGGCGGTGGGTGTCGGTCCAGCCTGCGAAGAGGGTCACGGGGGCGGTGCAGCCTTTGAGCACGCAGGCGTTGATCGCATTCGTCACGGCCTCGGAGGTGAGCAGGACCGCGGTGTCCGTCAGTTCGGTCCGCCGGGTCGCGCCGAGAAGCGTACGAACGGTTTCGCGCGCCGCGCGGACCCACATTGGATCGGGCGGGAAGACCAGCGAGACATCGCCGGTCGGGGGATCCTCCATGGGGCGCCTCCAGGTGGGGGATGCGGTGCCTGAGACCCTCTGTTGCCCCTGTTGGTACGGAGTCGGGCGAAGAATCACTCAATGGCGCAAGAAAGCACGCGCCCCGGCCGGATGGGGGGCGGTCCGGCCGGGGCGCGCGGGTGGGGGGCGCCAACGTGCTCGCAGGGGTTACTTGAAGGCGCCGAAGGCCTTCGTGAAGGCCAGCGGCTCCTGGACGATCGAGGAACAGGTCGCGTCCGCGGTCGGCTTCGCGCCGCCCGCGCACTGCTTGTCACGCGCCGACGACCACATCGCCAGCCAGCCGATGTCCTTCGACTTCGCGAACTCGACCAGCTGCGTGGCGTCGTCGATCTTGAAGATCTCGGTCGCGACGTCGTTGACGCCGATCATCGGGGTGACGGCGACGGCCTTCCACGCGGCCGCGTCCGACAGACCGAGCACGCCCTTGATCTGCGCCTGGGTCGCGGTCGCGGCCTGGATGGCGTACTGGCCCATGTCGCCGCTGTAGGCGGGCCCGTAGTCCATCGCCATGATGTTGACCGCGCTGACCTTCACGCCGTTCTTCTTGGCGTCGGCGATCAGATCCACGCCGGGCTGGGTCAGTCCCTCGGGCATCACGGGCAGCGTGAAGGAGACGTCCAGGCCCGGGTGGGACTTCTGAAGCTGCGCGATCGCCTGCGAACGGCGGGAGTTGGCGGCGGTGTCCGGCAGGGCCGCCCCCTCGATGTCGAAGTCGACCTTGGTGAGCTTGTATGTGTCGATGACCTTGCCGTACGCCTTGGCGAGTTCGTCGGCGGAGGAGCACCTGAGCCCGAGCTCGGAGCCCGCGGCACCGCCGAAGGAGACGCGGACGTCGCCGCCCTTGGCGCGCAGCGCGCCTATCTGGGAGGCCACCTTGTCGCTCCCGAGGTCGGTGACGCCGCCCCAGAGGGGTGCGCAGCTGCCGCCGGAGGTGACGAAGGCGAGGTTGAACTCCTTGACCCCTGTCTTGGTCGCGGTGTCCACCAGGTCGTACGCCGGATAGAGCGAGGTGTCCACGTACGGGGCGAAGCGTGCGCCGGTGCCGCCGCCGGGTGTCCCGGTCGGTGTCGGCGTGGGCGTGGGCTTGGGGGTCGAGGTCGGGGGCTTGGTGGGAGTGGCGCTCGCCGTCGGCGTGGGCGTCGGCTTGGGCCGCTCGGTGGGCCGGCCGCTGGGCTGCGGTGTCGCGCCGTCGTCCAGCGAGCACTTGACCTTGTTGATGAGGCAGGAGGTCGGGTCGCCCGCGCTCGCGGTGGTGCTCGCGGCGGTGACGAAGCCGACGGTGACCGAGGCGCCGGGGGCGAGCTGCTTGTTCCAGCTCGCGGGCTTCACGGTGACGTGCCGGCCGCTGACCGTGTGCTCGCCGTTCCACAGCGAGCTGATCGTGGTGCCCGTGGGCAGATCGAATTCGAGCGTCCAGTCCGTCTGCGCCGTGCCGGTGGCATTGGTGATGACGTACTGGCCGGTGTAACCGCCGGTCCAGGAGCTGGTCTTGGTGTACGCGGCGCCGACGGACGCGGCCTGCGCGGTGCCCGTGAGGGCGAATGCCGCGCCGCCGATCACCGCGGCCGCGACGACGGCGCCGACCGTCTTGGTCCTGACGCTCGCCCTGCGCCGGTGCGTGCTGCTGCCCATTGCGTGCCTGCCTCTGCGTTACGGGGGTGGGGGGTGATGAGGCAGCACGCTAGCGATACGGAAAAGGACAAATGGCCAGTTCTGGGCGGGGGTTGATGTTCTTAAAGCGGCCTTAAGGAAGGCATGGGAAGCGATTAATGGTAGAGACCAGTTGCCTTGATCCGCTTGCGTCCCCGGACCGGTCCGCGGTGACCGCGGCGGCGCTCGCGGCTCACGCCCTCGCGCGGGTCGAGGCCGATCCAGATCCGCACCTCGGTGCCGCCGAGCACCGAGCTGCCGATCCGTACGTCCCCGCCCGTCGACTCCGCCACCCGGCGCACGATGTCCAGGCCGAGCCCGGTCGAGCCGTCCCTGTGCCCGCTGTTGCCGCGGGCCATGGCCGCCTCCGGGTCGGTGATGCCCGAGCCTGCGTCCGAGACCAGGACGATGACCGCGTCCTCGCCGTTGTGGAGGTCGACCGAGAAGGCCGTGCCCTCCGGGGTGTGCCGGAAGACATTGCCGAGCAGCGCGTCGAGCGCGGCGGCCAGTTCGGGGCGGGCGACCGGGATACGTACGGGACGGTCGATGCCCGCGACCCGGACCTTGCGGTCCTCGTCCTCGGCCAGCGCCGACCAGAAGTCCATCCGCTCCCGGACGACTTCGGCGGCGTCACAGCCCGCGCCGGGACCGGCCGCCATGGTCTGCGGCTTGGCCTCGCGGGCGGTGCGGATGATCGTGTCGACCTCGCGCTCCAGCTGCTCGACGGCGGCCCTGGTCTGGTCGGCTGCGGGGCCTTCGCCGAGCGAGGCGGCGTTGAGACGCAGCACGGTGAGCGGTGTACGCAGCCGGTGCGAGAGGTCGGCGGCCAGTTCACGCTCGTTGGCGAGCAGCTGGACCACCTGGTCGGCCATGGAGTTGAAGGCGACCGCGGCGAGGCGCAGTTCGGTCGGGCCCTCCTCGGGTACACGTGCCCCGAGCTTGCCCTCGCCGAGGTCGTGCGCGGCACCCGCGAGCCGCTGTGCGGGCTGCACCATCCGTATGCCGAGCCGGTCGGCGATCGCGACCGAGCCGACGATCAGCGCCAGACCGACGCCCGCGAGCACCAGCCAGGCGGTGTCGACGCCGTTGGACACCTCTGCGTCGGGCACGAAGACCTCGACGACGGCGATCTGGCCGGTGCTGATCGCCGTGGGCTGGAGCAGCGCAGAGCCACCGGGAACCTCGGTGATGGACGCGCGGCCGAGGCGCTGCGTGGTGAGCAAATCCTTCTGGGCCGCCCGGCGCGTGCCGATGTCCACGGGCGGGTTGCCGGGCTCGGGGGAGGCCGGAATGTGCACGGCCATCCGCCCGGCCGAACCGGCCTGGGTGGAGAGCACGGCGCGCTCCAGCGGATCGCGTTCGGCGGTGATGGAGAGGGTGGGTCCGATGGCGGCGGCCTGCCGCTCGGCGTTGGAGAAGGCCCTGTCCCTGGCCATCTCCTTGATGACGATGCCCAGCGGGACGGCGAAGGCGACCACGACCATCACCGTGACGGCGAGGCAGACCTTGACCAGTGCCCATCTCATGACATGTGTCCGTTCGGAGGTTCGAGCTTCACACCGACACCCCGCAGGGTGTGCAGATAGCGGGGCCTGGCCGCCGTCTCACCGAGTTTGCGCCGCAGCCAGCTCAGATGGACGTCGATGGTCTGGTCGTCGCCGTAACTCTGCTGCCACACCTCGGCGAGCAGTTCCTTGCGCGCAACGACGACGCCGGGCCGCCCGGCGAGAAAGGCCAGCAGGTCGAACTCGCGGCGGGTCAGGTCGAGCGCCGCCCCGTCCAGCTCGGCCTGGCGGCGCAACGGGTCGATGCAGAGCCCGCCGACCTGGATGACGCGCGAGGGCGGGGCCTTTCCGGCGGCGGCCCGCGAGCGGCGCAGCACGGCGGCCATCCGCGCGGACAGGTGCTCCACCGAGAAGGGCTTGGTGAGGTAGTCGTCGGCGCCGTCGTTGAGCAGCCGGACGATCTCCGTCTCGTCGTCCCGCGCGGTGGCGATGATCACCGGTACGTCAGTGATGCCGCGCAGCATCTTCAGCGCCTCGGCCCCGTCCAGATCCGGCAGACCGAGATCGAGGATGACCACGTCGAAACGGAAATGGGCCACTTCGCGCAGCGCCTCAAGGGCTGTGCCGACGCTCCGCACCGTGTGGGAGGCCTCGGTCAAGTGCCGGATGAGGGCGGAGCGCACGAACTGGTCGTCCTCGACGACGAGCACACTTGCCATGGGCGGCACCGTACGCCATCCGGAGTACGGGAGTCCCCGTCAGACCCTGTCCGGGACAGAAGACCCTGTCCGGGACAGACGTGGGGCGCGTGGTGCAGTATGGCCGGGATGCATCGAGGACTCGTACATGCCATGGCGTGGTCGCTGTCCACCGGAGCCGCAGTCACGCTCTCCTGGTGGGGCGTCCATACCGTCATGTCCGGTACCGCGTACGACCGTCCGCGCGCGCTGCCCATCAGCGCGGACGCGACTACCACGCAGGGCGCGAAGCCACAGGTGTCCAGTACACAGCGGCCGGCGAGCGCGACCGCGTCGGAACCGGCCGCGCCGGACAAGAGCCGCAAGCCGTCGGCCACCGCTTCGGCGGGCAAGCCGAGCGAAACCAAGCCGCCCTACTCGCAGACCCCTTCGCCGCCGACGGCGGGGAACGTGAAGGGCTACACCGTCGACGGTGGCCGGGTCGTCTTCGACCTCCGCAGGACATGGGCCGAGTTGGTGTCGGCGACTCCGGACGCGGGGTGGCAGATGCAGGTCTGGAAGCAACCGGAGTGGATCCGGGTGACGTTCACCCGGGACGGCCATGAGAGCTCGGTCTTCTGCACCTGGAACGGCCATCCGCCGATGGTGGAGTTCGACCAGCGTTAGGCGTTACGCGTCAGGCGTCAGGCGTCAGGCGTCAGGCGTCAGGCGTCAGGCGTTACGCGTTACGCGTTACGCGTTACGGGCGGAAAGCGGCGGGCGGCGGGATCGGTGACGGCTTCGCGCTCGCGTCCGTCACCGCGGGCGCGCCTCCCGTGAAGTCGGCCAGCGCCCTGCCGTGTTCGACCCGGCCGGCGTGCGGGTCTCCCGCCACGCGGCGGGTCAGTTCCGCGACGGGCAGCGGGACGTCCGAGGCGAGCAGCACCGCATTGCCGAAGCGGCGCCCGCGCAGCACCGTCGGGTCGGCGGCGAGCGCGAGTTCGGGGAAGACCGCCGCGGCCGTGGCGACCTGGGCGCGCAGATGCGCCAGCGGCGGCCCGTCGGCCAGGTTCGCGGCGTAGAACCCGCCCGGCGCCAGGACCCTGCGCACCTCGGCCAGGAATTCCGTACTGGTCAGATGCGCGGGGGTGCGAGCGCCACTGAAGACATCGGCTATCACCAGGTCCGCCCAGCCGTCCGGCACCTTGCCGAGACCGGCGCGGGCGTCGGTGGACCGGACACGTATTCGCGCGCTCGGATCCAACGGAAGCTGCCGGCGCACCAGTTGGACCAGCGGGGCGTCCAGTTCCACGATCTGCTGGGTTGAGCGGGAGCGGGTCGCCGCGATGTACCGGGCGAGCGTGAAGGCGCCGCCGCCGAGATGAACGGCCTGGAGGGGGCGGCCGGGCGGGGCGGCGAGGTCGATGACATGGCCGAGGCGGCGCTGGTACTCGAAGGAGAGATGGACCGGGTCGTCGAGGTCGACATGGGACTGCGGCGCGCCGTCGATGAGCAGCGTCCAGCCGCGCGGCCGCTCACGGTCGGGTATCAGCTCGGCGAGCCCGCCGTCGACCTTCTCGACGACAGGTTCGGGGCTGCCTGCCCCGCCCGTGCGGCTGCGGCGCCTGTTTCTTGCCATCAACCCATTATCGGCACAGAGCCGGTGCGAGGGCTCAGCGGCAGTTGTCGGCGGCCTCGATCAGCCTGGCCGCCTCGCCGAGCGCCTCGCGCAGCATCTCAGGGTCGGTGACCGGGTCCGTGCCGTCCGGCGGAAGCAGCCAGCCGGAGCCGGTGACCGGGGGCACCTCGGGGATGCGCAGGCCGCGTCCCGAGGTCTGCGTACAGGCACTGCCCGGCATGTCCCAGCCGTCGGCGGTGCCCGGAGGCACCAGGAAGCCGAGGGTGTCGCAGCTGCCGTCGTGAAGTACGGGGCCGACGGCGGGGGCGGCACCGCGGCGCAGGATGTCGACCGCTTCGAGCCCCTGGCGGGCGGGGACGGTCACCAGGTCGCAGGGCTCGGCGGATCCGGCTGATCCGGTGGGCTCGGCGGCTTCGACGGGCGGCGGGGTGTGGTCCGGTGCGTCGTGAGGTGGTGCGCTGCTGTCCGGGGTGGGTCTGTGGCGAGCTGTCGTCGCAGTCGTGCCTGAGCCGCCAAGGGCGCCGGTCTCCATGCCGACCTCCGACAAGGGGATCCCCTCCTCGCTCGAGTGGAGACACGTACCGCGCCTCCATGTGGTTCAACGCCCTTACGCGTCAAGGGCTACGGCGGCACGCCGCCGCAAAGGATGGCATTTCATGGCAGATCGAGGTGGAGATATCCCTTTTGTAGCCAAACCGAGCGTGTACGAGCCGTCACAGCAGGTACGTTCTTGCTCCGCCGGAACACGGTGCACCAAGAGAGGGCTCCGCCATGGCGTCGTCGTCACAGGCATCAGAGCAGGCACGGCAGGCATCACGGGCGGTTCCCAATCTCGCCTTCCGCAGGCTGCGAGGGCAGCGCTCGCCGGGAGAGTTCGCGGCGGCGGTACGCAAGGCCGCCCGGGAGATCGGCGAACAGGTCTCGTGCGACGCCCGCTACGTGGGGCGGGTCGAGGCCGGTGAGATCCGCTGCCCCAATTACGCGTACGAGCGGGTGTTCCTGCACATGTTCCCCGGCCGGACGCTGGCCGACCTGGGCTTCACGGCACGGGAACGGGTGCGGGGCGGGCGGGGCGGACGGGCCGCACAGGGCAGAGGGCCCGAGCCGGCGCATCCCTACCGCCCTTTCGACATCCACAGCGACATCAACGAGGAGAGCGACGTGCTGCGTCGCGCATTCATGACGAGCGGCACCACCACGGTGGCGGCCGCGTCCCTCGGGCTCGGACCAGGTCTTGTGCCCAGCGGGCGCCGGGTCGGCGAGGCGGAGGTCAACGCCGTCGAAGAAGCGGTACGGCGGATCCGGCTGCTCGACGACCGGCACGGCGCGGACGGGCTCTACCAGCAGGCCGCACAGCCGCTGCGCACGGCATACGCCCTGCTCGACGCGGGCACGGCGGCACGGCGCTCGACCGCGGACCGGCTGCACTCGGGTGCGGGCGAACTCGCCATCTCCGTGGGCTGGCTGGCGCACGACTCGGGCCGCTTCGAGGATGCGCGCTCGCACTACGCGGAGGCGCTGGCGACGGCGCGGGTGGCGGGCGACGCGGCGCTCGAGGCGCACGCCTTCTGCAACGCGTCGTTCCTGGCCCGGGACGCGGGCCGGTACCGGGAGGCCGTGCGCTCGGCCCAGGCGGGCCAGGGGGCGGCACGCCGGGTGGCCTCGGCGCGGCTGCTTTCGCTGCTCTCGCTGCGGGAGGCCGGGGGTTGGGCGGGGCTCGGGGACCGCGGCGCCTGCGAGAAGTCCCTGGCGCGGGCCCACGCCTACTTCGACCGTGGCCCGGCGGACACGGACCCCGAGTGGATGTCCTTCTTCGGCGAACCGGAGCTGGAGGCGCTGCAGGCCCAGTGCCGGTCGGCCCTCGGCGAATGGTCCCGGGCGGCCCGCCACGCCCGCCGGGCGGTGTCCCTGCAGGACCACCGCTTCACCCGCAACCTGGCGCTGTACCGGGCGGAACTGGCCCTGGACCTTGCCCACGCGGGCGCACCGGCCGAGGCGGCGTGGGCGGGCCAGCAGGTGCTGGACATGCTGGAGGAGGTCCGGTCGACGCGCATCCAGTCGATGCTGTCGGAGACGGCGCGGGGGTTGGGGAAGCAGAGGGGGGCGGAGGGGGTGGATGCGTTCCTCGACCGGGTCGGGGACTCGGTGCGGCGGGCGTAGGCGGGCGCGGGGCGGCTGCGGGGGGCCTGTTCCCCACCCCGCCCCTTCCCTCGACTTCGTCCGGGGCCCCACCGGACTGAATTACAGCTCCATGTGACCCGTGTCATTCCAGCGGTCCAGCGCCGGCTCCCCGTACGCCCACCCCAGTACCGACAGCGACGTCGGGTCCAGCCGGATCGTTGCCGCGAACGACGGGTCCAGACCCAGCCACCGCGCGCCCAGGACACGCAGGATGTGGCCGTGGGCGAAGACCAGGACGTCACGGTCCGCCGAGCGCGCCCACTGCACCACCTCGTCCGCGCGGGCGCCGAGTTCGGCCAGTGTTTCTCCCTCGGGGACGCCGTCGCGCCAGATGAACCAGTCCGGGCGGTCCGCCCAGATCTCCCCCGGGGTCAGGCCCTCGTACGCCCCGTAGTCCCACTCCATGAGCGCGTCCCAGTCGGTCGCCCGTTCCGCGAATCCCGCCAGCGCGCAGGTCTCGCGCGCCCGCACCAGCGGGCTCGTGCGGACCTCGACGGACTCCAGGCCCGACCAGGGGGCGCGGTGCAGTCGCTCGCCCAGAAGTTTCGCCCCGCGCCTGCCCTCTTCGAGCAGGCGCAGGTCCGTCCGGCCGGTGTGCCTGCCGGAGAGCGACCACTCGGTCTGGCCGTGCCGGGCGAGCAGGATGCGCGGTGCCATGAGAGCTCTCCTGAGGTTCACGAGCCGTTCACGAGCGGTGTCGTTCCATCATCTCGCACCTGAACTCAAGGCAACCTCCTGGAGGATCTCAGCGTCCTCCAAAAGTCGGGACCCGACGCCCGAGCATCCTCTCGTACACCGTACGGTTGAGCGGTTGGCCGATGGCCGCCTGAACACAAATGGAGAAACGTTCGGATGCCGTACACCGCGCCCCGCCATCGGCCCCGCTGGTGGACCGAGCTGACGCTGATCGCCGTGGTCTACGCCGCCTATTCGGCCGGCCGGCTGCTCGCGCGGGGGGACGTGACCACCGCGGTCGACCACGGCCTGGCGATACTCCGGGCCGAGAAGGCACTCCTCCTCAACGCCGAACACCCGCTCAACCGCCTCTTCACCAGCACCCCCGCGCTCGGCATACCCGCCGACTTCGCGTACGCCTCGCTGCACTATCTGGTCACCCCGGCCATCCTGGTCTGGCTCTTCCGACGGCGCCCCGCCCGCTACCGGGCCGCCCGCACCTGGCTGATGCTCTCCACGCTTCTCGGCCTCGTCGGCTTCACGCTCACTCCGACCTGCCCGCCACGGCTCCTCGACGCGGGCCACGGCTTCGTCGACACCATGGCGCAGTACAGCTCGTACGGCTGGTGGGGCGGCGAGGCGAGCGCCCCGCGCGGGATGGGCGGGATGACCAACCAGTACGCCGCGATGCCGAGTCTGCACGTCGGCTGGGCTCTGTGGTGCGGCGTGATGCTGTGGCGCCACGGGCGTACGCCCCTGATGAAGGCACTCGGTGTCGGCTACCCGCTGCTCACCACGCTCGTGGTGATGGGCACGGCCAACCACTACTTCCTCGACGCGGTCGCCGGATGCGCCGTGATGGGCGCCGGCGCCCGTCTGACCAGGCCCGCGCTGCGTCTCGCCGACCGTGTGCGCACGCACTTCGCGACCACCCCTTCCGGCTCGCAGTCCCCGATTGTCGGTGCCGGATGCGAGACTTCCGCGGGTGAGCGAATCCCTGGACAGCGGACCACCTCCGCAGGCGCCGACGACAGCACTACGGCAGCGGCTCGCTGAGCTGCGCGGTCCCGCCGCCCAGCCCCATCCGCTCGACGCCCGCGCGCTGGCCGCCCTCGCCGCCAACCCCGGCTGCAAGCGGCGCGCGCTGCTGGACGGAGCCGGGGTGGACAAGGCGGCACTCGCCTCCGCGCTGGGATCCCCGGCGGCGTTCGGTCAGTCCCAGTTCGCTTTCATGCGCGGCAATGCCTTCGAGGCGAAGGTGAAGGCCGACGGCGGCAAGGAACTCACGCGGCTGTTCGGTGTGGACACCCCTGCCGAGGTCCGGGTGCCGGATCTGTCGGCCGCCGGGCCCGAGGGCCGGGCCGCGCGTACGGCGCTGGCGCTGCGCGAGGCGACCGCCGCGACGGTGTGGACGCTGCTCGACCACCCCATGCTGGCGCTGGAGGTGGCGGGCTCCCCCGCCTATCTGGAGCCGGACGCGGTCGTCGTCCACCCGGACGGGACGTGGACGGTCGTCGAGATCAAGTCCTTCCCGATGATCGACGCCTCGGCGGACGCGGCGAAGGTGGGCGCGGCCGCGCGGCAGGCCGCGGTGTACGTACTGGCGCTGGAGCGGGTCGCCTCGCTCACGGACGGGGCGCGGGTGGCCCATGCGGTCCTGCTGGTCTGCCCCAAGGACTTCTCAAATCTGCCGACCGCGTCCGTCGTCGACGTACGCAAGCAACTGTCGGTCACCCGCCGCCAGCTGGCCAGGCTGACCCGGATCGAGGACATCGCCGCGGCTCTGCCCGAGGGCACGACCTTCGATGTGGAGCGCCCGACCGACGAGCTGATGGCAGCGGTCGAGTCGGTATCGGCCGCGTACGCCCCCGAGTGCCTGGCCGCGTGCGAGCTGGCTTTCCACTGCCGTGACCGTTCCCGTGAGGCGGGCGCGGTGGAGGCGCTGGGGCGCGGAGTGCGCGGCGAGCTCGGCGGTCTGACAACCATCGGCGACGTCCTGGCCGCTGCCCGTGGCACGGCAGGCGACCCCGACGACCCGGCGGTCGCCGCCCTGCGCCGGGCCGCGGCCCTGCGGGCCGAAGCGCTGGAGGCGGCCGGATGTCGCTGATCTCCACGCTCGCCCGGCTGGAGGCCGTGGAGTCGGGGCGGGCCACACCGCTCGCGACGGTGCGGCACCGGCATCTGTCCGAGCGTCCGCTGGTTCTCGTACCGCTGACGACGGCCGGTGAGGCGGGGGCACCACTGGGCGCGCTGGTCGGCACCGACGAGGACGAGCCGCGGCTGCTGGTCGTGGCTCAGCCGCGCGACCGCGATCTGCGCTTCGCTTTTCTCGCCGAGCTCGCCGACGCCGTACTGCCGCACCTGGACGCGTACGCCGACGACGTGGAGCCCACCGAGCGTTGGGGCACCTCCCGGCCGAAGGCTGGGGGAGAGAGCGATCCCGAGACCGGGAAGCGGGTCAAGGTCGAGGTCGAACTGTGCGCGGACGCACCGCAGTTGATCGTGCCGAGCCGGGCGGGCATCGACTTCGTACGGCTGCTGGGGCGCTCGATGCGCTTCCGGCGCACCGCGGAGCAGGACCCCGACGCGCCCTATCCCGCGCCGCCGCGCGTCCCGCTGCTCGGCCGCTGGCTGACGCACTACGGCGAGCGGGCCCGGGTGCCCGGCTCCTCGCTGCTGCTCGCCGCGACCGATCTGCTGGGGCGGCACTGGGCGACCGGACAGTCCTCGCTGGAGGACCAGCACCTCGGTGCGCTGCTCGCCTGGATCGATCCCCCCGAGGGCGAGTCGGGCGCTCAGGCGGCGCTGCGGGCGGAGCTGGCCCGGGACGCCCGGGGCCAGTTGCTGTGCCCGCCCGCCGGTCCGGCCACCGACCCGGCCTTCGACAACAGGCTCTTGGCCCCTGCGGTCGAGCGGTACGACCGGGCACGCCAGGCCCTCGGGGCTGCCGAGGACGGCGCCGAGGCGGATGCCCGGCTGGGTGAACTCGCCCTCGCCGAGCGGGAGATCCGCCGCCTTGTGCTGACCCAGCTGGAACCCACCTGGCACGCGGTGTGGCGCAGCCTGGAGCTGCTGCGTGCCCTGCCGGAGGGGCCCCGAGCGGCCGACCGCTGGACGCGGGACCGCTGGTCGTTCACCGCGCACCGCGACCGCGTCCGCGCGGGCGAGCCGCCGCAGCCACGACGCGACGACGCGGTGACGGCCGCACAGAAGCTGGCCTCCCGCGAGACGGCTCAGGCTCAGCTGGAGGCGCAGGAGGCGCTGGACGACCCGCTGGTGCTGGCCGGGCGGAGACTCGCGGGCGAGGCGTTCCTGGGTGAGGTGACCGAGGTCGTGATGGCCTGGTCCGATTCGAAACGGCCGAGCCCCCGCCCGCTGCTCACGGTCCGTACGGACGACCGGCCGCACCTGGGCGAGCGGGCCAAGGTGTACCGCTCGCTGGACGGCAAACCGCAGACGGCCCAGTTCGTGCGGTACGAGTCGGACGGGACGCTGGTGCTGCGACTCACCGACCGGATGGGCCGCTCCAAGGACCCTGCAAAAGGCTCCGTACCGGAGAAGGGCGAACGGATCGCCTGGACCCTGTTCGAGCACGACCAGCGAGGCGGCCCGAAGCTGCCGGACCCGGAGGAGACCCCGTGGACCCACGGAGGGCCTCCGGGCACGGCCGCGGAGAGTCCGGACCCGGTGACTGCGGAGGATCTGCTGTGACGCGGCACGCCTTCGACCCGGCCGCCGAGGCCGCGCGGGCCACCGGCGCGATCCTCGCCGACACTCTGGACGGCGCCCACCGCGGCGTCGTCGTCGACTCACCGCCCGGCGCGGGCAAGTCCACCCTCGTGGTGAACGCCGCATGTGAACTGGCCGCGGCCGGACGGCCGTTGATGGTCATCGCACAGACCAACGCCCAGGTGGACGACCTCGTACTGCGGCTCGCCGAGAAGGAGCCCGAGCTGCCGGTCGGGCGGCTGCACAGCAATGACCCCGACCCGTACGACAAGGCACTCGACGAACTGGACAACGTCCGCACGTCGGCGAAGGCCGGCGACCTCGCGGGCCTGGAGATCGTCATCTCGACCGCCGCGAAGTGGGCGCATGTGCAGGGCGTCGAGCCCTGGCGCCACGCCATCGTCGACGAGGCGTACCAGATGCGCTCCGACGCGCTGCTCGCCGTCGCCGGGCTCTTCGAGCGGGCGCTGTTCGTGGGCGACCCAGGTCAGCTGGACCCGTTCTCGATCGTCGGCGCTGACCAGTGGGCCGGCCTCTCGTACGACCCGTCCGCGAGCGCCGTCTCGACGCTGCTCGCCCACAATCCGGAGCTGCCGCAGCATCGGCTGCCGGTGTCCTGGCGGCTCCCGGCGTCGGCCGCGCCGCTGGTCTCCGACGCGTTCTATCCGTACACGCCCTTCCGCAGCGGCACGGGCGAGTCAGAGCGGCGCCTGGCCTTCGGGGTGGCGTCGGGCGGCTCGGGCCCCGACCGGGTGCTGGACGAGGCGGCCGAGTCGGGCTGGGGCCTGCTGGAGCTGCCGGCCCGGCACACGCCCCGTACGGACCCGGAAGCGGTACGGGCCGTGGCCCTGGTCGTCCGCAGGCTGCTGGACCGCGGCGGCGCGGCCGTCTGTGAGCGCTCCCCGGATCCGGTCCCGGTGACCGCGGACCGGATCGCGGTCGGCACGGCCCACCGCGACCAGGCGGCGGCGGTACGGGCGGCCCTGGCGGAGGTGGGCGTCGCGGATGTCACGGTGGACACGGCCAACCGCCTGCAGGGCCGGGAGTTCGACGTCACGGTCGTGCTGCACCCGCTGTCGGGCCGCCCGGACGCGACCGCGTTCCATCTGGAGACGGGCAGGCTGTGCGTGCTGGCGTCACGCCACCGCCACGCGTGCATCGTGGTGTGCCGCGCGGGTGTGAGCGACCTCCTGGACGAGCACCCCTCGACGGAGCCGGTCCAGCTGGGCGTCACGGTCAAGTTCCCGGACGGCTGGGAAGCCAACCACGCGGTGCTCGCGCACCTCGCGGAACACCGCGTGAGCTGGCGCCCGTGAGTCGCGCTGCCCGCCCACCTGGCGGAACGCGGCGTGAGCCGGACTCCGCAGGCGCTCTTGCGCGGGCCGCGACAATAGAAGACGGCCATGGGCAGAAATCGGCCGGAAAACAGATCAGAGAACAAGGTCAACGGGGGGCGGCCGGGACGGGGCCGAACCTGTGCGAGGAGGAGAACCACATGGCGCAACCCGAGCGGAGCCAGCGGAAGCTGCGACCGGCACCGCTGCTCTTCGAGCCGTCGGAGGCCGCCGCGGACCCCGAGCACTTTTTCGACCTGGAGTCGATCGAGGACCCCCGGGAGCTGCTGGCCCGGGCGACCGAGCTGACCCTCGCCTTCCGGGCGGCCACCGACCGGGCGGTGGAGTTCCAGGCCCTCGCGGCGGCCCAGCTCGCCGACCCCGGCCGTTTCGACCGGCTGACCCCCGCGGACATCGCCGAGCGGGCGGAGTGGACGGCCGACTATGCCAAGAAGATGATCGAGTTCGGCCGCGAGCTGCAGCGCAAGGGCACCCCCTAGATCACCGGTGACGGCCGCCCCACGCCCCCGGAACATCCCACCCTGCATATGCCGGTGCGCAAGATACTCCCGCCCGTCACATCCTGTCCCCGTTTTCGCCAACTCTCAGAAACCGAGCCGTCACTCCCGGTAGATCTTCTCGCATGAGCGCATGGCTGCGAGAACACTCCCTGCTGAGCCCCGGCGCCGGTGACGACGAGCGCCGGACCGACATCTTCGCCCTCCTGAGGGGCGAGGGCGGGCACCACACCGCCCATGTCACACACCCCGGCGGCAGCTGGCTCACCTCCGCCGGCCCCCATCCGCGCTCCATGCTCGCCCTCTGGGAGAGCCGCCCGACCGCCCCCGCCGTGCTCCCCTGCGGCTCGGTCTTCGATGTCGTGAACGTGCCCGCGGTCTTCGGCCGCCGGATGCTCGACGCGCTGTGGGAGGAGGGGCCGGGATCCGGCCCCGTCGCCACGCACCGCGGCCGGATGCTGCTCTTCACCGCCCCCGGCACCGCGCAGCGGCTGCCGTCCCTGCTCGACTGGGAGGAGTGGGGCGAGGCGGTGCCTCCGCTGTTCTGTCACGGCATCGGCGACGCGGTGACCGTCCCCCCGCTGACCCAGGGCCACACGACCTCCGGACCGCGTTGGCTGGTGGCTCCCGACACCCGGCACCCCTGGCTTCCGGGGCCCGAGGTGATGCTCTGGGCATGCGTCCGGGCGGCCCGTGCGGCAGCGTCGCCGAGCGTCCGAGTATCGATTTTTCCTCCCGCCGACCAGGATGCTAAGGTCTACGACGTCAGCAGGCGCCGCTAGCTCAGTTGGTTAGAGCAGCTGACTCTTAATCAGCGGGTCCGGGGTTCGAGTCCCTGGCGGCGCACAGACGGAAAAGGCCCCTCGCGGAAGCGAGGGGCCTTTTCGTGCGCCCGGAAGTCACCGGCAGCCACCGCAAGGAGCCATCCGGGAATCGTCCAGAAGCCGCCCGGAAGCCACACGCCCCGCGGGCTACACCGTCGAGATCCGGACCGTCCACCCATCGGCGCGGGTACGGTCCGCCACCTCCACCCGCGTCCGCTCCCCCGGCGCCCCCGGCAGCGTGAACGTCTCGCCGACCCCCAGCGGCGCGTCCGCGAGCGGCGGGTACACCGACTCGTCCCAGCACGCCGCCGTCCGCGGGTGTGTGTCCACGACCTCGACCGGGCCGCCGCCCGAGACCTCGTCGGACTGGACGCGGTAGATCAGCACACCCTCCGTGCAGGTCGCCTCGTCATTGCCCGTCGCGCTGCGCGCCTCGATCGCGAGCGCCGTGTCCTCGCCGGTCCTGACGACCGCGAGCCGGGTGCCGAGGCTCGCGCCCGGCGCCGGCGCGGCGGAGATCGGCTCCAGCGTGATCAGCCCCGTCCTGGTCACGCACCGCACGGCCTGCCGGTCCAGCCACCCCAGCTTCCACTTGTGCCAGCCGAAGAGGTCCGGGGACAGTCCGAACTGGCTGCCCATCACATCCCAGTCGCCGACGTAGGTGTCCCAGTCGCCCTGCCCGTCCACCGGCCGGTGATAGAGGTCCGGCAGATCGAAGATGTGCCCGGTCTCGTGGGCCAGCACATTGCGGTCCGGCGGATGCCGCTCGAAGACGGTGACGACCCGGTTGATGTCGGTTCCGTCGGCGCGCAGCGGCTGGTCGAGATTGACGACCTTCGTCGCGTCGGAGTCCACGCCGGGCGCGTCCGGGTCGGCGACCAGATAGACGATGTCGTAGCGCGAGAAGTCCACACCCGCGTCGGCGGCGCCGAGCGCGTCACGCAGATAGGCGTTGCGCTGCTCGGACCCCCAGTCCCGTCGTATCCCGTACTCCGTCGAGGCCTTCGGCATCGTCACCCACTGGTGCTGCGGATCGGCCCGCAGCGAGAACCTGCCGTAGGAGGCGCGCGTGAAGAACGTGCTGGTGGCCGGGAAGTGGTCGGCGGCGAGCTCCGCCGGCGCGTTCTCCGGCACATGGTCCGGGAACGACAGGAAGACCACGACCGCGTTCAGGGTCCGGGCGGGTCGCGGATACGCAGGGTTCCAGGTGTCGACGCCCAGGGAGTGGTGCGCCGCGGTGCGGTGAAGGGCGCAGGGGCCCGATGCCGTGGAGGCCACCGCGGGGCCCGCGACCAAGGAGGTGGCGGCGAGCGCCATGAGGGACGTGAGCGCGGCGGCGGCGCTGCGCAGACCTACGCGTTCCACTCCCCCGGGTGTTCCCTCGGCTGAGTGCTGACCCTCCACGTGGACCTCCGGCTGCGGAATGGGGGACACCTCAACCACCCTGTGCTGTTTTGAGGTAGTACGCCCTGTTCCGCTGCCCCACCTGGGTGACCGACCCGACACCGTCCCGACACCGACCCGAGACCCGACGACACTCCGATGGCTCACGGAACGTCACATTCGGTCAGGACGGAGTCGGGCCCTGCCAGGACCTGTGCAGAAACGATCGGCCGAAGGCGTGGAGGGGACTGCTCGCGAGCCTCGTCGCTGGAACGGCCCAGGCGCCTGGCTCTATGATCGGCTCACTTTCCCGACCTCTTCCCGACCACATCTGTACGACCCTGGACGACACAACTGCACTGCGGGAGCGAGCCGTGAGCGGAACCTCCGAAGGAACAGGGCCCGCGGGAGTCGCAGTCCCCGGGAATGTCCGACCATCGGTCACGGAGCGTCACAATGCCGGCGCCAAGGAACTGCGTGACCACTGGGCCGCGTTCAACGCGGCGCACCTCGCGATGGCGGTCGTCGACCACGAAGGCCTGGTCGTCACGGCGAACGCGGCACTCGCCACGCTGCTGGGCACCGAACCCGTGACCCTGCAGGATCAGTTCGCCGCGGATCTCGTGGACCTGGCATCGGACCGCCGCACCTGGCACGCGTACCGGGAAGTGCTGCGCGGCCGACGGTCCCGCTTCCGCTGCGCGCGCCGCCTCAAGAACCCCGACGGACGCACCCTGTGGGCCGAGGTGACCGTGGCGCCCGTGCCCGACAGCCGCAATGTCCTGCTGTCCATCGCGGACATCAGCGACCGCCGTGAACTCCAGGCCCGGCTGCGTCATCTCCAGATGCACGACGCCGTGACGCGGCTGCCCAACCGCGCGCTGTTCTTCGAGCGGCTGTCGACGGCACTCGAATCATCGGCGTACGACCACGGCTCGACCGGGCGGATCGGCCTCTGCTATCTCGACCTCGACGGCTTCAAAGCGGTCAACGACACGCTCGGGCACCGGGTCGGTGACCGGCTCCTCGCCGCGGTCGCCGCGCGGCTGACCGAGTGCGCGGACAGCGACGGCTACGCGCGCGGCGGCGGGCACCTGGTGGCACGGCTGGGCGGCGACGAGTTCGCGATCCTGGTCGAGGACTCCACCGGCACGGAACAACTCGCCGATCTGGCGCGGGGCGTACTGGCCACGCTGCAGCAGCCGTTCGACCTGGCCGGGCAGCGGCTTTCGGTGTCGGCGTCGATCGGCGTCGTGGAACGGTCGGTCTCCGGGACCACCGCCACCGGCCTGATGCAGGCCGCGGACACCACGCTGTACTGGGCGAAGGCGGACGGCAAGGCCCGCTGGACGCTCTTCGACCCCGAGCGCAACGCGTACCGGATGACACGTCAGGCGCTCTCGTCGACCCTGCGGCCTGCCGTGGAACGCGGGGAGTTCACGCTGGAGTACCAGCCGCTGGTGGGGATGGCGGACGGGGTCACGCGGGGTGTCGAGGCGCTTGTTCGGTGGAATCATCCCCAGTTCGGCACGCTGGCGCCGAATCGGTTCATCGGCATTGCCGAAGAGGACGGCTCGATCGTCCAGCTCGGGCGGTGGGTCCTGCGTACGGCGTGCCGCCAGGCCCGCCAGTGGCAAGAAGACCACCCCGAGGTACCGCCGCTCTTCGTGAGCGTCAATGTCGCCGTGCGGCAGGTCTGGGACTCCGACCTGGTCGCCGACGTCGCGGGCATCCTGGCCGAGACGGGACTCTCGCCCCATCTGCTGCAGCTGGAGCTCACCGAATCGGCGGTGATGGGCTCGGCGGGCCGCCCGCTCCAGGCGCTCCAGGCGCTGAGCGACATGGGCGTGCAGATCGCGATCGACGACTTCGGGACGGGCTACTCGAACCTGGCGTACCTGAGCCGGCTGCCGGTATCCGTACTGAAGCTGGACGGATCGTTTGTCCGCGGCTTCCAGGACGAGGCGCACCCGAACCCGGCGGACGAGACGATCGTCGAGGCGATGGTCCAACTGGCGCACCGGCTCGGGCTGACGGTCACCGCGGAATGCGTGGAGACCTCGGGGCAGGCGTCACGGCTGCGGCGGATCGGCTGCGACACGGGGCAGGGGTGGCTGTATTCGCGGGCGGTGGCGCCGGAGCGGATCGCGGAGCTGATCGGCGAACCCGCGCTTCAGGTCTGAGCGTTACGGCGGGCCGCCCGTGCTCCTGCATGTCCGCCGGTCGATTCACACAGCCGGCAGATCGTAGGCATCCGCGATCAGGCCATAGCTCCGCAGCCGCGCGTCGGCGCCGTGCGCATTCGCCGTGATCATCAACTCGTCGGCGCCCGTGCGCTTGTGGAGGTCGTCCAGGCCCGTGCGTACCGCGTCGGGCGTGCCGTGAATGACGTTCGCCAGCCAGCTGTCCACGAACTCCCGCTCAACGGGGCTGAATTGGTAGGCCGCCGCCTCATCGGGCGTCGGGATCAGACCCGGGCGGCCGGTGCGCAGCCGGACCATGGACAGCGCGCCCGTCAGGACCTGGCAGCGGGCCTCCTTCTCGTCGTCCGAGGCGAGCGCCGAAACACCGATCAGGGCGTAGGGGGCATCCAGCACCGCGGACGGCCGGAAGGTCTCGCGGTACAGGTCGAGCGCCGGGACCGTGTTCCGGGCCGAGAAGTGATGGGCGAAGGCGAAGGGCAGACCGAGGACCCCGGCCAGCCGGGCGCTGAAGCCGGAGGAGCCGAGCAGCCAGATCGGCGGGCGGGCGGAGCGGCCCTGCACGGGGCCGGGGACGGCGTGGATACGGGCGTACGGATGGCCGTCGGGGAAGTCGTCGTCCAGGAAGCGGGTGAGTTCGGCCAGTTGCTGCGGGAAGTCGTCCGCGCCCTCGTTCAGCCGCTCGGTGCGGCGCAGTGCGGCGGCCGTCGCACCGTCCGTGCCGGGTGCCCGCCCGAGGCCCAGATCGACACGGCCCGGCGCGAGGGCCTCCAGGGTGCCGAACTGC